>NZ_JACJOD010000030.1 GCF_014695385.1 Trichocoleus sp. FACHB-46 | reverse complement strand
GGTGCTATCTTGGCTTTCAAACTATTTTCTTTTCTAGGTGCGGGGGCCGACTGATTCGGTGCGCTTCCGCGCCCCTTCTCTCTCGACCGCTTAGCCAATATAACGAAGTCCACATAAGACTGTCAAGGGGTGGGGGAAAGTTTTTCGAGGCATTAGAAGCCTCTGCAGGTAGACGACACAGCTCTCGACGGTGCTATTTTGGGTTAAAGGACCGAGAAGTTTTTCAAAAAATCCTGAGCTACAGACGGTTGCTTGGAGAGACGCTACTTAAACTTTTAGCTTTTCAGATACAAAGTATGTTTTCATTATTTTGATTATCATTCTCACAACCTGATTTAGTAGAGTTAGGCAGCTTTTATGCCGAGGTAGGGGATTGTATCTGAGTGAGAAAAGGTTCACTTTAGTTAATCAGGAGTAGTTAGCAACAATCTACTGGATGGATTTGGGAGCTAACAAACCACAATCAGGTGTGAGGAGCGAAATATTAATGACTGCAATTTCTTTCTGCCGTTCTTTATTGATTTCTCCGTTTGTTTTCGGGCTGTTGGCAGTAACCGGAACTTCCGCGATCGCTGACGAAGTTCTGGAAGGCACCCAGATTAAAGGGAATATGCTACCCGCTCAACTAGCTCAAGAGCAGGTAGATGTAGATGCATTGGTTGGAAACTCTTTGAACCAGGTGACTTCTGTATCTCAGTTGTCTGATGTTCAACCTACTGATTGGGCTTTTCAAGCATTACAGTCTTTAGTAGAGCGCTATGGCTGTATCGCTGGTTATCCTGATGGTACTTATCGGGGCAATCGGGCTCTGACTCGGTATGAGTTTGCAGCGGGCGTGAATGCTTGCCTGGATCGAGTGAATGAATTGATTACAGCAGGTACCGCTGACCTAGTTGGGAAAGAAGATTTAGCAACTCTAGAGCGTCTTCAGGAGGAGTTTTCTGCCGAACTCGCTACTCTACGAGGCCGAGTCGATGCTTTAGAAGCAAGAACTGCTGAGATTGAAGCTAACCAATTCTCGACGACGACTAAGCTTGAGGGGGAAGCAGTTTTCGCGATTGCAGGTATTGCTGCGGGTGATAACGCATTGGGCGAAGAAGTTGACAGAAGCGCAGCCCTGGGTCATCGCACCCGACTAAATTTAGAGACTAGCTTTACGGGTCGTGATTTGCTGAGAACTCGCCTGCAAGCTGAAGGACTTGAGGCTTTATCAAGCACAACATTAACGCCAGAAGGAGATTTGGCCTTTGCAGGCGACTCCGATAATGACGTCAGCTTGGATGCGCTTCTGTATAGCTTTCCACTTGGTGAGAACACTGAAGTGGTGCTAGCAGCTAATTCCGGTGCTGCTGATGACTTCGCGAGTACTGTGAACTTTTTAGATGGTGATGGAGCGACAGGGGCCTTATCAGCGTTTGGCACTCGGCACCCAATCTATTACTTGGTTGAAGGGGCAGGCTTAGGCATTAAACACGAGTTTGGGAATGCCTTAGAGCTAAGTTTGGGATATTTAGCAAGTGATGCTGCCGAACCAAGTGAAAAGAGCGGTTTATTTGATGGGGCCTATGGTGCGCTGGCGCAGCTTTTGTTCAAGCCTAGCGATCGCTTGAATGTAGGTTTAACTTTTGTGCATGCCTACAAGCGAGAAACGGGGACTGGCAGTAATCTTGCTAACCCTCAAGCTTTCATCAGCCGTCTACTTGAGGAATCGTCTCTCGGTGGCAACGATAATTTAGAAGGTTTAACGACAGTCATTCCAATCGTTAGCAACTCCCTCGGCCTTGAACTTTCTTGGCAACTGAGCGACAAATTTGTTCTGGGTGGTTGGGCAGGTTACACTTTCAATCGCACACTCAGCTCTGGAGGTGGGCTGTTTGAGCGGGGTGATTTTGAAACCGTTAACTGGGCTGTAACGCTTGGTTTCCCAGACTTAGGAAAGGAAGGCAATCTGGCAGGCATCATCGTCGGGATGGAGCCCAAAGTGGTGGGTGCTGATATAAGAACTACTCCAGCTGCCACAGCACTAGCTGCAAGCTTACCTGCTGGAATTATTGGTTCGTTTGGAGAAGACCGAGACACTTCACTTCATATAGAAGCTTTCTACCAGTACCAGGTGAACGACAATATCTCCATTACTCCAGGCGTTATTTGGCTGACTGCGCCTGATCATAATAGTGCCAATAACGACATTGTGATCGGTACTATTCGGACAACATTTGCTTTCTAACAAATCTCAGAGCTTATCTAAAAGAACTACCAAAGCTTTTGCATCCAGAGCTTGTATTTATTCAGGGGGCATAACTGTTATGCTCCTATTTTTTTGACTAATTTTCGATCGCTTAATCATGGTGTAACTTGACACTGACAAAAATCTACGGTTGTCTTAAGACTACGGTGCACCATCTCAGGTAAGTTTCAATTGCCTGATTATTGATTGCTTGGGTTTGACAGACTAGCTCATCAGCTAATGCTTAAATCCCTTCGGAGATTGAGCTAGATACCTGCAACTGAATCGGTTTTGAATGCAATGTTTTGTTCACCAGCTTGTGAGGAGAGTGTTGATGCGCCGTCTTTTTCGATTGGCAGTTATGGTTTTAAGCACTACTGCAATTGCCCTCTTGGCAACTAGTTGTGGAGAGAGCAAGATCGTTCAGTGCAACAAGTTAATTGACGTTATTAATAAAGGACAGGCACTTGCTAGTTCGGGGATAAATGGTAACGATCCGGCTGCAATGAATCAGTTAGCTACCAACTTGGATGGACTCAGCCAAGAGATTAAAGGGGTTAAGGTTCAAGACACAAAATTGCAAGCATTCCAAGCTAACTTCGCCAGAATTTATCAAACTTTAGCCCAATCGTCGCGCGAGATCGCCAACGCAGTTGCCAGCCTCCGGCAAACTCAACCAACAGGAGCAGGCGCTACACAAGCCAAAGCAATGCAAGCAAAGGCCCAAGCTGCTACCCAAACGGCGCTAAAAGCAGCTCAGGAGGAAAGTAGATCTGTGAGTGACCTGAATGGTTACTGCAAAGCGCAGTAGCGAAGCTGTCATGCAGATGCTAAAACCACAGGGGTGAAAATTAACTGGAACTAGGGTGAGTTGATGAATGGCGAGAAATGGCATCAGTTTGGTTGGCGAAAAATTGCAGAATCAACTCTGCCATTTCATCTGCATATTTCTGGGGCAAAGCATGGTCAGCCTCAGGAATAATTGCTAACTCAGCGCTTGGAATTTGTTTGGCATAAGTTTGGCTATGCCATAAGGGAATGGTTTCGTCGCGATCGCCTGTGATTACTAGCGTCGGCAGTCGCAACTGATGAATTTGCTGCTCTACTGTGTCAATCGCGTCTTCCGGTCGCAGTCGGTCTAACAGAAAGGAACGAGCCGCAGGTTGAGCTTTCAATTCCTGACGAAACCAGCTAAGTTGGGCGATCGCCGCCCGCTGACCCAATAACCCCGCTAACGGTTTAACCAAATGTAGGCCCCAATCAACTACTGGGACAGGCCATAATAACGGGCGCAAATGGTCATAGCGGCCACAAAAACTATCGTCTCGAATTCCGGCAGCGGCTGCTAAGACAAGACCATTCACCGCATTGGGATACTGCAAGGCATAAGCTGCCGCGACCCAACCACCGAACGAATGGCCTATGAAATAACAGGAACCTAGATTTAGGGCTTCTACCACCTGGCGCACAAAAGCTACTTCTGTCGCAATGTCGTAGCGAATAGCAGGCTTACCCGAATTTCCAAAGCCAAGCAAGTCTAGACTAATGCAACGATAGTGCGATCGCAATTTCTGCATCAGAGGTAGCCAACAAGCTCCAGTGCCTAGAAACCCATGTAACAGCACCAGTGTCGGACCACTCCCCATTTCCAAATAGGCTGCTGGCTGGGAACTAGTGTCAAGTTGTCCAAACTGTAGGGGTATGGTTAGGATGCGTGGATCAGGCAAAGATTCCAATTCAGTCAACACAACTCAATAAACAATTGTGAAAAGCGTTACACTTCATTGCAGAGCTCAAAGATCAGCTTAACGGCATGATAACTTCTTTGATGGTCGATTGACGGCGCAGAGTAAGGGAAGGAGAACACTTTGGAGTCGCATTCACATCAGTCACTTAATTATTCCGCTCGCGAAGACTTTAGCGAGTACGTCGCTCACCTCCAGCTTCACATGACGTTACAAGCTCGCAACTTGGTCCCACCACTGATCCAAGCTTCCGATAGCCGAGAACAGTTGCTCCAGCAGACACAGGCTACTATCGAGAAGATCATTTCTCGCCAAGCTTCATAACTTTGCCATTCTCTAAAAACTCCATACATCTGGATTAATCAGGGCCGTAAGCTCTGATTTTTTCTTTTATTGAACCTCTAATTAGCCTTGCTTCCAAGCGATCGCCCGTCGCGAAATTCCAGAAATCAATCTGTAGTGTAGATGACAAAATGTAACAAACTTCCACATCATAGGGGAAGAATTGTTGCTATGTGTCCAGCGTGGGCAACTACAGGTTGATAGAAGGATTGGTAGAAGGAACTATATTTTGAAAGCTTTTACAGATTTAGCGCCTGAGCCTCGTCGCAACTTATTAGTTTTGTTTGCCACCGGACTGCTATTTTGGTGCAGTTTGGCTTCTTTGCTGCCAACCTTACCCCTCTACGTACAAGAAATTGGTGGGAGTAGCCAACAAATTGGCATTGTGATGGGGGCCTTTGCAATTGGCTTGCTATTGTCGCGGGCTTGGTTAGGAAATTTAGCCGATAACCGCAGTCGCAAGATCGTTTTGCTGATTGGCATGACAGTTGTGGCGATCGCTCCCCTGGGCTATTTATTCATTCATTCCATCCCCTTGTTGATCGCAGTTCGGGCTTTCCACGGTGTCAGCATTGCTGCTTTTGGTACGGCCTACAGTGCCTTAACCGTTGATCTTTCACCAGAGAAAAATCGTGGTGAGTTAGTTGGGTATATGAGCTTGGTTAACCCAATTGGGGTCGCGATTGGACCTGCAATAGGTGGGTTACTCCAAGCAGCGGTAGGATATATTCCTTTATTTCTCTTATCTGCCTTGTTGGGTTTGATTGGGCTAGTGAGCGCAGTACAAGTTCGTGAACCCAATCGGCACTTAGAGAACGGAGATTCAAGCTCTAGTGGTCCATCCAATCAGTTTTGGCGTTTATTACTCAGTCCCCGAATTCGCATTCCTGCTCTGGTAATGCTATTAATCGGCTTAGCATTTGGGACTCTGAGTACCTTTGTGCCCTTATACATTGCTGAAGCTAAAGTTGACCTGAACGCGGGATTCTTTTACACAGCTGCTGCGATCGCCAGCTTTGGCATTCGTCTCCTGACAGGTCGAGCTTCCGATCGCTATGGGCGAGGACTGTTTATCAGCCTCAGCCTTACTTTTTATTCACTCGCAATGCTGCTGTTGTGGACCGCCCGCAATGCTGAAGCTTTCTTGATTGCAGGTTTGCTAGAAGGCGCTGGAGCAGGCACGCTAATTCCTATGATGGTGGCGTTGATGGCCGATCGCTCCCAACCGCAAGAGCGAGCTAAAATTTTAGCGCTATGTGTGAGTGGTTTTGATGTTGGTATCGCGATCGCTGGTCCCATCTTTGGCTCTATAGCGGAACAAGTGGGGTACCGTAGCTTGTTTGGCTTCTGCGCTATTCTCGCGTTTGTAGGGCTGCTAGTTTTTATCACTCAATCTAGCAAAGACCTAGCTTACTCACTCAAGTTCGCTTCCGGGCGAGGTCGCGATCTGTATGCAGTTAATCAAACGCCTCAAAAAAGTTAAAGGGCAGGCACTAAGCCTACCCTTTTTGACGGGCTAGGAGGGATTCGAACCCCCGACACCGTGGTCCGTAGCCACGTGCTCTAGTCCACTGAGCTACAAGCCCCCGACAAGAATTCATATTAGCACACCTAAATCAAATGACACAACAAATTTTTCCTGAAAGCCCGAATTCAGCTACTAGTCAGGCATTGAGCCATTTAGACTCAGCAGGGCAAGCGCAGATGGTAGATGTTTCTGCTAAGGAGTCAACCATCCGTCAAGCGATCGCGGTGGGCCAAGTCCGCATGCGCCCAGAGACGCTGGCAGCGATCCAAGCGGGTAATGCACCTAAAGGGGATGTGGTTAGCACAGCTAGGTTGGCTGGAATCATGGCCGCCAAGCAAACCGCACAATTGATTCCTCTTTGTCACCCTTTACCGCTGCATAAAGTAGAAGTTTGGCTCACTCCAGACGATGATTTACCGGGCTATCAAATTCGGGCAGAAGTGAAAACCAAAGCCGAAACAGGCGTAGAGATGGAAGCTTTGACAGCCGTCTCAATCACCGCTTTAACTCTCTATGACATGGCTAAAGCTCTAGAAAAATCAATGCAAATTGAGTCAATTCGCTTGCTCAGTAAGACTGGTGGTAAGTCAGGCAACTACCAAGCCGAAGCAACAGACGCATCTTAACTAGAACCAAACCTAAACAAAAACTACAGATTATTGACACTGCTTCACCTGAAGGATGATGCTATAGAAAAAGCCTAATTAGTTTTTTCAAAAAATATTATAAATGAACAAAATTGCCATACTAGATGACGATGAACACTGGTGTTTTTTAATTCAGCGCTTCTTTAGAGGTGCTTTTGAAGTCTCTGTTTTTTACTCTTTCAGTGAGTTAACTCCTAAAGCTTCTCAATATGACCTGATTATTGTGGATTTTTCCATTCCACCAACCCAATACCAGAAAAATATTGATGGTTGCAGTATTATTCAGCAGCTCAAGCAAGACTTGAGTCAGCCACCAATTCTGGTTCTTGCTACTGCATTTATTAGCAAAAATAATTTGGCATTAGGTAAACAACTTTGCCCAGAAGCAGATTTCTTTATTGCTAAGGATGCGGGACTAGAATTTATTCTGAGTGCAGTTAAACAACTCCTTACAGATAAAAAGCTTCCTGTTCATCTAGCTTCAGGGCTTGAGTAGGCAAGTTGTGGGCAGCGTTCTAGATCTAGCCATTGATTAGGGCTTGGAAGTAGAGTAATAACTTAATACTTCTTGCCCCCGACGTACCAGCTTTTCGGGACCTTCCATCATTAAGAGATAGCGTCCTTGGCTTAGGTAATGGCGGTAAATTCCAGAGGTACTGCCTTCTCCTAGGAACCCTAACAGCGCTCCTGCTACAGCCCCGCAAAAACCACTTACAACGCCGCCCGCTGCAATCATGAGTACTAGGTTGGCATGAAGGGGAAAGCTTAAGCCAAAGTGAACAAATAGGGCTCCAATAAAACTAATTGCCGAGCCGACTGTTCCAGCAAAAACTGCCAAAGCCTTCGCTTTACGAGTAGCAATCTGCATGGGTTTTAGAAGCCCAACCCGCTCAGGACTGCTATAGCCCTTACCAACGATCGCTAAATGCTCGGGAGAAATTCCATGCGATTGCAAGAGCCGATAAGCTTGAAAAGCAGCCGCTTCGTCTGAAAGGATAAAAACAGTTAAATGGGAGCGACGAGTTAGGGTCGCTTGGCGAAGAAATCGTTTAACAGTCACAAGCCTAAGCTGGGTTAAGAAATGGATAGCTTTGCTTGATTCTAATCTTAGTTTCTAGTTCGTTTGTTGGTTTGCGTTGCAACTTAACTAATTTTTTAATCTCGTTGTTAAGTAATCAGTTCATGACATTGCTATAAAACGACAAGGGTGACGCATTGTATGAGTGACGAGCAAGCAGTACTAGCAGCTAATCAAGCCTTCTACCGAGCTTTTGAAAGAAAAGATATGGAGGCGATGCAGGCAGTGTGGTCCAAAGGCACAGGTAGCCTCTGCATTCACCCGGGACGGCTAGCTCTACGAGGATGGGATGCGATTGGTAGCTCTTGGGAGAAAATCTTCAAGAACACTAGCTATCTCGAAATTGAGGTAGAGATCATTACTACTGAGGTAAATAGCGCGATCGCCTATGTCGTAGTGCTCGAAAAGCTATTTCAGGTAGTCGGTAACCAGAGAGTCCAGGCTCAATCTATGGCGACTAATATTTTTGAGTGCATGGCCCAGAAATGGTATCTGGTCCATCATCACGGCAGCCCTCTAGCTCGCTAGCTTTAATGAACGCTTGTAACTAATGTTTGAGAACCGCGTGTCCCTTTTCCGAGCTGCTAGAGTTTATGCCAAAATGGGGCTGTCACGTACTTACTCAAGTACAAATTGCGATCGCTCGAAAAGTAGAAGCAGATAGATTTTACTTTTCCAGGTGAATTCCTTTGCTGGTGTAGGCCCCATCATTCACACCAACACTAGGAAGCGTTCTAGCGCTGGCTGGAGGAAGGATTTAGCTAGTATATGTTAAGACTATTGACATAGCCTCAATTTAATTCACCCTAAAACTTTGAAATCCAGGCAGGCTTAGGTAAGCAGCCTGCGTTGCTCACCTCATACACCCCAAAAGGAAAGATAGAGTCATGGGATTATTCGACCGCATTAGCCGAGTAGTCAGATCCAACGTCAACGACATGGTCAGCAAGGCTGAAGATCCAGAGAAGATTCTGGAACAGTCTATTCTGGACATGCAAGAGGACTTGGTGCAGTTGCGTCAAGCCGTTGCCAGTGCGATCGCCAGCCAAAAGCGAACTCAACAACAACAGAACCAGGCTCAAACCGAATCTAATAACTGGCAGCAACGCGCTCAATTGGCGCTACAAAAGGGTGATGAGAACTTAGCCCGTGAAGCATTGCTACGCCGTAAAACCTACAATGAAACCGCTACGAGTCTGAAAACTCAACTCGACCAACAAAACGGTCAGGTTGATACTTTGAAGCGTAGTTTAATCGGCTTAGAGAGCAAGATTTCGGAAGCAAAGACTAAGAAAGACATGCTCAAGGCCCGCGCTGCTGCTGCGAAAGCTAATGAGCAACTGCAAAATGTGGTCGGCAATATGAGCACTGGTAGTGCTATGGGTGCCTTCGAGCGCATGGAAGAAAAGGTATTGCAAATGGAGGCTCGTTCTCAAGCAGTTGCCGAGTTGGCAGGCGCTAACTTAGAAAGCCAATTTGCCCAATTAGAGTCTGGTAGCGATGTAGATGATGAGCTGGCCGCTATGAAGGCTCAGTTAATTGGTGGTGCTTCACCTGAACAGAAAACGCTACCTGCATCTAGCCCATCAGCGAGCGCACCCAAAGATGCAGCCGTTGATGCTGAATTGGAAGACCTGAAAAAGCAGCTTGACAGTCTATAACAGTGTTTAGCACTTTTACTGTGTCTTCTCATGAGACCTAACCCCCAGCCCCTCTTCCCTTAAAGGGAAGGGGAGCTAGAGTAGGAGTTGCGGGAGATTGAGTCTGTGAGAGATTTAAAGCTCATCGGCGATAGGCAGAGGGTTTAGAGAGGCCTGCAAGACCTCTAACTTGCTCCCAAGAATTTATGAGTTGATTCTTAACCAGTCAGCATCGTTTTAAAGTATTAAGTAATTATTAGAATTCAAACGTCATGACTGGCAGTGTAATTACGATTTCAGACGCTGAGTTTGCGGCAACCGCTCTTGAGCCAACGAGCAAGCTTGTGGTTATCTACTTTTGGGCTCCTTGGTGTGGTCCTTGCCGACTCACGGCTCCGTTGATGGATTGGGCAGCGACTCACTACAGCGATCGCCTCAAAGTTGTCAAAATGGAGATAGACCCCAATCCTGAAACCGTGGCGAAGTACCAGGTGCAGGGAGTACCCGCTCTGATCTTCCTTAAAGATGGGGAAGTCGCGGCTTCAATTGAAGGAGCCATTGGCAAGCAAAAGCTGATTGATCTGCTCGAAACTCACTTGCCAAAGTAGGCCAAAGTAGAGGCCAGAGTAGGGTTATCAGTAGCTCTCAGCCGCTCGCCTAGAGCCTTTAGCCCTCATCCGTTAGGTGGCCAGCCAACCGAATTGATCTCAATTGCTGAGAGCGAAGTTATTATGCAATTTGCCAAGCGTCTAGCCCCTCTTCAATCTAATGTGTTTGCTGATATGGATCAGGCAAAAGCTAGAGCCAGAGCAGCAGGCCGAGATTTGATTGATTTGTCGCTTGGCTCCTCCGACTTACCTGCAGCGGAGCATGTGATTGAGGCGATCGCTGCGTCTCTTTCAGACCAAAGCACCCACGGCTATTTGCTGTTTCATGGCACACAAGCCTTCCGCCAAGCCGCAGCCACCTGGTACGAGAAGAAGTTTGGCATTGCAGTCGATCCAGAAACCGAAGTCTTACCTTTAGTCGGTTCGCAAGAAGGCACAGCTCATTTACCTTTAGCAGTACTCAATCCCGGAGACTTTGCCCTGCTGTTAGATCCGGGTTATCCCTCTCACGCCGGGGGAGTTTATTTAGCTAGTGGGCAAATTTATCCCATGCCGCTGCTAGCTGAAAACAACTTCTTACCGATTTTTGCAGACATTCCAGGCCCAGTTTTGGCGCAGTCTCGCATGATGGTGTTGAGCTATCCTCACAACCCCACTGCCGCGATCGCCCCGCTCTCGTTTTTCCAAGAAGCGGTTGCCTTCTGCCAACAACACAATTTGGTTTTGGTGCACGATTTTCCTTACGCTGACCTCGTGTTTGATGGCACAGCTTTGCCCTCCGTCCTACAAGCTGACCCAGACAAGAGCGTATCTATCGAGTTTTTTACCCTTTCCAAGTCCTACAACATGGGTGGATTTCGGATTGGATACGCGATCGGCAATGCTAAACTGATTCGAGCTTTGCGTCAAGTCAAGGCAGCTGTAGACTTCAACCAATATAGAGGGATTTTGAATGGGGCGATCGCTGCTCTCACAGGCCCTCAAGAAAGTATTCAAGTCACTGTAGAAACTTTTCAACAACGACGCGATGCTTTTGTAACCGCTCTCAACCGCATTGGCTGGCAAGTACCGATGCCTACAGCAACTATGTATGTCTGGGCCAAGTTGCCCGAGCGCTGGAGCCAAAATTCAATGGAGTTCTGCACTCAAATGGTTGAGGCAACCGGAGTTGCTGCGTCTCCCGGTGCTGGCTTTGGTAAGTCGGGTGAAGGATATGTGCGGTTTGCCTTAGTCCATGAGCCAGCCATTTTGAAAACTGCGGTTGATAGAATTGCTCAATATCTCGAAGCTCATTGAAGATTTCCGGTCTTAACTCTGCACAACTATTTATGTTGATTTACTGAAAGCGAAGGTTGAAGGCTTCTACTTAAAGCCCAACCTTCATAGCTTCTTCATAAAATTCTGTAAAAATCTATACTAATTTCACCAATCATCTCGTAAGTAATACTTAGACTAAAGTCGTTGTGAAAGAGCTAGAGACTGAGTAGTGAACTAGGGAAACCCAGAAGTTAGCTCTGCGATCGCATTCACAATATTGCATTACCAGTATTTCGCTAACGTTTATGAGCATTGATATTAGTACCTTATTCGACGAAAGGTTCTATCTAGTCACTTATACAGATGTCGCCGCTGCTGTCGCTCAAGGATTTTTTGCCAGTGGCTCAGAGCATTTCAGGCAGTTCGGGCAACGCGAGCAACGCAATCCTAGCCCTCTGTTTGACAACCAATTTTATTTACAAAATTACCCTGATGTTGCTGCGGCAGTAGCTCAGGGAGCCTTTCCCAGCGGTTTAGACCACTTCTTGCAATTTGGTCAGTCTGAGCAACGCAACCCTAGTTCCCTGTTTGACAGCAACTTCTATTTAGCGACTTATACGGATGTTGCTGCGGCAGTAGCCCAAGGTGTTTTGAGCAGCGGATTTGAGCATTTTCTACGCTATGGGCGGTTTGAACAGCGCAATCCTAGTTCTTTGTTCAATGAAAGTTTTTACTTAGCTCACAACTCAGATGTTGCTGGAGCAGTTGCAGCGGGCGCTTTTATCAGTGGGTTTGACCATTTCTCCCGCTATGGCAGATTGGAAGGGCGTGACAGCATCAATACGGCTCCTCTTGCCAATAGTGACGCTGTTGTGACTACTGCCAATACAGCCACCGCTATCAATGTGCTAGGAAACGATAGCGATAAAAATCAAGACGTGTTGGCTCTAACTGGGTTTAGTTCAGCCGCAAATGGCACCGTGACTAAAAACAGTGATGGCACGCTGACTTATGCACCGAATGCCAATTTTAGTGGGGTAGACACCTTCACTTACACAATTGAGGATGGCTACGGTGGCACAGCAACAGGCACAGTTGCAATTACGGTTAACCCTGCGCCCTCGGTTACACCAACTAACGGCTACTACGGTTATACAACTGGAAAATTTCCTAATCTAAGCGAATCTTCCGGTTTAGTGCGAGGAGCGGGAGATTTTTGGTGGACTCACAACGATTCGGGCAATACTGCGGCTATCTATGCAATAGACAACAGAGGCAAAGCCATTAGCCAAGTCAACCTCCCTGGAGCTACCAATGTTGATTGGGAAGAGATTACCGCTGGGTCTGCTCCCGGTGGAGGCAAATACCTCTTTATTGGGGACATTGGCAACAACCAAAACCTTAGCGTTGGCTCGCGCACGAATCAGAAAATCTATGTTGTGAATGAACCGAGTTCCAGTGCTCAATCTGTGAGCTTGGTGGCAACGCTGCCGATCAGGTATCCCAGTGGATCTTTCGATAGCGAGGCCATGGTTTTTGACTCAGACAGACAAGAACTGTTAATTATCACCAAAGATTTATTCCCTACCACTGGGCAAAGCAAGATTTTTAGTCGCACTCTAAGTCCAAACAGCCCCACTCTCACCCTCGTTGGTACATTTGACGTTTCTCAGCGAACAACCTTAAGCGATCGCCTAGTCACAGGTGCAGCTTTGAGCAGCGATCGCACCACCTTTATCCTGCGTACATACAACACCGCTTTCCTGTGGCAGCGCACTCCTGGCGAATCATGGAGTAGCTTGTTTGGGCGGCAACCGAATATGGAAATCCCTCTACCCAACGAAACCCAAGGAGAAGCGATCGCCTTTGGCGAGAGTAATACAGAGTTCTACACCACGAGCGAACAAACAGGTCTGTTTAGCCGCTACGCCTATTTAGCCATTTACACAGGCACAGCCAACAACGATGTGATTGTTGGAGATACAGCAGCCAACGTGATTGCAGGCGAAGCAGGTGGCGATCGGCTCACGGGTGGAGGGGGAGCCGATATTTTCCTCTACAAAGCCCCAAACCACGGCAGAGATTCAATCACCGACTTTGCATCTGATGACACGTTCCACATCTCAGAAGCAGGATTTGGGGGTGGTTTGCGAGCAGGAATTCCCCTCAGCACGACTACTGCTTCCACAGGAGTCTTGGTAAGTAGTGCTGCGCCTACGTCACTTGGCACCAGCGCTAACTTCCTCTACAACACCAGCACTGGGGTTCTCAGCTTCGATGCTGATGGCACAGGTGCTGGCTCAGCCGTCGCGATCGCCACCTTAACTAACACGCCAATCCTCAACGTTAATCAGTTTGTTGTTACCTACTAATACCAATTCTCCAAATTCTATTTACAGATATTTGTAAGGGCGAACGGCCGTTCGCCCTTACAGCCAATTACTTGTAGCCTGATTTTCAGGAATTGATATTACTCATTCCAGGCAGTCGAACGTTTAATGGATGCGTATTATTGAGTACTTGCAAGGATGCAATGCCCTTAATCTGACGCTGTGCTTCCGAGAAACTACTGGCTACCTGTATTTCTACGGGGATGAGCGATCGATAGCTATCAAAAGAGCGAACAATTCTTTATCCAAGCTTAGGCAAAATCTCAGCGAACTTTACCTATTTGAGTACTTAAACTTTCTAGACTAGGCGTTGATTCAATACCAAAAAATACTCAAGTAAAACTACGAAGTAGTAGATTGCCCCTCAGAGTTTTATCGATCTTGTTAACTCTGGATCGCACAAATCTACCTCCCCTGTAGTGGGTGTTCCAGGGCTCGAACGTTATCTAGAAATCTTGTGGAGACACACAACATGGTGAAGAATATTAAACGCCTAATCGTTGGAGCCTCCGTGTTCGCAACTGTCAGTGCGATCGCTAACGCTCCTGCATTTGCAGCATCTATCGTCAATGCAACAGTTGGAGGTAATGCATCTTTTCTGACTTACACAGTCATTGGCGGTCAAACCGTAGTAGACCCAACCAATAATGTGCAGGCAGCATTAGATGGTGATAGCAGCGCTCCAGGCGGCAATGTCGAACTATTTTCTAATAGTGAAGCAGGTTCTCTCTACTCCAGCGCCGGAGCAACCCTGGCCCAAAAGTTAACCGCTTTCAACAATTTTTTGGGTTACAACGAAGTCAAGACTTTGGATGGTCAGCTCAACGGTAAAAACATCAGCCTCAGCAGCTTAACTGCTGTAGATTGGCTAGGAGCTAGCAACGTTACTACTCTCCAGACAGCCCTCGGTTCTAATACAACTGCCATCCAAAAATCTGCGGCGATCGCCTCGCTCTACAATTCATCCAACTTAGCAACCACTTGGTTTAACACCACCCTAACTCAGTACGGGATGGCACCTAACCAAAACCTATTTAGCACCTTTTTGCTAGCAGGTGGGCTGCAGAGATTTAGTGACCCCAACATCTCCTATGTCAATCAAGACGATCAAACTGGGTTGATTAAGATTGGCTTAGCCGGACATTTCAATGCTGCCCCTCTCTTAGGATTACCGGGCACCATTCAGGCCAGTGAACTAGTCAAAGTTAGCTACAACGGACAAGCGAGCCAATACTTACGTAGCTATCAGGCGACCAAGTCTGGGCTCGTCTCCAAAGATGGTACAAATTCCCACACTGGCAACTACGAAGTCTCTTTGCAAGGTGAACTACCACCCAAGCCCTCCCCTGAGTCAGTTCCTGAGCCTTCACTAGCACTAGGCTTATTCAGTTTGGGTGGATTGTTTGCCGCTAAGCGCAAGCTAACCAAACAAACCTCAGCTTAATCATTAATTTAGTCAACATCAGAACCAGGAGGCGATCACTTCTTGGTTCTGATGTTGTGGTGTGGGTCTAGAAAATTTTCGTTTATATCCGCTAATGTTCAGATAATTTTTATCGCTACTAAGTCTCACGTCACTTAAATACTTTAATCTTATTAGACCTTGCCGCGCTCGGTTTCACGCTGCTGTTAGTCGAGCCTTGCGTTAATGGGTCAGGACAGATACTATAGGCTGCGAAATTGGATGTAACCAATTTAACTTAGAGGCTGATAGAGTCTCTAACTAAAATTTGGTCTCCAGATTGGGTAGCTTTGTGCAAAAGGAATTATAAGGATGAGCCAGGATGCAGATGAGTTAGGACAAGGCAGTGCTCGAATCTTGCTGATTGAGGATAATGACTCCAATCGGCAACTGCTGAGTGACTATCTCAATTACTGCGGTTATACCGTACTAACTTTGGCCGCAGGTGCTGAATTTTTTACGGCGATCGCTCAATTTCAGCCTCATATTGTGCTTTTAGATCTGAAATTACCAGATATTGATGGATACACTCTTTTAGAGCAACTGCAACAACGTGGGGAAGAGTTCCAAGTCCCTGTAATCGTCGTTTCAGCGTTTGCTTTTCAGTCTGACCAGCGGCGAGCATTGAGTTTAGGGGCTCGTCGTTACTTAGTCAAACCAGTGAACCTGAACCTACTCAAACAAGCAATCCGAGAGGAACTGCCCTACTCGGTCTTATAGGAATTCCTCTGCTAAATCCAGATTTATTTGGCTCTTTGTTCTATAACAAAGGTTTCAACAAGCTGGCTTAAGGTTTGTACTGAGGCACCTGCTTCAGAAATTTGAGATTCCAACTCTGCAATTAGCAGGGTTGCCGTTTGCAATTGATTTAGAATTTTATCAATAGCATTGCGAGTTTGTGACTCAAACTCTTCAATTTCCATACTTTTACTACTTAATTAATAGTCTTAATACATACATTTACAACCATAGCAATTACGGAGGGAAGAGAGAATCCGTTAATTCGCTTAAGATTTCTAGCTGTTCTAAAATAAAGGTATAGGGCCACACTTCTCGGACACCCTATGGGTTGAAGCTCAAAATTCTGTAATTTTCAGTTCGTTTATTTTTCTAATTCGGCCTGTGACCCTATCTTCTCAAGTTTTGCCACTGCTGAAAGAGCCTGAGCGCCTCGAAACCCGATTGAAAGAAATTCCAGCGGAGCCTGGGGTTTACTACATGCGGGATGTGAGCGATCGCATTCTCTATATTGGTAAGTCGAAAAAGCTGCGATCGCGGGTGCGCTCTTATTTCCGTGATTTACAGTCACTCAGCCCTCGCATCGCGTTGATGGTGCGACAGGTTGCAGAAATTGAGTTTATTGTCACAGACACAGAAGCTGAAGCCTTAGCGCTAGAAGCGAACTTAATTAAGCAGCATCAACCGCATTTCAATGTGCTGCTTAAAGATGACAAAAAATATCCTTATCTCTGCATTACCTGGTCAGAGGATTACCCGCGCATCTTTATTACTCGCAAGCGACGGCTAGGTAATGAAAGAGATCGTTTTTACGGTCCCTACGTCGATACTCATTTGCTCCGCAGCACCTTGCATATTGTGAAGCGGATCTTTCCCTTACGGCAGCGTCCCCAACCTTTATTTAAGGATCGTCCCTGCCTTAATTTCGATATTGGTCGTTGCCCAGGCGTTTGTCAGCAAATGATTTCGGGCGAAGACTATCGCAAAATTGTACAGAAAGTCGCGATGGTCTTTCAAGGGCGCACCGGGGAACTGGTTGACACCTTAATGGTGCAAATGGATCAAGCTGCCGAGGCTTTGAACTTCGAGCAGGCGGCTCGCCTCCGTGACCAGATTAATGGTTTGAAATCTCTAGGTGCAGAGCAAAAAGTAGCGCTCCCCGATGACACCATTTCTCGTGATGCGATCGCGTTGGCCGCAGATGAGCAGCATGCTTGTATTCAACTGTTTCAAATTCGCGCTGGTAGATTAGTAGGACGATTAGGCTTTGTCGCCGATGCTCAATCGGGAGAACCAGGTGCGATTCTAGAGCGAGTGTTGGAGGAGCACTACCAAACGGTAGATGCAGTTGAGATTCCTGCAGAAATTCTGGTGCAGCACGAACTGCCAGAAAGCGACATGCTCGCCGAGTTTCTGAGCGATCGCAAAGGACGCAAAGTTACGATTGTCGCGCCGCAACGGCAAACTAAAGCTGAGCTAGTTGAAATGGTAGAGCGCAACGCGGAGTATGAGTTAGCCCGAACTCAGCGCTTTGCCGATCGCAATGCTCAAGCGATGTTAGATCTCGCCGAAGTGTTAGATCTGCCTGACATGCCGCGACGGATTGAAGGTTATGACATTTCGCATATTCAAGGTTCCGACGCTGTCGCTTCTCAGGTCGTGTTTGTAGACGGTATACCTGCCAAACAGCACTATCGACACTACAAAATCAAAAACCCTACTGTGACCACAGGGCACTCGGATGACTTTGCCAGCATGGCAGAAGTGATTCGGCGGCGGTTTCGTAAATATGCCGCTGATCCGCAGTTGCCAAGGGTAGGCAATTCAGATTGGCCCGATTTAGTCATGATTGATGGCGGTAAAGGCCAACTCTCGGCTGTAGTGAGCGTACTGCGGGAGCTAAATTTATTAGAAGAGTTGCGCGTGGTCAGTTTAGCGAAAAAGCGAGAAGAAATCTTTTTGCCAGGGGAGTCCTTGCCTTTAACTACAGAAGCGGAACAGCCGGGAGTGCAACTGTTGCGTCGTCTTCGGGATGAAGCTCACCGCTTTGCCGTTAGTTTCCATCGCCAGCAACGCAGCGATCGCATGCGCCGCTCTTGCTTAGAAGATATTCCTGGGCTAGGGCATCATCGCCAAAAAGAACTGTTAGCTGCTTTTCGCTCAGTTGACTACATTCGGGAAGCGACCCCGGAACAACTCACAAATGTTTCTGGGATTGGCCCTCAGATAGCTCAGAAAATCTACGACTACTTTCATCCGCAGCCCTAGTTTTCTAGCAAGACGGGTTAAATAAACCTGACCGAACTAGAGTAAGGTCTAGCTCTGCTTAAGTTGTCACTACGTAGCCAAATTGCTGATCGTTGCCTAAATCCTTCTTAAGGAAGAACCATTTTCTTAATTTAGTTTTAATGATTGGTAATAGCTTTATTTGACGCGATCGCTTTGAGGGGTTAGATAAAGTCAGGATCAACATATTCTTTTGAGTTTGCCTCCAAATCTTGCGATTTAGAGGTTAAACATCTGTGCTGACCTAAAAAACTTGTGTTCATTTTCTATAGCAAGAAATCATGACAAAATGCTTGAATCTTCCTGGCAATGCAGTTTGTAGTTTTACTGCCCTTGGCAGCAAGATTGAGGAACAGCTTTGCTCTGCGTAGACGACACCAAAAGACTTATAAAAGCTCAATGCATTATGCTGCTTGAATTATGACGGAACGTGGAGGAGTTTAACTAGGAAACATTTTGTAGTTTTAGTAACAATTGCTTCTATTATTCTCCAATAAAATATTATCCAACGCTCAGTAAACTCATTAAGAAAGTTCATAAACATAAGTAAAATCTCATAAAAAATTCGCAGAATTGTTTAGAGAATTCTGTAATCATCGAAGAAGTTAGTATCGAGCAGTCCCAAATCAAAAGCGCTTTTAGCTAATAGCAGTATTGCGGGGATCGCTCTCTCTGTAGGCGATCCCCAACCTCCGAAATCTAAAATCTAACTAAAGCTTGATTGCCGATCTGCATAAATGCCAACATAATAGAAGAGTCAGGAGACGATGACTTCTGCACTTTTAATCTCAGATTAATTTAGTAAGCTTCGATACATTTTGTTTCGAAAATCTTAGAATTACGAATTTAATTCGTGAACCTTGCCCTTAATCCCTCCTAATTGTTGAGCTAGCTGCGAGAGTATTAAAATGCGTGTTCTAGAAACCTTACAAGTTGTTCGTTGCCCTAATTGTGGTAGTCATGCCGAACGTCATCATCTTTCAGATGATCATTTGACTCGAACCCAATGCCAAACTTGTGATTATTTAATGATTACTTGCACAATCACAGGCAAAGTAATCGAAGCGTATGCTCCTGGCATCTACGCCCGTCATTAGATTTGCACTTGCGATTGCCGCACCACAATCGCAGCAGCACGGTAGGAGTGATCTTAAGCGATCGCTCCTACTTTTTTTGCCCGCAATTGACCACAAGCGGCATCTGCTTCCAAACCCCGCGATCGTCGCACACTCGCAGCAATATGATGCTGCTTCAAGCCATGCAGAAAAGCCTGAATCCGTTGTGGGCTAGGGCGTTGATAATCTACTTCACTAATTGGATTGTAAGGAATCAAGTTAACGTGGCTCTGGAACCCCCGCAGATGTTCCGCCAGTTCTACTGCATGCTCTGGGCAGTCATTTAACCCGCCCAACAAGATGTATTCAAACGTGACCCGTCGCCCGGTTAGCTGCACATACTCGCGGCACTCGGCCAGCAAATCCTGCAGCGGATACTGTCTCGCGCTTGGAATTAGCTGCTCTCTAACTGCTTGGTTAGAAGCATGCAGGCTCACGGCTAAAGTGGTCTGTAGCTGGTGTGCGGCTAAACGACGAATGCGACCCGGAATGCCTACAGTCGAAATAGTCATGGCTCGTTTACCAATGCCCACATCCTCGTTCAGCGATCGCACCGCACCCAGCACATTGTCTACATTGAGCAAAGGTTCGCCCATGCCCATAAACACGATGTTGCTGACTCGCTGTTGAAAGTCTTCTTGAACTGTCAAAACTTGATCCACAATTTCATGTCGCTCCAGATTGCGGAGGAAACCACCTTTACCTGTAGCGCAGAAGTCGCAACCCATCGGACAGCCAACCTGAGAAGACACACAAACAGTCAGGCGCTTTTCCGTGGGAATGCCTACAGTCTCAATAATCTGACCATCAGCTAGCCGGAGTAAAAACTTCACAGTGCCATCTGGGGCAGCGGCTCGGTAATGCAACATTGAGCGCCCTATAGGCACATCAGCAACCGTGGAACGCCACTGCTTGGAGAAAACTGAAATTTCGTCCAGCGATCGCACCCCTTTTTGGTAAATCCACTGGTGTAACTGCTGCCCTCGATAAGCAGGCTGTTGGTGCTGTTTCACCCATTCCGTCAGCTCTGCTAACGAGGCACCTAGGAGGGGAGGCGAAGCTACCGCAATTGGCATCGGAGTCGCAGTTCCTGATTGACCAGCAGTGATAGCCTGTGCCACAGGTTGATCGGAATAAATTCTATCCATGCTTTTTCTCAATTTCAGGAGCGACTAGGGCTGTCAACAATTGCAGTTGCTATTTTGACAGACTTTTAGTTGTAGAACTTTAGCTTCTCAGCCCTGACTCACGCAGCTACAATCGGCCCTCGATGTAGCTAAATCAGTTGGCCCAAGGATTCTCATTCTAGCTCAATTGGCCTGTGTAGCCTTGAGCAGCGCTTTTAATTCATGCTTCTTGCAGTCAAAGTTTCGGGCCAAAGAAATCGCAGCCCAAATTGGATTCTGCCCTCAGGCGGATAAAATCAAGTTTGTAGCTGAATCCTAAATTCTCATGCCCTTGGATCTGCCAATTTTGTCCCATCTCTGGAGTAGCTGCTATGGGCTTATGGCCTTCGAGTTCAAGTCTCCAGGGCCCATATTAGTTGAGTTGGGACCTCTCACTATTCGTTGGTATGGCCTCTTAATTGCCTCGGCTGTGCTGATTGGGGTCAGCTTGTCCCAAGCTTTGGCGACGCGTCGCCGAGTTGATCCCGATTTGATTGGCGACCTAATTATTTGGTTAGTTGTCGCTGCAATTCCCTCTGCTCGGCTGTATTACGTACTGTTTCAGTGGCAAGAATATGCTCAACGACCAGAAGATATCATTGCCATTTGGAAAGGAGGCATTGCGATTCATGGCGCTATTCTGGGCGGTTTGGTTGCCAGCCTAATTTTCGCCAAGATCAAACGAGTTTCGTTTTGGCAATTAGCAGATTTAGTCGCACCATCTTTGATTTTGGGGCAGGCGATCGGGCGTTGGGGCAATTTCTTTAATTCAGAGGCGTTTGGGCGACCGACTAATTTACCCTGGAAGCTGTTTATTCCTCCTGAGCAACGTCCAGTGGGATATGAGAATGTGGCGTATTTTCATCCCACGTTTCTCTATGAGTCTCTATGGAACTTGATGGTGTTTGGGATTCTCATCACCTTGTTTTTCCGGGGCCTGCGAGGGAAACCTGCTTTGAAGGTGGGAACGCTATTTTTAGTTTATTTAGTCAGTTACAGCTTGGGTCGTTTCTGGATTGAAGGGCTGCGCACAGACAGCTTAATGATCGGCCCGCTCCGCATTGCTCAAATTATTAGTTTGGTGGAAATCAGCATCGGTCTTGCTGGTTTATTTTGGCTCTACCAACTCCGTCGTCCTTTACCAGATGTGGTAGCTGCTCAGGAAACAGATCCGAAGTTGCGGCAGGAATCGGATCATCTTCCTTGAATTTAGGCTTCAAACAAGAAAAACCCCAGAAGCTTTGTGGCTTCCAGGGCTAAATCAGGGTGCATCTACCATTCCTTAATCCCACGGCCCAGCAGCCAATCCGGATAGATTGGATTTTGGGGCGATCGCTTTATCAAGTCTTTACGGTTACGCTTTTAGAACCAAGAGCTTGAGGGCACCTGCCCCCAACCCCCGCTGAGGGACGGCTGCGTCCCCCAGACCCCCTGCAGAGGTAACTTCACGTACGGGGAGGCTCTAGACTGACTCCTCTACAACTAAAGACTGAATCGAGATTTATGACTACGTTTGATATTAATTCTGTTGTCAGCCAACTCCCTGAAACCCAGGATAAATCTGGTCTAGCGCCTGCCGTTTACATTGTCGGGGCGGGTCCGGGTGATCCGGAGTTGCTGACGATCAAGGCACAAAGGTTGTTGGCGCAGGCGGATGTGATTCTGTTTGCAGATTCTTTGGTGCCTCGGCAAATTTTGCAGGGTGTGAGAGATGATGCAGAGTTGATTCGCACGGCGAACAAGACGCTGGAGGAGATTCTGCCGCTGATGGTGGAGCGGGTGCGATCGCAAAAGTCGGTGGTGCGGTTGCATTCAGGGGACCCAAGTTTGTATGGAGCAGTGCATGAGCAGATGCAGGCTTTGGCGGAGGCGGAAGTGCCTTTTGAGGTGATTCCTGGAATTAGTGCGTTTCAGGCGGCGGCGGCGAAGCTGCAAGTGGAGCTAACGGTGCCAGGGTTGGTACAGACAATTATCTTGACTCGGATTAGTGGTCGTACCGAGGTGCCGGAGGCGGAGGAGTTAGCGGGTTTGGCGGCACACAAGGCGAGTCTTTGTCTCTACCTCAGCGCTCGCCATGTGGAAGCATCTCAGGCGAAGTTGATGGAGCATTATGGAGCAGATACTCCGGTGGCAATTTGTTTCCGCATCGGTTGGCCTGATGAAAAAATTCGGGTGGTGCCGCTGAGTGAAATGGCTGCGGTCACGCAACAGGAGAACTTGATCCGGACTACGCTCTATGTGATTAGTCCTGCTCTAACGGCGACTCAGGCGCGATCGCGGCTCTACCATCCAGAGCACGATCATCTCTTCCGCCAGTAGGATTCTAGTCGGATTAGAGCTGAGCTGTGGTTTTCCTTCCGTGACTCTGTAATACACTGAGCGATGTAGTGCCAATCAGGTATAGACCCTTGCTGGACGAACAAGCGAAAAAGACAATCCTGCGTAAAATTCCCCACGGGCTTTACATTTGTGGAGTCAAAGAAGGGGAAGAAGTAAATGGCTTTACTGCCAGTTGGGTTATGCAGGCTTCCTTTAAGCCCCCTCTCGTCGTCAACTGCGTCAAACAGGACTCCCGCTCTCACGCCATGATCAAGAGCAGCGGTGTCTTTGTCCTAAGCTTTTTGGAAGCAGGACAGAAAGACCTGGCGCAAAAGTTTTTTCAACCGCAGCGTCGAGTGGGGAACAAGTTTGACGATGTCGAGTTTTACCTCGGAGAAACGGGTTGCCCCATCATCTCGGAAGCTTTGGGATATGTGGAATGCCGAGTAGTTGGTGCGGTCGAGCAAGGCGATCACACGGTTTATGTGGGCGAAGTGATTGCAGCGGGCACCCATCGTGAGGGCGAACCTCTCTTGCTAGAGAGCACAGGCTGGCAATACGGTGGCTAAAGTTTTGATTGCTAAGAGGTTGTGAGGGCTGAGTCTTGGGCTTAGCCTAAACAAGCAGTTCATCAGATCGTGAAGTTTAGAATTTTCATATTGTTACTATGCCTTTAATCAAGGTTCAAACTTCTATTTCTGCTCCAAACAAGTCCCAAGTAGACAGCTTACTCAGGCAGTTGTCGGCTGGGCTAGCAAAACATACGGGTAAGCCTGAATCTTATGTGATGACGGCTTTTGAGCCAGAAGTCGCCATGACTTTCGGAGGTACGTCTGACCCTACATGCTACGTGGAGATTAAGAGTGTGGGCACGATGGGGCCGACCCAAACCAAAGCGATGAGCCAGGATTTTTCGCAACAAATTGAGCAAGCTTTAGGGATTCCTGCCAATCGTACCTACATTGAGTTTTCAGATGCTAGAGGCTCGATGTGGGGATGGAATGGTTCAACATTTGGTTAATTCCTGAGCAGAGCATATTAATTGAAATACTTACTACTATCGATTGCCCTAACTAACTCAGTTAGAAGGGGCAATTAATGCTCCTTTAAACACACAGCTAAATCTTATAAATTCATTTATTCTTCTTTAGACCTTTCAAAATAGTCAGGTAGGATGGCTCTACTGGTATCTGATAGTTTAAGCTGTGGCTCTGTAAGATGTTTTGCCCCACTTAAGTTTGCGCCGCTTAAGGTAGAACCTTGAAGACTAGTATTAATAAAGTTGGCTCCTCGTAAGTCGGCACTCAGAAGAATTGCATCTCGCAGATCAGTTTGTACAAGGCTTGCTTCTGTTAAATCTGTTTTGATAAGGATTGCACCCTGTAATTTTGCCTTATCAAGACGAGCTTTTTGCAGGTTAGCTCCAGTCAATACCACTCCTTGTAACTTAGCCCCAGTCAATACCACTCCTTGTAACTTAGCCTCTTTAAGAGCTGCTCCTCTTATATCTGCATTAGATAAATCAAGAAAACCTTTATCTTTCTCAATCTCACGTCGCCCGATAACAGTCAAAGCTGCTTGTATGTCAGTGCGAAGCCTCAATGCCTCGCCCGTGGTATCAATCTTATAAGAAGGCTCTTCCAAAGAAGAAGGCTCGCGCACAAAGGTAGCAAGAACTTCCATGATTATCCAGTGATCATCATCAGAATCCTTACTGGAATTCTTTGCGATTCTTTCCAAAGCATAAATTCCGCCTAACCGAATTGCCAGATTTGGGCTTGCCAACTGTTCAATTGCCTTAGTGAAGCGTTCTGTAATTTGCTTATCTTGTGCTGCTTGCGCGTTTTTAAGGGCGGCTTCAGCATTCTTATTAGCAGCCTCAGCACTTTTATTAGCAGCGATCGCACTCTCATCAAGAGCCTTCGTTCTCTTCGCCGCATAGTAAACGTTAAAAAGAACAGCGATACCTCCAAAGGCTGTAGTCACAATTTTTAGGCTTTCAATGGTAAGCTTTACACCTTGAGTTTTAAACTCCAAAATGTCTTTTAGAGTAATTGACTCATCAGATAAGCCAAGTTGATTAATTGAGAAAAAATAAGCACAAAAGAGAGACAGAGAAACTATTAAACCTAGGCTAAAAAATATGAACATCAAAGCTATCAGCCAGCTTTTTAGCTCTGCTATTTCATCAGCATTCGTTAGCCTTATACTCATTCAAGTTAGATGAATTAAGCGACTAATTACGATCCAACTCTGATTGGTTGAGTTCTCGACATTTCGCTTCTGCTGCCTGAAACGCCTCCAGATAGTCTTTGCCCCCTAACATCGCGTCCCCGTAATACTCATAGGGGGCAGGTCCATACACAGGCAGCGGATCGTCCTCTGGATAATCTTCTTTGGCTTCTTCGATCGCAGCTTTCAATTTCTTGACGCTCAAGCGCTGAGCTGAGAAATACCAAATCTCTTCGGGAGCGCGGTTTAGGTGGGGCAACGCGGGATCAACAATGGCGTCCTCAACTTCCAGCCAGCAGTGCTCCATCGGCTTGTAGGGTATGCCTGGCAGCACCAGAAATCCTTGCACATAGGTAACTCCTGGAATCAGCAAGGCTGCTTCGTAAGCATTGTCGAAGGAGGTTTTGGCTTTGTGACTAAGTCGCTGAGCAATCTCTTCCGAGAGAGCAGCGTTTAACGGTTTACTCATTCAAACCCTCCTGAGTTTCTCAAACATGGCAGCCCTGCTGGTTGGCAGCTAACCCTTGAAAGTGGGTCTAGCTTGGCCCAACTCCATCAATCAAGTCTTAACTTTCAGTTGCAACTTCTGAATCTGCCTCAGCGGTAACATTCTCCTCCGCTTCTGGCTCTGGCTGCACCACAGGCGGCTTCGGCTGAGTAGGTTTTGGTCCTCGCATCAAAGCAGGATTGACCGGAGTTCTGGCGCGATCGTCTTCTTGATCTCTGCCTCTGCCTTTTCTTTTGTCTCTGTCGCCGCCTCTACCGCTGCCTCTGTCACTGCCTTTATCGTTTCTATCGCTTTTATCGCGTGAAGGCCGACTTCTGCCGCGTTCTTCAGAGTTGCGAGTACCCGAATCGGAAGCTTCCGATCCTTGGAACCCTGCTGCATCACTACTGGGATTGTCTGCAACCTGACGTTCAGACTTCTTGATGGGACGTTCTACCATGATTGAGAAATTCTTTTGCTGATGTCGTCTCTTCCACCTGCTAATGTAGCGTACCGTCTACCCCGGCGGATGAATTTACGGTTTAGTTACCGTGGAAAATTTTTCACTCTGGCGTTAGATCTGACGGGCGAGAACTCATTGAAGCTACTCCAGTCAACCTGGTAAGGCACCAAGCAGCGATCGCACCATCTGCATGCCCAATACCAGCACGAACGCTCCTCCCGCTAGCAAGCTCAAAGGCCGCAACACTCCTTGAAGCTGCCGAAGCTTTAGCTCTAATTCGCCTTCGTAATAAGCGGCGAGTTTTTGCAGCATGGCATCTAAATTGCCAGTTTCTTCGCCCGTCCGAATCATTTGCAGCGCGATCGCTGGAATCTTACCTTGTAGACTGCGGCTCAGAGTTTGCCCCCGTGCTACTTGCTGACTGGCGATCGTTAAATTTTTAGCGAGTTCTGGATTGGGAATGCGATCGCGAACTAACTCTAAGGCGCTTAGCAATGGCACTCCACAGGTCAAGGGCAGTTCTAGCTCCGTAAAGTACAACATGCTTTGAGCTTCTAGAAACGGCTTTAAGACAGGCAACCGCGCTAGAGAGCGATACAAGCTCGGAGTCAGCGATCGCGTTCCAAGCAGATAAGCACCAGCTAATAGCAGTCCTACAGTGATCCAAAAACCAGGCTGAACCAAAAAATTACGACTACCTTGCGACAAAACCACGAGCAGCAACAGCAAACTGCTCACAGTTGCTCCACCTGCCAAAGTCACGGAGCGGTAAAGCCGTGCCCGTCGTTGCTGTTGCTCAGCCGCGATCGCTAATTTGCGACAAGTTGCCGCTAAGCTACCGCTGTACTCAGCTATCTGAATCAAAGCCAAAGTCCACGGACTCCAAACCGCTGGCGTTAGAGTCATCGCAGTCGCCAAGTCCTGTCCCTGAGCAACATTGGTACTAGCTTGCTGTAGAGAGCGCTGAAAAGCCACGCTACAATCTTTACCCGCCAAAGTCAAGCTTTGCTGCACAGGCAATCCTGCATCCAGCAAAGCTGAGAATTGATGGAAGAAACTGGCAATTTCTTTGAGCCTGAATTTGGGAGAGAGCACCACTGGCAAGATTGAAGTTATAAGTGCCAGCTTGGTCTAATTCGCCTAGCTTAGCAAGCAAGCTTTTGTTAACTCAGTAAAGCAAAATCTAGCGAAACCAGCGATCGCGGAGAAACCAAGCATCACGAGAGTCATAAAAGTGCAGTCGGCCAAAGCCTAAAAATTGCCCATGCGCTTTTTCACCTGCTGGGAAGGCTGTAACCCCAAACAAGTACACACCACCAATGTTGGGATTGCGTACCGGACGCAGCCCTACAGTCACAGTCTGACCGGGAGGAATCGGCGGATCGAATGCCACTGAGACCGTCCGCGTTTTGCGATCGCCGATTACTTCACTTAAGGCCACCGCTTGTCTCTTGCCTCTAGGTTCACCCACAAAAGCTTGGGTGTCTTTCAGGTCGTAGCGCAAGGCATCAATCCCTTCTCGCTGTGCGATCGTCACTTTTTGGAGAGGTTCTCCCGCATTTTCTGGTACATCCAAGGTGAAGTAGTAAGTGGCTGACCAAGCATAGGTCGCGCTCTGCGTTGTAGTCGCCTTCACCAACCGAGGAGGTTGCACAAAGTAGACCGTACCATCTGCTAGGGTCACCGCCTGCAATGGCAGATTCAGGCTCCAGGTAGCCGTAGCTGCCGTCAGTAAAATCCCTAAACTAGTCGCAATACCTTTCATCGCCCGTCTCCCACCTAGGTCTACCAACTTCCAGGTAGCTTGTTTTGTCTCTACTTCAGTTGTAGATCAGGTGCTGCGATCGCTGCCGTTAACCACAAGCAAAGAGCAAGAACTTAAGTCTAGTATTTAGTTTCTTTGCGGGTTGTTTCTAAAGTTAATTAGGAGTGAACTTCTACAAAACAGCTCACGCTTTCAAAACCTCGGTGCTATTCTAAATTCAGGCACCAAACAGCTCCCCCTCATTCAATCCAATTGATAACTTCTAGGATCTGAAACGGTTAGCCTCCTGCGCTAGTCAGAATGTTTTCTCCAATATTCGATCTGACTTTGCAAAAGTAGCTGTATTCGCAAGCAATAAGCAGTTTACCAATTTTACAACTCATCAATCTCGTCATTGGTTTCTTGCTTCCCTTCCCTTACAATCAGCACAACTTTTGTAAAGCTCGTTGCAGAAAATTAAGTGCTTCGTCTGAAGTATCTTAAGCGGTGGTTAAGAGTCTACCTCATAGGCTGTAGTAGACGGATGATAGGTTATTTCAGTGATTAAGGAGGTGTTGTAACCTTTCGCAGATCTGACGAGCAGGCTTCTGTCCACCTTTGAAACAAACTTCCTGATTGACTACTCTTGAAGAGTCTGGCAGCCTTCTGTCAGACTCATTTAGTTTTGTATCACTTTTGCGGACAGGTAAATTTACCTCACGTATGATTTACTGACTTACAAACTCAGCAGTTTTTGTTGTTCTGGTTCATTTTTCTAAGCTAAGCTTTTTGGTTAAATGAATCGACTTTAGCCTGAGACAATTCCGATTTATTTCATAGTTGTCAGGAAATAGATTCGCTAAGCTAAAGGTAAGTACATCCAGGAATTTTTATGCATTCAAGCGTAGATAGTTTTAGCATTTCCAATGGCGTAATGCAGCGACCCCAATGGCAGACAGTTGTGATTTTTGCGTTGGCCTTTTGGCTCAGCAGCAGCCTGATTTTGGACCTGGTAATTATGCCAAGTCTCTACGCAGCAGGCATGATGAGCCAACCTGGATTTGCCGCAGCTGGATACGCCATTTTCTGGCTTTTTAATCGCATTGAATTGCTCTGCGCTGCCATAGCCTTGACGGGAGTTTTAGCACTGCGCTACCTACAACCTGCCTACAACCGCAAGGGCTATGCTGGAGCGGTACTTGCCGCCATATTAGTGGCGATCGCTCTTCTTTACACCTACGCTCTCACGCCTCAAATGAGTGCTTTAGGCATGGAGCTAAATTTGTTTAATACGGCGATCGAAATCCCAGTTGGGATGAACCAGTTGCATGGTAGCTACTGGGCCTTGGAGATGTTGAAGTTTGCCTCTGGCGGACTGTTGCTAAATCTTTGCTACCGCGAGCGCGTTTAGTTGCGTTTTACCCGCATCACCAGCAGAGGCACAACCTATTTCTAGCCATGAAAAAAGCTCCTGAGCCCATCGGGAGCTTTTGCTTTAGGTGCCTATAAACCTTGAAAATAAATTAGCTAGGAAACTTCCTCTGCGTCTGGAGGTAAATCAGCACTGGGCCATAACAACCGCACCGCCATTAGGGCAAATCCCAAAGCTGCGATCGCCTTAACCAAGCGAGTTGGCAAAAGATGAGCCGCCCCGTGACCCAAAAGCACCCCTAACAAACTGGCGAACAATAAGGCCGCTGCTGTCCCAAAAAACACGGCCCGTGGAGATTTAGAACTGCCGCTCAGGGCGATCGCTGCCACTTGGCTCTTGTCGCCTAATTCCGACAAAAAAATGGTGATGAAACTCAATCCAAGCAGGTGCCAATCCATAATGTTTTAGGAAATTGCAGGGCAGCGATCGCGAACCGTTGAAATGTTGATCGAATTAGTTGGTTGGAGCCAGCGGTACTAAAAATGCACGACATCCCACAGGAGAGAAACAGAAACTAGCAACAGAGCCGCTCCCGCAGCCGTCTCCAAGGATTTGGGCGACAGCCGATTAGCTAGCCAACGCCCTACTAGCACACCCAGCAAGCTAGTCGTAATTAAAGCCAATGCTGCTCCTGCAAACACCATCCAAGGGGACTGGGATTCCGCACTCATTAATAGCGTTGTTACCTGGGTCTTATCGCCTAACTCCGCGAGAAAAATGGTAACAAAGGTAGAACAAAACACTCCAAACCCTTGCCAACGCTCTTGACGATCCTGAGACATATGCGGAGCACTAGCCTGCCGTGGCAGTTCCACTTCTTCAATCAAAGTTGCATGAATCTTAGACTCTGGCTCATTGAGTTGCTCCATCAATGACTGAGCAGCGGGCGAAGCTGGGGCAGACAGACTAGTAGGGCGGGAAGATAATTGCACAGGTAACGCGCCATTTCATATTCTTTTCATTATTATGCTCAGGGTTGCCTGAAAGATCAATGAATCACGCCAATCTCGCGCTCAAATTTCAGCATTTCTAAACTGCGATCGCCATATACCGCTTCGATTTGCTGCTCGCAGCAGTCGATCGCAAAATCGTTGAGTTCTTCTGGCTCAACATCATATAAATCTTGAAACACATCCGCCTGGACTCGACAGAAGCGAGGACGGTCATCATAAACGCTGCACTCACGACTGTCGTGGTCGAAGTGAACACACCAACCATCCTCGCCCACCATGCTGAGATAAAGTGCTAGCTCATCACCTGATAAATATTGGTCCAAATCAGGGCGATCGCTGGGGTCGAGATGACAACAAGCCCCACAATATTTGACACAACGCCAAGTTGGCATAATCTACAAAGTCTCTAGAAACTGGCCCACTGGGTGGCACTGACAATTCAGATCTACCGCCCCTGAATGAGCTTAGCGGTTTTTGAAGCGAATGGATGGTAGGCCAATTTTGCCTTGCCTGGAAATATTTAGAGTTTTGTAAACTTCCTTAAAGAAACCAGGTGTTGACAGGTAAAATAAGCCTCAGGCATTCTAACCCAAGGTACAATTCATTGGGTTAACTCGGGAGGAGAAATGGATTTTCTGTCTGGCCTCGCTGGCAACATTAACTTCGAAGCGATCGCGCAACTCACCTTCGTAGCGCTGATCATGCTTGCTGGTCCGGCTGTCATTTTCTTGTTAGCGGCTGGAAAGGGCGACCTCTAGATTTCTATTGTTTAAACCTGAGACCCAGATTTCGGCTTTAAAACAATCGGCAACAAAGTTTTATCTAAAGAGCTTCAAGTAAGAGAGAGTAATAAAGAGCCTGCTTCACAGTAGGCTCTTTTTCTTTTAGAAAATTTTTTCTGATTGTGAGCTGAACCAATCAAACCGCTCCCCGCCTGCGGCACCCCTCTCCTACTAGGAGAGGGGACGGGGGAGAGGTCGATTATGTGTTCAAAGCAGACAGAGCCGTTTTAATCAGTTGATAAAAGAAAGGCTGAGAAACGTCTACTGGCTTGGCTTCTGCACCTGGTTTGAGTAGCCAACCTAATTTTTGCCCTTTCTGAATCACAAGCTGTTGCCCTTCCGAATTGGTGATTCTCAACTCTTTGCCTGTTTGCTGTTCGTAGAGACCACAGGTGTATTGACGATCGCTGTAATCAAACTCAGCCTGTTGAGTAGCAACCGTTGCTGGCGATCGCAAGGCGTTTTCAGAGCTAGGCAACCGGACACCAACTAATTCCAACTCCACAGTTTGATTGCCTTGCCACTCATTCACTCGCAGCTTGTAGGCAATATCCACTCGATTGGGCAACGGGTAATATTCTCCCCAACGCCATGCCAGAGCCTGGATTCGAGGTTGAGCGATCGCGGCTAATGGTGTATTAGCTTGGCTGACATTTTGACTCACAGTCACCTTAAGGTGAGCTTGATCTTTTCCGATCGTGCGTTGCTCCACTACCCGCACATTTGGAGTCCAGAAAACTGGATCGGGGTTCTGGATGCCGCAGGGATGCAGCGCGTCAATTTGCTCGTAAAGCGAAAGGTCAATTTGCTCCAAGTGAGCTTGCACATCAATGGCGAGGAGAGGCTTGAGCTGATCCGGTTGCAGCGAGGCACGGGCAAAAGTCCGCAGGCGCGATCGCAATTCCTCTAAATTCTCGGCTAAGAGCGTAAAACCACCCGCGGCCTGGTGACCTCCATGTTTTTCTAGAATCTCTTTGCAAAACTCCAATGCCTCAAACACATGGAAGTCAGGAATGCTCCGGGCTGAACCACGAATTTTTTGGTCGTCGTCCTCATAGGTGCCAATAAAAACAGGCACACCATAACGCTCCACCAAGCGAGACGCCACAATCCCAATTACCCCGTGATGCCAATTGGGTTGCACTAAAACCAAAATCCGCTCGTCCTGTAAGTTAATCTCACTGGCTTCGTACCAGGCGATCGCTTCTCGCTCAATCTGAGTACAAAGTTGCTGGCGGTGCTGATTAATTTGTTCGCACTGCATCGCCCGCTCCAGAGCAATGCCCATGTCATCGGTCGTTAGCAGCTCAATCACCACTTGAGGATCGGCAATGCGCCCAACTGCGTTGATGCGTGGTCCTAAACTAAACCCGATCGCCTCCGGTTTGAGGGCTTTGGAGCTACCCAACCCAGCCACTTGAATTAAGGCTTGCACCCCTGGAATCTGCGACTTGGGTAATCGCTGCAACCCTCGCTTCACCCAGCGACGATTTACTCCGGTTAAAGGCGCTAAATCCGCGATCGTGCCTAAGGTGAATAACTCCAGTAGCAAGTTGCCTAAATCTTTCGCGTCCAGTTGCTGAGCGAGGGTTACAGCCAGAACATACGCTACCCCAACCCCCGCTACACCTCGATAAGGCGAGTCCTCATGAATCAGTTTGGGGTTGAGGATGGCATTGGCAGGCGGGATTTCTGGTGGGACTTCGTGGTGATCGGTGACGATGACGGCTAAACCTAACTCACGGGCTCTAGCGATCGGCTTCACCGCAGCAATGCCGTTATCTACGGTCAGAATCAGCCTTACCCCTTCGCGATGGAAGTCCTCCACAATCCGCTCATTGATGCCGTAACCTTCACTCATACGGCTAGGAATGGCGTAATCCACCTCAGCCCCTAAAGCCCGCAAAGCCCGCAGTAACAGGGCTGTGCTAGTCATGCCATCAGCATCGTAGTCGCCACAGATAGCAATTTTATGCTGATTGGCGATCGCTTCTTGCAATAGCTCCACACTTACCGCTAAATCTGGGAAATCTTCTAGCGGCGAAGGTAAGACTTGCAAATCCGGGTCGAGAAAAATTTCTGCCTGTCTCGGTGAAGCGATGCCTCGGTTCGTCAGCACTTGAGCCAGCAGCGGTGAAAGCTGAGTTGCCTGCACGATCACCTCGACCCGTTCCAAATCGCGCTCAGCGATCGCCCAGCGCTTATCGGGGAGGCGGTGCTCACGATGGGACAGGTGAGGGGAGGAAGGAACGGGTACTAGCACAGATGTTTCAGTTCAAACACGCTCAGCCGATTGTACTGGCTAAAAGATGGCAACACGACCATCATTTAACAAATAAACAGAGCGATCGCCCGGAGGTCTTCCACCTGGCCGAATTTCAATCCGTAGGGTTTTAGGATTCGGCTGAGAGAGTCTGGCTTGCAGAGGCAGCGCCGTTTCGTCCCAGAAGTACACAGAAATATTGGGTTCTGTGCCACCGCCTTGCACAAACTTCAATTCCTGCCCAGGCCGCATGGGAACTGGATCAGTGCCAAAGACTTTTTGAACCTGCACTAAACTCGCAGTTTGATTCACCACTTCCACACTCACCCGCTGCCCTGGTGTGAACTGAAGCGGCTTAGGACCGCAGCGAGAAGCGCAAGTGCCCGCCCAAGCGGGACTAATAGCTTGAGTTTGGCTAAAAAGTAGCGTTGCCGTCATTAAAGCAGGCGCAAGTAAAACCGTCGGTAAAAGTTTAGCCATAGATTTAGCCATAGAAAGATTGCAGAAATGAGTGGATCTCTGTGATTGCTCCCATTAGCAGGATGCCGCACTTTAAGACACATCATGCCCATTGGCTTCAAAATTATTGCCGCTTGGGTCTTAACGCTGCAATCATTCGAACTTTCATAGGCTGAAGCCTAGAGCCATTAGAACTGAGCCTGCGCAAGCTACAAGCATTTTATGAGGCTTGGCTTAGAGGAGGCGCAATTGGGTTTCTCCATCTAGTACTTGGCTGGAACCTAGATGGCTAGCGATCGCTGGCTGTTCATCTAGCCATTCTTCCTCATCAGTGTCTAGTAAACTTTGGGCCGCTTGTAGCAGATCGCCTTGAATATCTTGCAAATCTTCTCGATTCGCTAAATAAGTTTTTAGAGCAGCTAAAGGATCGATGCTACTACCAACTCCTAATTCTGGCAGACGGGGACGAGCCAACTGGCTAACTAGCTCTGGCTGAATCGTGTAGCTATGAGCCATGTGCAGAGCGGCGTGCAAAGGAGCATTATCAATCTCATCTAGTTGCTCGGAGCGAATTTGATAAATCAGCCGCACCACAGCATCCGCAACTAATTCTGGCTTCAGCGATTTTAGGAGCTTGGCTTGCGGATCTTCCGCTTCCGAAACATTCACTTCAATCGTGCGAAATGCTCGGACAGGTAAAGCACAAAACTCCAGCTTCGTAGCCCCTCGCTCTACGTCAACCAGCACAAAGCCCTTGTCTTCTTTTTCCTCACTAAAATCTACCCGCTCAATACTGCCCGGATAGACCACAGGCGGCTCATGACACAAGACTTGATGCCGATGCACATGCCCCAAAGCCACATAGTCAAAGCAAGGCCGAGCCAGCAACGCCAGCGGAATCGTAAACCCCTTACCCACTGCGAGAAATCGCTCCGCTCCATAGAAAGCTGAATCTGCCATCAAATGCCCCAACAGCACCGTCGGCATCTCCGGGTCAAGACGCCGTACCTCCCCTTCTAACGCCACTCGCAGGCGATCGATCAACAACTGATTCACCTCAGCCATTGATAACCCTTCCGTTTCGGGGCGCGTCAACAACGTCGAGCGCGTCAGCCAGGGCAAAGTAATGATTTGAATTGGGCCGTTGCGAGTAGAGATGAGGTGAGTTTCCAAGCGATCGCCCACCACAAAGCCTGGCACCCCCAGCGTCCGGTAAATGCACAGACTTGCGCCACCCTGCCCCTGCGAATGCTGATCGTGATTCCCTACCAACAATACCGTTGGAATCTGAGCATCCACTAAGCGGCGAAACTGAGTGGCAAACACCTCCTGCACAATCGGCGGCGGCGTCGCATCCGGAAACGCATCCCCCCCAAACAGCACCAAATCCACAGGCTCCGCGATCGCCCGGTCAATACAGCGCCCCAACGTCGCCACAAAATCTTCTAAGCGAGTATTCAACCCCGTCTCTGGATTAACCCGCCCGTGGGAAAACCCACTGCCCATGTGAATATCAGAAAGATGCAGAATTTTAATTGCCACTTAAGTTCTTCCGGGCGCAACGAATGGATGACGAATGGACTGGCTAAACAACAACTTAGCACTAGGAAAAGGATGAAGAGGGAGAGGAGTGAGGAGACAGGAATAGAAAACCAAGAGTCAGACGTTAAGAAGTAGCGATCGCAGGTATTGAAACACTCACAGTTAAACTCGTCTGGAGGAGGTCTGGAGGACGCAGCCGTCCTTCAGCGGGGGTTTGGGGGCGAGTGCCCCCAAGGTTCGGGCTTTAATTGAACAATGCACACAAGAAATTGCCAAACTGCTAGATATAACGAGACTTTCCTGAAAAAATAAGCTCCATAGCGGATAAACAAAACAGACTTTGCAAGGGCCAAGGTAGAAAACAGAACATGCGATTAATTTTGTACAGTAAACCTGGTTGCCACCTATGCGAAGGACTACAGGAAAAGCTAGATCAAATTCAAAACTTAGAGATTGACCTAGAAATTCGGGACATTACCACCCGTGAGGACTGGTTTCAAGCTTACCAGTACGAAATCCCCGTGCTTTTGCGAGTCAACCCCCAACCTACAGGCGCAGTCGAAGAACTATTACCTCGTCCTTCCCCACGAGCGAGCGTCACCCAGTTGGAGCAAATGCTACAGAAATATTGGCTAGTAGATCAGTCAAAATAAGCCCAGGATGAGCATGTGAGGAGTCGCTGACATGAAACTACGAGAATTATTAGCAGCAGTACCAGGCGTAATGCAACCGCCCAGTCATGCCGCTTTGGAATCCGAAGTGAAAGGGTTAACCACCAATTCTCTTGCATGCCAACCCGGAGACTTGTTCATCGGCATGCCCGGAACCCGCGTCGATGGTGGCGAATTTTGGCCCAGCGCGATCGCCTCTGGTGCCGTAGCAGCCTTGGTTTCATCCACTGCTGCCCAAAAACGACCTCATACTGAGGCAGAAGCAGCTTGTGTCATTCCTGCTTCCGACATGGTGCAAGCTTGTGCTCAAGTAGCAGCCGCCTTCTACGATTACCCTGCCCAAAAGTTGCAGCTAGTTGGCGTTACAGGCACAAACGGCAAAACTACCACCACCCACCTAATCGAATTTCTGCTCAATCAGGCAGATCCCTCCACTGCCTTGTTCGGCACCCTCTATGCTCGCTGGCCTGGTTATCAAAAAACCGCAGCTCACACTACGCCCTTCGCGATCGATTTACAACAGAACCTTGCGGCAGCAGTCGCAGCAGGCTGCGAATACGGCGTGATGGAAGTTAGCTCCCACGCCCTCGCCCAAGGTCGAGTGTTAGGTTGTGAGTTTGAGGTAGCCGTCTTTACCAACCTGACCCAAGATCACCTAGACTTTCACCGCGACTTAGAAGATTACTTCGCTGCTAAAGCCCTCCTGTTTAGCCCTGGCTATCTCAAGGGCCGAGCCATTATCAACCAAGATGATGCCTACGGACGGCGCTTAATCGACCAACTGCCCGCAGAGCAAGTCTGGAGCTACAGCACCCAAGACTCCAATGCTGACCTCTGGACCAGCGACCTCATCTATGAAGCCAACGGAGTCAGCGGCACTCTGCACACTCCCAAAGGAGACATTTCCTTCCGATCGCCCTTAGTCGGTCAATTTAACTTGGCTAACTTACTCGCTGCGGTCGGCACTGCTCTCCATTTAGGTTTAGAGCTGGAAACCATTGTTGCTGCGTTGCCTCAGTTTGTGGGCGTCCCCGGGCGGATGGAGCGAGTCCAAATCAACGATGGGCAGGACATCAGCGTGATTGTGGATTATGCCCACACCCCAGACAGCCTAGAAAACTTGCTGAAAGCGGCGCGTCCGTTTATTAAAGAACGCATGATTTGTGTGTTTGGTTGTGGCGGCGATCGCGATCGCACCAAGCGACCTCAAATGGGCAAAATTGCTGCTGACTTGGCAGATTTAGCCATCGTCACTTCCGACAACCCCCGCACCGAAGATCCAGAGCGGATTTTGCAAGACGTTTTAGCTGGCATTCCCACCACCGTGAAGCCTCTGGTGATTTGTGATCGCGCCGAAGCCATTCGTACCGCCATTCTGGAAGCAAAACCAGGAGACGGCGTGCTGATTGCAGGCAAAGGCCACGAAGATTACCAGATTCTCGGCACGGAGAAAATTCACTTTGACGATCGCGAACAAGCCAGAGCAGCTTTAGAACTGCGGTAAAAGCAGAAACTTTCAAGAACCGCCGTTCGTCCCTAGCCCTATATAGTTGTGCTGAATCTTTAGCACAGTTTTCAGATCCGCGCCCAGAAATGTTGCGAAAGAATGCGAGTAGGTGGCAATTTTTGCAAATAGTCAGTAGATCTGAAAGGAGACCTGGTTTCAGTTCAACCGGATAGGTTGGGTGTTAAGCTGCTGTCACTTTCTTCATACCCCATGAGCTCATCTATTACTCAAGACGTTTCGCTCTACGAACTTGCCCTCCAGTCTGAAGAGTCTCCTGCCCCTTTGCAAGTGAGCCCTGCGACTCTCAAATCTATTGTGAGTTCTGCGATTGACGTTCTGATCGAGCAGAAATTGCCAGCCACCCTTTGGATCAAGCTGCCGCGCGACGACGTTTGGCAAGCCGAAATTAAGCGCTACTGCGAATCCGCCCAGGTCCCTCATACGCTGTATCTGTTTAGAACTTCTAAAGATGAAGTTCTGAGTGCGACCTCTGCGATCGCCAATGGGCAGGGAGAAGCCTATCCGAATCAAGATTTCCCCAGAAGTGCCGAAGAAGCCGTAGATTTTTCCGCTGTTTCTCACTCGTCCTCGGCTTTAGTCACCTTGCAGTTAGCCGCCGAAAGCCAACTAAAACGGGAATATTTTCTGTTCTTCCTGTCTCCTCAATTTTCTGGCTTAGTACTGGCTCATCGGCCTCGCTCCTTGCGGCCTACCAAATCAGAGACTGCTACACCAACCAATGCACCTAAAGGTGGAACTGCCGAAAAAGCCACTACAGAAGAAGAGGGTTTAGAGAAAAAACAACCCCTCCTCGCCTGCTGCTCCTTTAACCCAACCACCCTGCAACAAGTTTTTTCAGGCATTAAACAAGCCGTTACCGTCACCCAAACCCTGCATTCTGAGTCCGCGATCGCCGCCTCTCATTTAGTCGGCAGTTGGGATCAACTCTTGCAGCAAGGACTCGCTCAACCAGTAGACTCCAACTTATTCAGCCGTTTTCTCACCAAACAAGTCCAACGCCAAGAAGAAGTTTGGCATCGCTCCACCATTTATCGGAAGCAGGCCGAATCCGCCGAAACATTGCAAGTCCAAAACGAAGAATTGCTTAATGCCTTGCGGCTCAAAGACGAATTTCTCAGCACCGTCGGTCAAGAACTGCGAACCCCGCTGACCAACATGAAAACGGCCCTCACCCTGCTCAACTCCCCCAGCCTCAAACCTGCCCAGCGACAACGCTACATGCAAGTCTTGAGCACAGAATGCGATCGCCAAGGCTCCTTAATTGCCAGCCTCCTCGACCTAGTACAACTCGATCGCGAAATTGAAAACTCCACCATGCAACCCGTTTCACTCGCCGAAATTGTGCCCGGAGTCGTCAGCACCTATCAGCCCTTGGCCCAAGAAAAAGGCATTATGCTGGCCTACACCGTGCCAGAAGAACTTCCCCTCGTCTCTTGCCTCAGCGCTTGGCTCAAGCAAATTGTGATTAACCTGCTGCACAACGGCATCAAATTCACCCCCAAATCAGGCCAAGTTTGGGTTCGAGCCAAACAACAGGGCGATTACGTCCAGCTAGAATTCCGCGACACAGGCATCGGCATCCCCACCAGCGAAATCCCCAAAATTTTCGATCGCTTCTACCGCGCCCGTCACGTTGCCGGAGAAGACCCCGGTGGCGCAGGCTTGGGCCTCACCATCGTCCAACAAATCCTCCTCCGGTGCGGCGGCTCCGTCTCAGTCAAAAGCAAACTCAGCGAAGGCTCCACCTTCAATGTCCTCTTACCCATCTATAGAGCACCTATAGAAGGAGGAAAGATGAGAGATGAAGGATGAAAAGGGAGAAGTTAGGAAGTGAAGAGATGATGATTAACGGGTGAGGAGCTACGAACCAAAAGTCAAAAGCTACCAAAAACCAAGACTCGAAACACCCACACTCACGTTCGTTTGAAGGGAGCCTGAGGGACGCAACCGTCCTTCAACGGGGGTTTGGGGGCGAGTGCCCCCAATGCTCGGTTTCCCAGAGCAGCTCACCTACGAATGACTTACCTCCAAAGGCAAGAAAATTGTCATCACCTCCCCTTGTTGCGGCTTCTCCCGCACAATCAACTTGCCACCCAAAGCCTGAAACAAATTCTTCGTCACACCCAAACTCAAACTTAAGCTACCCGTCTCCGGCTGAAACATGAGTAACTGCCCAATCGACTTCAAAGCCGATCGCGCCGAATGGCTTGTATGAGTTGATGGGTCAGTCTCCGGTTGCAACTCAGACTGCAACTGAAGCTTCAACTGGCTCCCCGCCAACATCACCTGCACCTGAATATGGCTACCTCCAGGCAAATTGCGAGTAAATCGCTCAATTAAGCTAGTCAGAGCCTGATCCAGCATGGTTGGATCACTCACCACCATCGGCATCTTCTGGGGCAGCAACACCTTCAGCGTCAGATTCCGCAGACTCGCTTGCTTCTCCCAACGCGGAATACTCTGCTGCAACACCTGATCAATAGAAGTCGAAGCCAAAGCCACTGGAGGGCGCTTCACCGCCGACGTTTCTAACTCCACAGCTCGGAAAATCAGCCCAAAGCGATCGATTTGTTCATTACATTCGCGATCGATAATTTCCAACCGCTTCAGCACCTCAGGCGCTAAATCCTTCCGTTTCAGCAATAACCGGGTCAATGTGCGAATCGTCGTGAGCGGAGTTCTTACCTCATGAGCGATCGCCTGCAACAACTCCACATCCAAGTTACTTTTCGGCTCCGCCATCACTTCAGCCGGAGCATGAACCTCCGAAGGCATTGGGGTTGTCGCCACACTAGCCATTGCCAACTCAGGGAATGGCTCTGCAACCAGATGGACTGTCTCAGAATTAAAGCTATGAGTAGCTAGACGAGAGGAATTTAATGCTTCCGCTTCTAAGTCAATCGGGTCCGGCAAATGTTGCAGCAATAGCTGACTAAACTGCATCACAGTTTTGTAATGCGGAGCTGTAGGTGCAAATTGAGCCACCAAAGCATCCAACCGCTCTACTTGATGAGGACTGGTAAGTAAAGCGCGGGGCCGTAGCGATCGCCAAGCACTCTGCACCACCTCTGGGTCAAAAGAAAAACTGAAAGCGGGTGCGCCCGTTGCCTTTTCTCCCAAGACCATCACTAAGCTAAACGTTGAGGTTAAAACCAAACAAAATTGTTCTGCCGCCAAGGGATCACCAGGCAACACAGGCAGAGCAGGGGTAGTTTCCAGAACTTCAGATACCTCTTGACTGGATGATGCGGGTGGCAGTTGAAATGGCATCCAAGCAAAGGCATCTAAAGCTTTAGGCGTGAACACCCAAGACGCTAAACGGGCATTGAGGCTGGGTTGGGTCAGGATACAGGATGGCCCTGCGAGAATCAGTCCTTGCTTGGCTTGGCGAACTGAATGCTGCTTGCGGGGGGAGTGAACTGTTGCTACAGGTTCTGCCAATTCTGGCAAGGTCACTTCTAATAAAACATTAAGGGCCGCGATCGCCCCCCACCATTCTCGCTCGGCCCGCACTTGTTGCCGCGCGATCGACACATGGTTTCTGCTCGTTTCAGCAGATATGACTGAAACCTCATGTGTCTCATCATGTGTCTCACGGGCAGACGTGACACCGTTAGTTACCTCATTCGAGGCACTCTTGGCTAATACTTCACTTAAGCTTGGCAATAACCACTGATGCACAACTTTCTAGCCCCCCCAATGCAGTCACTCGTCATGGCACCGAGACTGCGAACACTGCTCAATTTCGCTCCATCTAGTACCAGGTTATCGGTATCAGCCGATCCGAGCTAGGCGTAGAACCGAACTCTTAGGTGTCAATCTCCGTTGCACTGAGGATCTAGGTGGAGCCAATGATTTTTGCTTCGCTGCTAAAATCACCTTGCTAGCTTACAGACACGCCTGGGTAGAGTGGCAGCATTGGTCTAAATAATTGCAAAATGGATGCAGTTTACTCATACCCCGCTCATCATGCCGACTTTGCTCACAGATGCCAAAAGCTTAGTTTCTGACTTAGTTACCCGCTACCGTTCCCAGGTAGATTATCTGGCCATCCGCTTAGAAGAGGCCGAAGGCACCGACATCCTGTTACGGGGAGACAAGATCGAAAGCTTGAGTGAAGGCATTTCGATTGGTGGGCAAGTTCGCGCCTGTCACAAAGGCGGCTGGGGCTTTGCCAGTTTCAATCGGCTTTCAGGGCTGGCAGAGCGAATTGAAGAAGCGATCGCTGCCGCTCGTTTAGTGGGAGATGAAGAAACCATCTTGGCTCCTGTCAACCCAATTCAAGACACTTGCATCCTGCCGCTCACAGGCCAAGATCCTCGCCACGTTTCACTGAATGAGAAGAAAACGCTGTGCGAGTACTATGCAGGCATTTTGCGCTCAGTCGATCCTCAAATTACTACGATTTCTGTGCGCTATGGCGACAGCGCTCAACGCATCCTCTTCGCCACCTCTGAAGGCACCTTGATCGAACAATCTTGGGTGGATATGGAGATGCGCTTTGCCGCTACTGCCCGCAACGGGGAAACGGTGCAAACAGGCCGCGAGACGACTGGCTCTCGCCGGGGTTATGAAGACTTGTTAGGGCTAGATGCTCAAGTTCGTAGCGCCGCGCAACGTGCAGTAGATGCTTTAGCGTTGCAACCTGTAAAAGGCGGCACCTACACCGTTGTGATCGACCCGATTCTGTCAGGATTGTTTGTCCATGAAGCCTTTGGGCATCTTTCGGAAGCGGATATGGCCTACGAAAATCCTGACATTCTAGAAGTCATGACCCTAGGGCGACGGTTTGGGTCACCAGAGCTGCAAATTTTTGATGGAGCCCAGCCGCCAGGACATCGAGGCAGCTACTTCTACGATGACGAAGGCACCCCCGCAACCACCACGCAGTTGATTCAGGATGGTGTTTTGGTAGGACGGCTGCATTCGCGTGAGACTGCGGGCAAGCTGGGCGAAGCTCCTACCGGGAATGCTCGCTGCCTTAACTACCACTACCCCCCAATTGTCCGCATGACCAATACTTGGATTGAGCGCGGTAAAACTCCCGTTGCCGACCTCTTCCAAGGCATCAAAGAAGGTGTTTATGCCCGCAACTGGTTAGGTGGCATGACGAATGGAGAGATGTTTACGTTTACGGCAGGGGAAGCCTGGATGATTCGGAACGGCGAAATTGCCGAACCTGTCAGAGACGTTACCCTCTCTGGCAATGTGTTCACGACACTAGCAGACATTGAGGCGATCGGAGACGACTTCTATTGGGATGAATCGGGTGGCTGCGGAAAAGGAGGCCAAGGCGGTCTGCCTGTAGGCTGTGGAGGCCCTAGCTTGCGCCTACGCAACGTGGTTGTAGGTGGCGAAGCAGTCGAAGAGGAATAACCTAGCATTAGTAGGACGTTTTCGCGCTCAAGCTTGCAGATTTTCAGTTGAAGCGGATGCTCCAAAAGGGATTATGGCTGCAACAGTCCGGATTTCCCTTGAGATGCTTGTCTAGATGCTGGTGGTGAGGCATCCGCTTGAGGAGCTTGCCGGGTTCCTGCGATCGCTTGATCGACCTGACTTAGTAAATCGTCCAAAGTTGAGGAGTTATGCAGCACGACATGAGCACAAGCTATCTTTTTCTCAATCGCCATCTGGCTATTGATTCTGGCTTGCACTTGCTCTAGGCTCAGGCGATCGCCTTCTGGGGAAGTTTTGGCATCTCGTTCTAGTAAACGCTCAACTTGCTGAACTGACGCACACTGAATCACCCACACCTCAGTGACCAGATCGGTCATGCGGGCTTCAAACAGCAAAGGTACTACCAGGACCACTGTGGGGTAAGCTTCTGCGGGTAGGGCTTGCATTTGCGACTCCATGCGATCGCGCACATACGGATGAATGCGCTGTTCCAACCACAATCGCTCGGCAGAGCTACTAAAGATAATCTTACCTAGGCGGCGACGATCAAGGTCTCCATTGGCCAATAGGATACCAACGCCATAACGTTCAACAATTTCTTGAAACACATCTGAGTCTGGACCAACCGCTTCTCTAGCGTACAAATCGGCATCCAAAATGGGTAGCTGATAAGCAGAAGATAGATAGTCAGAAACGGTCGTTTTGCCCATCCCAATTCCCCCAGTCAAACCAATTACCCGTTGGTCATGGCTTGGGGTCTGGGAAGCAGATAGCTGGGTCAGCTTTAGATCTGTAGAGCCGCGCTGTTCACGAAGGGTGTTTAAGCTTTGACTCATATCGTGAACCCGTTTATGCAAAATGGTTGATTAAAGGCTTTTCGAGCCGTGGATCAGCACTCTAGGAAATTTTAACAAGTGTGATTACCTAGAAGAATAAAAGTTTGGCTTTCAATTAGCTTAAAGTTTCAGAGAGAAAATCAGCTGCCGCTTCTACCATCGCGATCGCATTTTCATACACCATGCGAGTCGGGCCCAAGACTCCCACACTACCAACGGGAACTGTGCCTCGGCGATAGGTGGCAGAAATCAGCGTACAAGTACGAATTGGTTCTAACCGATTTTCCGCTCCAATCCGCACCGTCGCTCGCTTGCCCAAGGACTCAGAATCAGGATATTCAAAAATTAAAGGCCACAGTTGGTCTTGTTCTTCCTCTAGTAGGTGAATAATAGTTTGAATCTGTTGCAATTCCGAAAATTCTGGATGGCGCAACACCTCTGAAACGCCACTGACCAAAATTTGGGTTGTGCGCGGTGATTGAGTTCGCCGCATCAAATCAGCTAGTGAAGCTCGCAAACCATCTGCGTATTGTTCAAATTCTCGGCCCAGCTCGCTCCAGTCCAGCGAAGGCAATTCCGCCAGCGATCGCCCCCGCAGTTGATGATTCAAGAAATTGGATAAAATTTGCAACTCTCGCTCAACCAATTCCGGGTCTGCCAAGGCCTCCACTTGATTTTGGGCTGAGTCAGCTTGAGGCAGTTCCATCAAAACCGATTGGGTTTCATAAGCATCCGTCACCACAATCAGCATCACCTGCCTCGGCTCAATTTGCACAATTTGCAAATGGCGCAGTCGAGCCATATTGGTCTGAGGCATCGTCACCAAAGTCACGTAACCACTCAGGGTTGCTAAAATTTGGGCCGCGCCTCGGAGCAAAGCTTCAAAACTCCAGCTATCCGAGTTCAGGCGATCGCTAAACAGTTGATCGACTTGGCGAGCCAAAGTCTCGGAAGGAGTAATTAACTGGTCAACATAAATGCGATAACCAGAATCGGAAGGAATCCGCCCTGCTGACGTATGGGGTTGATAAAGCAGCCCCGCCTTTTCTAAATACCCCATCGCGCTGCGAATCGTGGCTGGGCTGACACTCAGGTTATATTCTTCTACCAAAGCTTTTGAACCCACAGGTTCTGCGGTCGCAATGTAGTGACGGACGGTTGCCCAAAGAACCCGTTGCTGTCGATCGGTGAGATTCACTTGTACAGGCATGAGATCGGTAGCTGAATTTAACTGAGCTTCAAAAAATTGTCAAAAAATAAATGATTAAGTTAAGAAGGCCTACAAAAAGGGATTTACTGTTAGTCTCCCGTCTTTCCCGTCTTGGTTGAGAACCTTAGAACCAGTGATTAAACTGACGATCCGAGTAGTGACTAGACTCTGATTGGTACTGGGATGCCACCAACATAGCAGATGCTTGATTGTCTCTTTCGGACTGCTCCGTCAGTAGTAGCAAAAATAACCATCTTCCTGAGGCCTTGGAAGATCCTACTAGCTGCGATCGCTTCCAGCTTCTACTCAGTGACTATAGTCTATTAGTCCTCAATTCAGCAGCCTAAGTTCCTAACCAAGTAGTTGTCGTGTTACAGCTAGCACTTGCAATGAAGAGCAACGACTCATAACCCAGAACGCTAGTAACGTGGAATTGATGAATCAACTAAAACAGCGTATGCTTCGATGCCACCCTCAACATTCTTGACATTGGTAAAGCCTTGGCTAGCTAACCATTGACACATCTGTGCCGATCGCATCCCGTGATGGCAAAGCACAATCGTTTCTGCCTGGGGGTCGAAGCGGGCCTGTACTTGCTCTGACCAAGCTGCATATTCACTGAGTGGCAAATTAGTAAAGCCGGAGATGTTGGCGATCGCAACTTCTTGCGGTTCTCGTACATCAACCAACTGCAAGCCCTCAGGTGTTGCTAAACGTTTTGCCAGTTCCTCAACGCTCATTTGAGTAAAAGCTGGATTCGTAGATTGGTTGGTCATGAAATTGCCCGCTTGCTGGATTGCTCAGCCATAGACTCTAAACTGATTTTATCTGGGTTTAGAGCACTCTTGTCAGCTCAGTACTACCAGGTGCTAATGACGACTCAATACTTAACTCGTAGAGCAGAGGAATTCTAAGCGACAGAACGCTTGCCCAGCTTGTAGTGAACAAGGTTGCGTTCCCCGATTGGTGAGCTGCACCATGACTTCAGGAGTTTCTACGGCTCCAGCTTCATTGGTTTGTGCCGTTGGTTCAAACCAAGCCACGGTTAGTTGATGTTGGCTGCGGAGCGCTTTGACTAGCTGGACTTGCACCGCAGAAGTCAAGCCCTTTAGTTGAAAACCCAATTGACAAACGATGGTTTGTCCTGGTTCTAAGGTAATGCGATCGCAGCGTTTTGATACCCCCAAAGGCCCCTCTTGATAGGGTGCCTGCACCAAAAAATTCCGGGTTAGCCAGCATGCAACGACTGTGGTTGCTAAGTTTCCGGCAGCTTGCGGGGGGACCAAGGTAGGCGCAACCTTCACAACTGGAAAGCGCATTAAATGAGGTAGTTTTACTAAGTCAACTGCTGGCGTTCTACGAGTGGGCGTAGGTGATGCTGACCATACAGCCCTGCTTTGCATCGTGGTTTCTCTTGAAGCTTTGGTCAAAGCAGATGCAGGAGCTTGAGCCAGGCCAGGCAAGGGGCCAGGCAACGGAGAGATAGATGCCTCAGCTTCTATAACGCTGGGTTGGTTAGCCAATGGAGAAGTCCCTGACTCAGCTTCTTCAAATACGTCAATGAGCACTAGATCGCTGAGAGTAGCGGATTCATCAACGGGTGGTTCTGCACGTAAAGGACGAACCGAACGAGGGGTCACCTTGGGCAAATCTCGCTCTAAAGTTTCGGAAAAAGCAGTAACTCTTTGTCCAGCTATTTCTGGAACAGGCTTCTCGGTAGCCCAACCAAAAGGAGAGCGTTTGCGGGTGCTGGCAGACTTATGTAGAGAGGGATGGTTGAGCTTGGGGTCTTGGCGGCGACGCTCTTTGATGTATTGCTGCACAATGGTTTGGCGGTTACGCATGTAGTCTGCCCAGAAGCCAGGCTGGATCTCATCCATCGTCTGAGCCAGGGACCAAATCTCCAACGTCATCATGTTGTAGAACGTTTGGTCGGCCTTTTGGAGTTCCTGAACCCAACTTGCAACGTTGCGGCTCGAATTGAGCGGGCTGCTGTCCAGAGTACTAACAGAACTCAACCCCATCATTTGCGATCGCCTCTAATACTTGGGACTATCCTACCCAACTATCCCAGCATAAAAAGACACAGGCATATCTGTTTTATCAAGCCTTTACAGATTTTTTTTAGATTGTGTAACTAGTGCAAACCAAGCCAAAGTACGGAATTTTGGAAATCTAGCTCTAGAGGCAAGTCTTGACCGAAAACGGAGGCAAGCTGGGTAAGGCTCTGCTTAGGAAGTGGCATTAATCAACTTCATATGGCTCATTTGGGGTCGAGCTGTAGTCTTACGGTACAAAGCACTATGAGGTAGAACCCGCAGCACTTCGGTAATTGTTGTCACTCCTGTAGTCACTTTTTCGATCGCAGCAACGCGGAAGGAAGCAAAATTGATTTCGCTGAGGTGACGGTGCAGTTGGGTCATCGTTCCTTCATAAATGATTTGCCGCACCGTATCATCCACATCTAGCAACTCAATAATTGCCTCTCGGCCCAGAAAACCAGAGTTAAAGCATTTTGAGCAGCCTCGGCCCTTACGCCATAACTCTGGGGTGGCTTCTTCTAGGTTTAAGCCGAGCACTTTCAAGTCTGATTCTGTAGGGGTATAAGGTTCAGCACAGTGAGGGCAGATTCGGCGTACCAAGCGCTGAGCCACAATGCCGAGCAAAGCGTCACTAATCAGGCCTGGGTCCGGACCAATATCCTTTAAGCGGGGGATGGCACTAGCCGCATCATTGGTGTGTAGTGTTGTGAGCACAAGGTGTCCGGTGAGAGCGGCACGAATTCCTGTCTCCGCTGTTTCACTGTCCCGGATTTCCCCCAACATAATAATGTCTGGGTCTTGACGCAGAATTGCCCGTAGCCCAGCCGCGAAGGTCATGCCTGCGGGTTCATGCACTTGGGTTTGCGTGATGCGTGGCAACACATACTCGACTGGATCCTCAACCGTGATTACATTGACAAATTCTGTAGCTACGGCTTGCAGGCTGGTGTAAAGCGTACTGGTCTTTCCCGATCCCGTCGGACCTGTAAAAATCACCATGCCTTGAGGTTGTTGGAGCCAGTTCCTATAGATAGCCAAGGTTTTATCAGTAAAACCCAGTTCGTCAATGCTAGAGAAAGGATTTTGGCGCGGCAGCAGACGAATGACGGCTTTTTCGCCACCGATACAAGGCAGCGTGCTAACTCGCATGTCTAAGCCCAAGTCGGAGTCTTGGCCAGAGGCATATTTTTCGCCCATTCGGGCATCTTGAGGACGGCGGCTCTCCGCAATGTCCATATCTGCCATGACTTTCAGCGCCACGATCGCCCGACGGCTGATTTCTAAGGGCAGCGTGGTAATGTCGCGCAAAATGCCATCAATGCGATAACGCACTCTCAACCCTTCTGGCGTGGGTTCTAGGTGAATGTCACTGGCTCGGTTGCGTAAGGCTCCAGAAATGATGGTCCGAATGCGACTGATTTGGTCTACTGCTTTAGAAAGGTAGAGTTCGGTGACTTCCCCAATATTTTCTTGGTCTTGTTCCCCAGTGAGGGGATTCACCAGCGGTGTTGAGCTGATGCGGTTGTTATCTAGGTTTTGGCTGTGGAACCAGTTGCGATAGCTTTTATCGGAAATTGGAATAATTTTGATTTCAGTGAAGGTGCGATCGCTGAGCTTTCTAATTTCCTCTAAGGGCAAAGCGATCGGACTGCCTAGGAAATAACAGTTACGCCACAAGAGCAGCGGAATCACGGGTGGTAAAGTACCGCGATCGGGAAACTCGCGCAAAAAGCGATAGCTCACTTCTCGATCGAGCAATTCCAGCCTAACGCCACCCTGCGCATCCACTAGTAGCTGTAGTGCTTCTTCGCAAGTAATTTCCCGGTTCTTTAGCTGATGCCAAGCGGATAGGGAAGCAAAAGGTGTCTGCATAATTTTTTATACGTTAAGCACTTATGAATGGATGCATTAGAGGAATCAGCGATCGCTCATTGAGCTTGGCTTTACTTAGCAAAGCAGCTTACCGTAGCTGAGCAGCACCAAGCAGTCATCTCCACAACACTAGAATTAATTTATACGAGTCTTATACCTAGCTTAATGTTCTGATGAGGGCGGCGTTGAGTCTGCGTCTGCATGAGCCTGTTTATGCCGAAGAAATTGTTTGAGTGCTGTTTGGCGGTGGCTCATGAAGCGAGTCCAAAATCCTGGCAGTAGCCCATCCATCGTTTTCGCAATCGACCACACCTCCATTGCCATCAGGTTGTAGAACGAGCGATCGGACTTTTGCAATACTTCTAGCCATTGCTCAAAATCCATTTGAGCCATCAATTCTGGGCTATCTTCCTTCTCTACTTCCGGCGGTGGGTCAAACTGCTGAAAATCAGGCTCTGACATGGCGATCGCCTCTGAATCACGCTCAAGCTTGGCAAAAACTCTGGCACTTAGGTGCTCTAGACTGATTCCTACCCTAGCAAGCATTTTCAGGAAAACAGCCGTCGCGAGATTAGTCTTTAGTCTCAGAATGCCCAGATTTATGGCTTGATGGATAATGATCCTGGAATAATGATCCTGGATTGTTTTTCGCTCAATAGCCCTCAAGCAGCGTCTAAATTCACCATGAAGCTCCGTTCATTTTTCTCGGTTCTGGTCGCCAGTGTTCTGGTGCTGCTCTTGGTCGGTGCCAGCGGCTTTTACTGGCTCACAGCTCGCAGTCCGCTTGCCCTCTTGCGAGGCGGATCTACAGATGGTCCCGCAGCAGCCATGTTTGTACCCAAACAAGCCCCAGCCGTGGTGTCTTTGTTGGTGAATCCAGAGCGCTTGGAGGCATTTCGCCAAGTCATCGCCGCTCCGGGCGCCCGCCGTCAGTCTAGAGCTGAAGTTGAGCAACTGAAGCAAAGTTTGCTCGCGAATACGGGTCTCGATTACAAACAAGATGTAGAGCCTTGGCTGGGAGATGAAATCACTCTTGCCTTAACCTCGCCTGATGTCGATCGCGATGCTCAAACTGGGCAACAACCTGGTTACTTACTAGCGATCGCTACTCAAAATCCAGAACGTAGCCGTGAGTTCTTGCAGTTGTTTTGGCAGAAACGGGTAGCAGCTGGCACAAAGTTGATGTTTGAGCAGTACAAAGGCGTCAAGCTGATTTCCAGCCAACCCGAACCCGCAGTGGACCCACAAAAGCCAGAAACTAAGCGTAAAAAAAATAAGCAACAAGAACCTGATGCAGTGCTCACGGCTGAACCTGCAACCACTCTGGCAACAGCTGTAGTGGGCGATCGCTTTGTGTTGTTTGCCAATCAACCCAAGGTGCTGCGAGATGCAATCAACAACGTGCAAGCAGCAGAGCTAGGGTTAGGAAGTTCCCCTGCCTATCAGCAAGCGTTACAGAGCTTTAAACAGCGACAAATCGGCTTAGTGTTTCTCAATTTGCCTCAGTTGGCGGTTTGGTCCGGCCAAGGATCAGCGGCAGATCCGAGTACTAAAGCGACCAATTTGTACGAAAGTATCGCGATCGGTCTAGGGTTGAGCCGCAAAGGGCTCTTGGCTGAAACGGCTTTCTTGGCCGCACCAGGGCAAACATTACCAGCCGCTACTCCTGCGCTATCTAAACCAACTGGAGCTTTGGCGTATATTCCTGCCAGTAGTCCCGTGGTGGCAGCAGGCACAGACTTAGAACAGTTTTGGACGCAAGTTTCTGACGGGATATCGGGCTACGAGACACTGGCTCAGTTGATTAATCAGCCCCTCAACAACCTACGAAACGCTTGGCAGCTTGACCTTCCCCAAGACATTTTTAGTTGGGTAAAAGGGGAATATGCTGTGGCCTTGCTGCCACGTCCAGAACAGCAGCCCGACTGGGTTTTTGTCACTGAAAGAACCGAAGCAGCCACGACCGCGATCGCCAATCTAGATACGCTTGCCAAGGACAAAGGCTTCAGCGTCGGACCGCTAACTTTAGCCGATCGCCCTGTTTCTGCTTGGACTAAATTAGGTTCTACTCCTCTCAAAGCTGCAAGCAAAACTACTACTGAAGACAACTCCGCTCTGCTTGCCAATGTGATTGCCGCTGAAGTCGAGGGGGTTCATGCCACAGTGGGCAACTACGAAATCTTTGCTACTTCTGTAGCAGCGATGGAGCAAGCCCTACAAGCTACCAAAAATTCTTTAGTAGATAGCCCTGGCTTTAAGGCGGCGATCGCAGCTCTCCCTAAAGACAACGATGGCTACCTATATCTAGATTGGGCGAACAGCCGCTCGATTCTAGAACAACAGCTTCCGTTCTTGCGTCTCGTGGAGCTAGCGAGTCAGCCGTTCTGGAACCAGTTGCGATCGCTCACCGTTACCAGCCTGGGAGGAGAATCTGGAGTGCGACGGAGTGAAGTCTTCCTCAACTTGAGCGCAACTGACAAAGCTTAAGCAAAAGCTTAGATGCTGAGGATGCTATCAAGCTTGAGAATCGCTAGGATCAAAGCAGGAGACAACTCTCCCCGCTACTGAAGAAAGCGGACTTTACTCCTTCGGGAGGTTTGCATGGTCAAGTTTGTATTGCGATCGCTGGTAGGCATCCTCGTATTTGTGATTGATACGTTCTACCGCGATCGCCCCTACCAGCGCTTCTACGTCCTAGAAACCGTCGCGCGCGTCCCCTACTTCTCCTATCTCTCCGTCCTACACCTTTACGAAACGCTGGGTTGGTGGCGCAAAGCCGATTGGCTCAAGGTGCATTTCGCTGAAGCCTGGAATGAACTCCACCACTTGTTGATTATGGAATCCTTGGGTGGCAACCGTTGGTGGATTGATCGGTTCTTTGCCCAGCACACCGCTCTAATGTACTACTGGGTGATGGTGGGTCTGTATATGGTCTCGCCGAGGTCAGCCTACTACATGATGGAGCAGATTGAAGGGCACGCCTTCCACACCTATGACCAGTTTGTCGCTATCCATCAAGCTGAGCTACAAGCTCAACCCGCTCCTGCCATTGCGATCGCCTACTACCGCGATGGCGACCTCTACATGTTTGATGAGTTCCAGACCTGCACGAAGCCAGAGTCTCGACGGCCCTCTGTAGATAACCTCTACGATGTCTTCGTCAATATTCGCGACGACGAAGCCGAGCACGTCAAGACAATGGTGGCTTGCCAGCAACCGGATGCTCAAACGGCTTTGAAGAGCCCCCACAATCTAGAAGTGATTCAGTTGCCTCTAGAAGTGGAACTGGTGTTACCTACTATTCCTGCACCTGTCACTACCGTTGAGGGCTAACCCCCTCTCCCTAACCCTCTCCCACGGAGAAGGAACTAGATTCTTGCGATCTCTAAGCAGGAAGTGAGGTTAGATTTTGAGGCTGCGTAGGCAGCCTTTGTTTTTGTAGCCGCGACTTTAGTCGTCTTTAGTCGTCAGGCTTAGTTATTTTGGTTTCGCCTTGGTCTTAGCTGGGCTTGATGGCTTGAAATAGGTTTTATACATTTCATGAGCAATCGGCACGGCTGAGACAGCACCAAATCCGCCATTCTCTACCACCACCGCGATCGCAATTTGCGGATCTTTTACTGGGCCATAACCTACATATACCGCGTTATCTTCCTGCCCTGGCACTTCTGCTGTCCCCGTCTTGCCCGCAGTTAGTGGAATGGAGCCATCGTTAAGTTGCTTTGCGGTTCCCTGTTGTACTACCGCAATTAAGCCATTGCGGACTGTAGCGATGGTACTGGGAGACAAGCCCACTTTCGCTGGCTGAGTAGCTGGGGTATTCGTTTGGGAGGCTAGCAAGTGGGGCTTGACTCGCGATCCCCCATTGGCGATCGCTGAATACATCACCGCCATTTCCACAGGTGTTGCCTGGACCAAACCTTGCCCAATTGACATACTCACCGTATCGCCAGCATACCAAGGCTCGCCATAGAGCTTTTCTTTTTGGGCTGGCGTAGGAGCCGCACCGTAGCCTGCCTTCTCAAAACCCAACACCTCAGTCTCACCAACTCCCAAGCGGTGCGCCCATTTAGAAATCTGCTCTGGCCCTGCGGATAAACCCATTTGGTAGAAAAAGGTATTACTGCTAACCGCAAAGGCTTCTCGAAAGCCAATCACACCGTAGCCGCTACCATGCTCGTGGAATTGGAAACCGCCCACTGTGATGTAGGACGAACTAACCAGAGTTGAATCTGGCGAGAACTTACCCGATTCCAAACCCGCCACTGCCGTCACTAGCTTAAACGTGCTACCGGGTGGATATCCCTGAAAAGCGCGATTCAGAAACGGTTTATCTTCCCCCTGCAATCGGTCCCACTCCTTCGAGGCGACTCTACGGGTAAAAATATTGGGGTCGAAGGTAGGACCACTCGCCATCGCCAACACTGCCCCTGTTTTCACATCCAGCGCTACTACAGCCCCCCGTCGCTTGTTCAGCGCTTTCTCTGCCGCTTTTTGCAACTCTAAGTCCAGGGTTAGCTTTACAGATGAACCTGCTTTGGTCGGAGAATTGCCTAGTAAACGCAGTTCCTTACCGCCTGCGTCAACTTCAATCAAGCGGCCTCCCCAAACACCCTGCAACTGAGATTGCAATAAGCGCTCCAAACCCATTTGGCCCACAATCATGCCCATCGGGTACTCAGGGTGAGCCTTCAGGTCATCTGCGGTCGCCTCACCGATATATCCCAACGCGTGAGCACCCAGATCGCCGTTAGGGTAGTTACGCGCTGATTCGGGTCGAATTTCTAGACCTGGTAACTCTCCAATTTGCTCTGCGAGTCTGGTAAAGGCATTAGGGCTAAGGTTTTGGCTGATGCGGACAGGCATGGCTGAGTGATAGCCGACATCTTGGAGTTTTTTCAAGATCTCAGCAGCCGGAACATTCAAAATGGGTCCTAGCTGAGTTGCCCATTGTTGCCACTGAGCCTGGGTTTGGTATCTGGGCCAAAGGTAAACAGCCCGCGAGACTCGGTTAGCCGCCAGCAATTTTCCCTTACGGTCTAGCAGATTGCCTCGATCGGCAGGGATCGGAATCAAGCGAATGCGGTTTTGGTCGGCCAATTGGCGATTTTGTTGCCCTTGAATCAACTGGAGTTGAACCAAGCGCAACATACAGGCTGACAGTAAAGATGTCATCACCAGAGTCAACAAAATTCCACGGCTGGTGCGTTCTTGAATATTGTTGACGAAGCGAGTTGCAGAGGATGAAGAAAAGGAAAGTCCGGTAGCCATCTTGCCTGAACTAAATCGGTTGTTAGGGAATCGATGCGAAAATTAAAACAACGTTGAAACTGCCACAGAGCTACACAGGCCACCTTGGAAGGCGATCGCTCATCCTGGACTGATCCTGCTCCCTGTCAACTTCCAGAATCCGAAGTGGCTCATCCGGAATTTTGCTAATAAATCGTGCTTGAGAGTTAGCGCAAAACTAAGGTTGTTAGTAGCGCCTAAGCTGCTACTTTAGAAAACCCAAAATTTACTCTTACCCGTCCGCTGGAGCCAGCGTCAATCATTGTGCCTCAGCGCATCTGTCAGCGGGTCGAAAGGATGGAGTCAGGAATAGTTCGCACTTCAGATGTAGGGATGCCGAGAGGATTTTGACTATTTTGAGAGCTATGTGGGAAAACTAAACACAGGGAATCCAGCTAACTTGGTAGACTCCTCTTAGTTGTACGAAAATCACTAACCTCTAGTTCCATATTGGGATTTAATTATGAGTCCTGTGCTTAAAGTAATTCAGCCTGTCGGTATTCTTGATGGTACGCAAGTCAATCATCTCCGTCAGGAAATTAATAACGCTGTAACAGCAAGTACAGATATTGTCTTAATTGATTTGGAAAATGTTACGTTTATGGACAGCTCTGGCTTAGGAGCTTTAGTCATTGCGCTGAAGAGTGTCCGTTCGGCTGGGGGTAAGCTCTTTCTTTGCTCGATCAATGACCAAGTCAAGATGCTGTTTCAATTAACGAGTATGGATCGAGTCTTTGAGATTTTTCCGAATCGAGCTGAGTTTAATCAGGCAGTTTTATTGCCTAATTAGATAACGAATTGGGCAGCATGATCTTTAAGGAGAGCCTTGAGCGAAACTAACTTGAAGCAACGATAAGTCGTCATCAAATGTTTCTTTCGCACCGATCGCTCGAACTGAGCCTAAGACTGTATCTAGACTGATATTGTTGGCCTGACTTAAATCGCTTAGTAAGCCAACGAAACCATCTAAGGTCCAAGTTTCACCATCAGGCTGATTAATTTCATAAATGCCATCGCTAAAAATGTAAAGGCTACTTCCAGCCTCGACTTCACAGCGATCGCTCACATATTGAGCATCAGAAAACATACCAATTGGTAAACCTGCTGTTTTCAAGCGTTTAGCTGTGGTTGTAGCGTCAGCTTCGCCTGAAATTAAGATAGCTGGAGGATGGCCTGCACTTGCATAAACCAATTGCCGCTTCGTTTTGTTGTAAACACCGTACCAAATGGTGAAGTACCGTTCGTTGTGCCCACTCATTTGGAATGTTTCATTTAACCCAGTCAGGACTCGATCGGGCAGGTAGAAGTTAACACCAGGCAAGGATTGCGATCGCAGTAAATTGAGCACCGAGATTGAGGGTAAAGCCGACCCTAAACCATGACCCGATACATCTAATAAATAAATTGCCAAATAATCGGGGTCCAACCAAAAATAGTCGAAACAGTCACCGCCTAATTGTCTAGAAGGAATAAAACAGGTATTGATCGCAGGAGGTCCGAGTAAAGGAGGGGGCAAGAGCGATCGCACATAATCAGCTGCTTCCGCTAGTTCAGCTTCTAGAAGTTGCTTCTGGGTCTGTAGGTCTTGAGTGAGCTGATGCAAGCGTAATCCCGCTCTTACTCTTGCCTTCAACTCGTTCATTTCAATCGGTTTGGAGAGAAAGTCGTCAGCACCGGAATCTAACCCTCTTACCCGATCCTCGACTTCCCCGCGAGAAGTCAACAAAATAAAAAAGGTTGTAGACAAATCTGGGTTCGCCTTCACCTGGCGACAGACTTCTAACCCGTCTCGTCCTGGCATCATCCAATCGCAAATGATGAGAGCCGGACGAAGTTGCGAAGCTAGCTCACTTCCTTCTTCACCATTGCGTGCTAAAGCTACCTCATAACCTTGTTTTTGCAAATTTCTCATTAAAACCAATCGAATTACAGGATCGTCATCTATGACTAAAATTCGAGGCATGGGATATAGAAGTTATTGATATTTCTAGAATGTAATTAAGGGAGTTAAGGTGCAATGACTAGAAACACGACTAGAAACAATAAGTTACTAACGCCAAGGGAGTAAATCACAGCTCCACAACAAACTTTTCAATATTATGACAACATTCTTATGCCATCACAAATTTACAGCTACTTACTACTAGGCTATCGGTTCTAAGAGGTCTAAAGTGCACCAGAAACATCACTTACGCGTTAATACAGATCTCAACGAACTAGTTCAAGTTCTCTCTTGGTTCGAGGCATTCAATCAACCCCATATTCCTAAATTAGTTTGGCTACAGTGCCAAACTGCTCTAGCAGAAGGGCTTACGAATGCCATTCGACATGCTCATAAACATCAACCTTTAGAAACTCCTATTGATATTGAAGTTAGTTCGTCTGCTAATACTTTAGAGATTCGAATTTGGGATTGCGGTCCACCTTTTGACTTCAATGCCAAGCTGGAACAGGTTGATGACAAAGTTGACTTTGATTCTTCTAGTGGTCGTGGATTACAAATTTTAAAGTCAGTTGCGGATAAGCTCAGCTACAGCTCTACGGAGGACAAGCGCAACTGCCTCCTAATTGTAAAACACTATGCAGCCAACGAAATTTGAAGCTTTTCTAAAAGTACTAGAAATTTAAACTTGGTTAAGTTTAAATTTCGTAAGTTAGGAAGGAGTTTCAAGGCAATTTTTACTTCACTTACTAAAAATTGTCAACATTAAACGAATACAGTTCACAGAAATAACAAAATCTATCGCTTTCTCCTCACTAACTATTCTTTTGGACAAATTTTTCTATTGAGGTCAAAGCCTGCTCAATTTCGGTCAGAAGCTGGGCAGTTCCCTCCAGTTTTTGCCGACGTGCTTGCTGTTCTATTTCTGCTGCTGCTGCCTGCATTGTTTTGGCTCCTACATTGGCACTAGCACCTTTAATATGGTGAGCGGCCTGCTCAACTTCCCAATAATTGCTTTCCGCGATCGCTGTTGTAACTGCCTTTAAATGGACTTGAGCATCTTCAACAAAGACAGTTAACAACTCTATTTCAAATTCGTAACTATCATCAGACATTTGATGGAGATGTTCCCAATCCAACGGTGGGTTTGAGCCATCTTGATCAGGTGAAGCTGCTGGGGCTGGGTGCTCTAGCGGCACCTCTGAGGTTAGCCCTTGACTCCGCGCCGTGAAAATCTTTTGGCTCCATTGTTCTAGCTTGAGCGCCAATTCATCTTTACGAACAGGCTTGCTCAAAACATCATTCATCCCCACCGCCAAGCATCTAGATTGCTCCTGTGGTGTGTTGTCCGCGTTCATTGCCAGCACTATTACGGGCAAGGAGCGATCACCTACAGCATCTATTTCTAAGCGACGAATTGCTTCAGTCAAAGCATAGCCATCCATACCTGACATTTCACAGTTAGTCAGTATGATGTCGTAGTCAGACTCAGCCATGCGTGCTAGCGCCTCTTGGCCACTAGCGCTCACATCAGCTAGGTAGCCCAAGCTTTTGAGCTGGTACAAAGTGACTTTTTGATTAACTGGATTATCTTCAACCAGTAAAAATTTTAAGCTGGAGTCATTATTCATATTAATTTTTGAGCGAGGTACCTAGAAACTTTTCAGTATACCTAAAGCTTTTTTGAATGTTTCTAGGATAGGCCATGAATGCATAGACCTTGGTTTGCTAGCCATCTTTCTTGAGAGTGCCTGACTCGCAGCTAGAAACATATCAGCAAAACCGTAGTTTAGAGCCTGCACCCTAGGTCATTATAGTTAAAATTGATACATTAATTGATGAATTAATTACTGATGGGCAAATTCCGCTACAGTGATTTTGTAGCCCTTTTGACTCAGTCACCTAAAAACCAAGCTGCTAAGGCTACAAGGAATATCAAGCCAAGCCAGTGAGGCACTTGTATCAGGCTTAAGGTTCCTAGAGGCAACAAAACCAATGCATTTGCTAGCAGCAAGCCAGCAAATACTAGAGTCACGATAATAATTGCGAGCATAGTCTCTCCGATGGCATGAGCAGGGCACTTGAGTGATCAATGCTTCGTCACTATTCAAGTAGCTTCGGTAATCTGCACACTTAAATTTATGAGGGTTATATGAGAGGACGTTGCTATGTCAATTTCAACTGCATTTAAATTCACAACCTTAGGCTGCTTTATCTTACTAAGTGCTGCAAAAGTAGTGCCTGTTTTAGCGGAATCAGCTAACTTTCGCACCTTAAATCTCTCTCCTGGCTTCTCGCGTGCCGCTGGAACTGCACGAGGCTTCACAGGGGGCTCTTATTCTTTACCCTCCATTGCTAACAGCGATCGCGAGGGAAAGCGTTGCTTGGGATTTGGCGATACCCAGCCTGATCACATTATGGTGTTGCAAAAGGATTTTTCGCGGCTACAGCTCCAAGTAGATACTCAAGGCAAAGACACCACCTTAGTTGTGAAAGGGCCGAATAACACTGTTTTGTGTGGAGATGATACAGGCTCCAATAAGGATGCTAGCGTCAGTCAGCCAAAGTGGTCTGCTGGTACCTATGAGATTTGGGTAGGTACTTTTGATGCAGGCGCAAGGTGGAAATATACACTCACAGCGCAACAATAAGTTGGGACTAGTTTCAAAGCGGCATCAGGGACACTGAGGTTATGGGAACCACGCAGCGAAGAACCCTAGGAACGCTAAGATAGTGAGTGGCCTGTCTTGCCAATGAGGGTGATACTCGTGCTAGCAACCCTAATCACTGACTTCCGCATTATTTTTGAGCGTGACCCAGCGGCTCGTAACTGGTTGGAAGTTTTATTTTGCTATCCAGGTCTGCAAGCATTACTTTTTCATCGACCAGCTCATTGGCTATATAAGCTTGGAATTCCGTTCTTTCCCCGGTTAATCTCCCACCTGGCGCGTTTTCTGACGGGAATTGAGATTCACCCAGGCGCGACGATTGGTAAGGGCGTTTTTATTGACCACGGTATGGGAGTAGTGGTCGGTGAAACGGCGATCGTAGGGGATTACGCCTTAATCTACCAAGGCGTAACGCTAGGGGGTACAGGGAAGGAAAGTGGCAAACGTCACCCAACTCTGGGCGAAAACGTAGTCGTAGGAGCAGGCGCTAAAGTTTTAGGCAACATCCAAGTCGGTAGCAATGTCCGAATTGGGGCGGGTTCTGTAGTGTTGCGGGATGTGCCTTCAGATTGCACTGTCGTTGGCGTTCCAGGTCGAGTTGTCTACCGGGCTGGTGAGCGTGTTGGGCCACTAGAGCATGGCCGCTTGCCAGACTCTGAAGCCGAAGTTATTCGAGCTTTGGTCGATCGCATTGAACTCATGGAGCAACAGTTGCAACTGCTGCAAGGTCGGCAATCTTTGACAAATAGCTATTACCGCGAAGTAAGTGAGCCAAATTACGCGATCGCTGTCCCTGTTGGTTGCTCCAATGCTGCTGAGCCAGAGCAGTCCAATCAAGAGACGGAACCTGAAGTCAGTCAAACTTCACCTAGCTGCCGATTACGCGACAAGGTAATTGAGCAGTTTTTGGATGGCGGCGGTATCTAACAAAGTTAGTTGGTTAGGGATTAATCGCCTGAGCAGACCAAACTTGATTTTGGTCGCGCTGGTAGAGACAACGGTTTTGGGGTTCTCCGCGCAGCTCTAGATGATCTACTCGCTCTGGTTCTAGGAGCAGTAAGCAAAAGTATGGCAATGGCTCTGTATTGTCGGGGGGCTGAGGTGCAAATGCAGCAGTATCTGCTCTTGGTTCTCCCGGTGTAGGCCAAGCGAATTGTAGACGCGCTGCATCAGAAAGCTCTTGCCACGCGGTTTTTCGTGCTTGTTGTAGTGCTGAGTCCGGATCAGTGGCGTGGATTAAGGTGAGAGTCCCCGCAATCCGAAACTGCTCCCTGGTTTTGATGAAATACCAGCAGGCTTCTGCTTTGGGATTCTGCTCAATTTGCTCTGTCTTCTCGCTCCGGGTATCAGTCACAAACTTCAATTGGTCCGTGTCATTCAAAAAGCCCCGAAACACTACGGTACGGTTGGCAGGTTGACCGTTGAGTTGAATGGTGGCCAATTGTAAGAAACGAGCCTCGGGCTGACTACGGTTGCGATGTAAGGCACGAGAGAGGGGCGATCGCCAAGGCGCAAGGGACATCACAAGCTTTCTAACGCGACTTTAAGATTTCAAGTATTGCAGAGATTCAAGATCTGCACCGCACTCCCAAGTGAAGTTCAACCGATATATACTAAAGTGCTCTGCTTGAAGCTCTTTTGAGCAGTAAAGCGCTATCGATAGTGCAAATTTCTATTTGTTTTAATTTCTCAGCGCTATATCTGTAAAATATTCGGTTTAGGCTCATAACAGCGGGACTTTATCTATGGTTCAAGATCTAGAGCGGGTACGCCCAACTAGCCAATTCCCTGAAACAGCACCCACGGCTAACGCAGTGTTCTTTAGGACTTACAGCCGTAGAACCGACGGTCGGCGTGAAACCTGGGAACAAGTCTGCGATCGTACAATTGAAGGCATCGCCAAACTGGGTAAGCTCACCGACGCCGAAGTCGATTTGCTGCGACGGATGCAATACCAGATCAAAAGCTTGCCATCCGGTCGTTGGCTGTGGATTGGGGGCACCGACTGGATCGAAAAACAAGAAAACTTTTCCGGTGCTTACAACTGCACCAGCACCAACGTGATTGACTGGCGGGCTTTCGGCTTGATGATGGATCTTGCCATGCAAGGCTGCGGCACAGGTGCCATTTTAGAACCCAAGTATATCAACCGCTTACCTGCCATCCGCAACCGATTAAATGTCACCGTTGCAGGCGAAATCGGCACCACTCCCGCCGAGCAGCGCCGCGCCACTACGGAAGTCAAGATTGAAGGCAACCAAGTTCAAATCAACGTGGGGGACAGTCGCCAAGGTTGGGTGAAGTCCTATCAGTCTTTGCTTGAACTTTCTAGCAGCGATCGCTTCTCTGGTGAAGTCCAAGTAGTCGTAAATCTAAGCGATGTCCGTCCGGCGGGCGAAACCTTAAAAGGTTTTGGTGGTGTTGCAAACCCGATCAAGCTCCCCGAACTCTACGATCGCTGCGCCACAATCTTGAACCGCGCCGTGGGTCGCCAGTTAAACTCTGTGGAATGCTGCCTGTTGATCGATGCTGCCGCTGTGACGATTGTCGCCGGAAACATTCGGCGCAGCGCAGGTATGCGTCAAGGGGATAGCGACGATGCAGAATTTGCAACAGCCAAGGATAACCTATGGCAGCAAGACGCAGAAGGTAACTGGCGCATTGACCCCGAACGTGATGCTCTACGGATGGCAAACCATACGAGGGTGTTCCACCGCCAACCCTCTGAGCAGGAGTGTATCGAAGCAGTTCGCAAGCAGTTTTACTCTGGGGAAGGCGCGATTCAATACGCACCAGAAGCGATCGCTCGGGCTAACTGTGACTTACTTGACACCCCTGAGAAGCGAGAGAAGTTTTTGAAACTCTATGGGGAATCTAGAGAAGCAGCCAAGTCTTACTTGAAAACGCTCTTAATTGAGAGCAAAAACACAACAAGTAACGGTTTCAATTAGGAGATACCAGATGTCAATCAATATGGATGCGATCGAACTTGAGCTAGAACACAGAATGTCCTGCTACGGACTCAATCCGTGTGGTAGATAATTTTGCCTCACGTTAAAAACCCGGCAAAAACGGGGAAGGCTGAGATGCTAATCCCGTGGTAACTAGAAGCCGTAAAACGCTTTTAGCACCGTACAGAGTAGAAAGTGAACCTAAAAGATTAAGTACTTTTGTACTATAATTTTCTTTTAGAATATAATCTTTCCATGAGTGTCGGGCTATCAATGAACGGAAGAACTTATTGCGGTCACTACAAGGGTTACTACCTTAAGTCCACTCTGGAATACATCTATGCTAGATATCTCGATTATCTAAATCTTGCCTGGAGCTATGAGTTGAAAACGTTTCAGCTTTCCAATGGCGGAAGTTACAAGCCAGACTTCTACCTGATAAATTCCCAAGAGTATGTCGAGATTAAAGGTGGATTTAACTATGCACTTGATCTACCAAGAATTCAGCAATTTGAGGTTGATCAAAATGTCAAAGTTAAAATTTTTCAAGAGCGGGACTTGAGGCTGCTTATCAAAGCAACTCCATTTGTATTTGAACAGCTTAAGCAAGAGTGGAAAGACTTGGCTGGAGCCTTTGGAATGGACACATCAGGCGAGAATAACCCTCGGTATGGTGTTAAATTCTCAGATGCAACCAGAGCCAAAATTGCCGCAAAAGCAAAAGCAAGAATGTGTGACCCTGAGTATAAGGAGAAATGGCTGGCTAGCAATCTGGCTCGTCTCAAAAGTACTGAAAATATCCAACGGCTAAGAATACTGAACGAGCGATTCGTCAAAGTTAGTCTTACCTGTAGGTTTTGTGGTAGTACTTTTGAAACTACGCCAGGTAAAGCTGAGAAACGTCTATATTGCTCTCATCGCTGTGCTGCCAATGGTGAGTTTTCCAAATTTGCTCACGGTGAGCAAGAGAAAATTCAGCAGGCAGCTCTTGAATTTGCTAGAGACAATGCTGAGGCAATTTTGAGAGCTAAGCTCAACAAAATTAAGCCTGTTTTATCTGGTTTTTATCAGCAAGCCTATCAAATCTCTGGAATTCAAGATGAGCGCACGTTAAGCAAGGTGCTGCTTGGACGGATGACAAATCGCAAGGAAATTCTCTACTACTTCCGTTCTTTGGTAGAAAAGGTACTCGGAGCTAACGCGAATGATGAAGCGTTAGAACTAGGGGATAAAGAGCCTCTAGGATAACAAAAAAGATTGGAAATTATCGGCTCAGATTTTCACTGCAATTTAGCGGAGGTACATCTTAATCAGCTAGACCCTCATAACCCACAAGAACAAGAAGAAGCGTTTAAAGCAGGAGCGCTCTCTGTGGCAGCGCTGTTGAATCATCAATTTGTGGAAGAGCGCTATCAATGGTCACGGGAAGTTGACCCGATTGTTGGGGTTTCTTTCACTGGGCTGTTTGACTTTTTTGTCAGAGCTTTTGGTGTGGACTGGTTGCACTGGTGGGAAGCAGGCAGACCCGATACAGTGGCTGGCTTAGAGTTTAAGCAGAAGGAGCAAGCCTATCTGTCACGCTGGAAAGAAGTTGTGCATCGGGTAGTGTGGGAATACTGCGATCGCCACGACATCAAGCGTCCTAACCGTTGTACCACTGTGCAGCCTTCCGGTACTAAATCATTACTGACAGGCGCATCTCCCGGTTGGCACCCACCTAAAGCTCAACGCTACATTCGCCGGATTACGTTCCGCAAGAATGATCCTGTGGCACTGGCTTGTATTGAATACGGTTACAGCGTGGTGCCGTCTCAGTCTGATAAAGACGAAAATGGCAACCTGCTGAATGATCCTTTTGACCCACGGGTAACAGAGTGGCTGGTAGAAATTCCAGTCGAAGTGCCTTGGGCCAACTTGCCAGGGGCTGATCAGATCGCGATCGAGAAGTTCTCTGCGGAAGCACAATTCGACTTCTATATGCAGGTGCAGAAGCACTACACCGCCCACAACACCAGTGCCACGGTGGAGCTGCGAGAAGATGAAGTTGAGCCACTAGCCCAACGGATTTATCAGGCGATCGCCAACCAAGAAGGCTACATTAGTGCGGCCCTCCTGGCTCGCTTTGATGCGCCTTTCCCCCGTTTGCCTTTTGAGAAAATTGATCAAGAAACTTACGAACAGTTGCAGCAAGGGGTGCAGGCACGCCGTAGAACCGACAACTTCTATACGGCCTTAAGCCGCTATGACTCTGGAGAAGCCACCGTTGAAGGACCAGCAGGTTGCGATAGCGACAAATGCATGATGCCTGAGACAAAAAACTAGGGGAGCGTTACGCTAAGAGTGTTGTTGCTGCTGTTAATTTCGACAGGGCAAAATCACTTTTTAATCTAGTTCTGCAAAAGGTTTCTTGTCAGGAGTACTTCCATGTTTGTTGATGAACTTACACCCATTTTCAAAGAATTAACTCGACAGCCAATGGCTTTTCTAGGAGGACTAGTTTCTGGTGTTTTTCGGCTAAACCTGGCTGATGACCCAGTCAAAAGCTGGCTAGATCAACAAGCGGGTACTTCAACTCACACCACGTTCAATCACGAAACTCCGAACGGTCGGAATAATGGTCCCCAGTCGATTTCAATCGATTAAAGTCCATTTAGAGCCCATAAAAAAAGAGTCAGCTTTGAGTCTGGCTCTTTTTTATTTGTAGTCTGAAGCATGCTTACCTAAGCAGCGCGTCGAGTCAATAAGCTCCATAGGAAAAGGGCAATCACTGCGCCTAGAACTGCCAGAAATATACCCCCTAATGTCAGCCCAGTAGCAGCAAACTGGAAGGTTCCGGTTTGCAGGAAGACGCCCAAGCTACCACCAACTAAAGCCCCAATAATTCCTAACAGCATAGTGCCGACAATACCGCCACCTTGATGGCCTGGATAGATAGCTTTAGCGATCGCGCCTGCAATCAGTCCTAAAACGATCCAAGCAATAATGTTCATAATTTTTTCCTAAAACTATTAGGGCTTTGCCGCTAAACTGCACGTCTAGTAAACAAGTTCCAGAGCCAAATCGCGACAATTGCACCTAAAACTGCGACAAAAAGTCCTGGCAGGCTAAAGCTGGTTGCAGTTAGTTGTAGGCTTCCGGTCTGTAATAGCGTGACTAACGTTCCGCCAACAAAAGCTCCTATAATGCCAATCAAAATGGTGCCTAGAATTCCACCAGCTTGATAACCCGGATAAATTGCTTTAGCGATCGCACCTGCAAGCAATCCTAAAATAACCCAAGCAATAATATTCATAAGAGAATGATTTCCTAAAAATATTATGTTTACCGAATTAACTAATAGATTAACCACTTCAAGATCAAGCAGCATCTGTCAGCAGATGTAACCTTAAAAACTTAAAAACAGTCACTAAAAAGGAGTAGATATTAACACCTACTCCTTGAAGACTTTGAGTTTTAATTTATTTTCAGTCGCAGTAATTTGGCTTTAAGGATAGAAACTTAACTGAGGTAATCCTAATGTTTCATTCCAACCCATCATCAGGTTCAAACACTGAATCGCTTGACCTGCTTGACCTTTCATCAGGTTGTCAATCGCAGACATCACAATAATGCGATCGGTGCGTGGGTCTACCTCAACACCGATGTAGCAGAGGTTGGTGCCAGTGGCCCACTTAGTTTGCGGATATACACCACTTGGCAATATTTTCACCCAAGGTGAGGAGCGATAAAAAGCCATGTAAATTGTGAGCAAATCCTCACGGACCAGACCTGGGTCTCGCAGCGTTGCATAAACGGTAGACAAGATCCCGCGAACCATGGGGATGAGGTGGGGCGTAAACTGCACCAACACCTCATGACCCGCCAAATCACTACAAACCTGCTCAATCTCTGGTGTGTGGCGGTGGCGAGCCACTCCATAGGCGGCGAACGAGTTATCTGCTTCTGCCAAAAGGAGATTTGTTTTAGCTTGCCGTCCACCGCCAGAAGTGCCTGACTTAGCATCAATCACAGCCGTTTCAGGCACAATTAACCCTTGCTTCAACAAAGGAGAGAGCGCCAATAAGCTAGCTGTGGGGTAACAGCCTGGACAACCTACTAGCTGAGCCTCGGCAATGCGATCGCGATACAGCTCAGGCAAACCGTACACCGCTGTTTCTGCGATCGCCTGATCGCTGCGCGTCTTACCGTACCAATTCTCGTAGGTTTCTAAATTGGAAAATCGGTAATCGGCGGATAGATCTAAGACTTTGCAACCTTTTTCCAATAAAGCGGGTGCCATTTGGCAAGCTAATCCATTGGGCAAAGATAAAAAGACAACCTGACAGCGTGCCGCAATCTGATCGAGATCAATCGGCTCGATGATCAAGTCAACTCGATGATTGAGATGAGGGTAGAGCTCACCAAAGGCCTTTCCCGCACTGCTCTCTCCACCCAAGTAAACAAGTTCAACTCCTGGATGATCAATCAGAAGTCGTACTAGCTGTACGCCGCCATAACCCGACGCGCCAATAATCCCAACGGGCACGCGTCCTACATCACCCATGATATTTGGCCTTATTTGAGGTTCAACAGTAAACGCTTAACTTTTGCTGCATTGTAGTACCTAAAGTAGCAAGTTGGTCTACACAATCACCATGATTTTTTCAAGTTATTAGCGCCTCTGATTAGCCCCATCACCTTCGGCTAATATTGAATCTCTAGTATCAGAAGCTACCCCTCTAAATTGCCCTCTAGTAGGGCATAACTTTACTAGGTCAGTATCTAGATCAGTCGCCTGAGTTAAGGTGCTAGTTTCACCAGCGCGACTTGGCAGAAAGCCGAGTTTACCAGGGCTTTTGCAGCGCTCTACTTCGCTAAACAGACTACAATCGAAGCATAGGTAAGCTTTAAAAAACTTTACGGTGTCGTTACTTTGAGTTTCTCCGTGGAATCGCCTCAAACCGCCTCAACCCAACCTTTCAAGTTTGATGCTATTGATGCTGCTTTGGCTGACCTCAAGGCAGGGCGTGCCATTGTCGTAGTTGATGACGAAAACCGGGAAAATGAGGGCGACGTCATTTGTGCCGCTCAATTTGCGACACCTGACATGATCAACTTTATGGCAGTGAAAGCGCGAGGGCTGATTTGCTTGGCGATGACAGGCGATCGCCTCGACGAACTCGATCTGCCCTTGATGGTCACGAACAACACAGATAGCAATCAGACTGCTTTCACCGTCAGCATTGATGCGTCGCCCCAGTTAGGAGTCAGTACCGGGATTTCTGCCGAAGACCGGGCTCGGACCATCCAAGTTACCATCAACCCCTCCACTCGCCCCGACGATTTGCGTCGTCCCGGACATATCTTCCCAATTCGGGCGCGCGAAGGTGGAGTGCTGAAGCGGGCAGGCCATACCGAAGCAGCGGTTGATTTGGCTCGCTTAGCAGGTTTGTACCCATCGGGTGTGATCTGTGAAATTCAAAATCCCGATGGCTCAATGGCTCGTTTACCAGAGCTGATTGAATATGCTCGCACTCATCAACTCAGAATTGTCAGTATTGCCGACTTAATTAGCTATCGCTTGCAGCATGAGCGCTTTGTCGGTCGAGAAACTATTGCCGAACTGCCGACAGAATTTGGGCAATTTCAGATCTACGCTTACCGCAATGCCCTCGATAACTCTGAGCATGTGGCGATCGTCAAAGGCGACCCTAGCCAGTTTGGTGACAAGACGGTGATGGTGCGGATGCACTCGGAATGCCTGACCGGCGATGCGCTCGGCTCTCTGCGTTGTGACTGCCGTATGCAACTCCAAGCTGCCCTGAAAATGATTGAGAACGTGGGTCAAGGCGTTGTGGTGTATCTGCGGCAAGAAGGTCGCGGCATTGGCTTAATTAATAAGCTTAAGGCTTACTCATTGCAAGATTTAGGGCTAGATACCGTCGAAGCCAATGAGCGTTTGGGATTTCCCGCTGATCTGCGGAACTATGGCGTCGGAGCACAAATTCTCAATGACTTAGGTGTGAAGAAGATTTGTCTCGTCACCAATAACCCTCGCAAAATTGCTGGATTGAAGGGTTACGGTTTAGAAGTTGTCGATCGCGTCCCTCTACTCATTGAAGCGACTCCCTACAATTCCACGTACCTAGAAACCAAAGCCACCAAGCTAGGTCACATGCTATTGCAGACCTATTTAATGACGGTGGCGATTCATTGGCAAGATCAGCCCAAGTCTGCCACTGAGCGTTACGATCGCCTAGAAAAGTTGCGGCACTTAGTAGAAGCTCACGATTTGCTACTGCAAGAAGAAGCCCGTCCTGTCGCGATCGCCCTCTTTGGCAAACCTTCGCTTACAGTGCATGTAGGTTTTGACCAAGCCAATGTTGCTGCTGCGGATTGGTATCAGCAACCCACTCATCCTTATGTCCAAGCGATCGCCAGGATCTTGGATAATCTAGCCAGTTGGCCGCAAATTCAAAAAGTGGAGTTTCTCATTTCTCCCGGTTCTGACCCGCTCAAGAGTTTGCAAGTGCAGCTCGATCGTCACAGCTTTGCCTTAAGCCAATTGCCTTCTGCCGTCTGCGACCAACTAGAAACGCAAGTGATTTATAGCTTTTCCACAGACGCTACTTCATCCGCTGCCTAAAGATTTTGCTGCTTAAAGATTAGGAGAGTAATTCAGTGCATAGTTCGCTCAGCACCACTGGCACCCCACCGATCCACGTCATTGGGGGAGGCTTAGCCGGGACAGAAGCGGCTTGGCAAATTGCTCAAGCTGGGATTCCCGTCGTTTTGCATGAGATGCGACCGGAGCGCTTAAGCCCAGCCCACCACAGCGAACACTTGGCCGAGCTAGTCTGTAGTAACTCTTTCGGTGCCCAATCCAGCGATCGCGCTGCGGGTCTCCTCCACGAAGAATTGCGTCGCCTGGGTTCCATCATCATTGGCAAAGCCGATGAGCATGCCGTTCCTGCGGGGGGAGCTTTGGCGGTCGATCGCGGTCAATTCAGCCAAAACCTCACAGAAACTCTCTCCAGTCATCCGCTGATCGAGTTACGCCGGGGAGAAATCCAGGATATTCCCAGTGAAGGGATTGCCGTCCTCACCACTGGCCCGTTAACCAGCCCCGATTTGGCAGAAGCGTTGCGGCACTTCACGGGGCTGGAGTACATGAACTTTTTTGATGCGGCCAGTCCCATTGTGGTGGGGGAGTCGATCAACTTCGACATCGCCTTTCGCGCCTCTCGCTACGATCGCGGGGAAGCTGCTTATTTGAACTGCCCGATGAACCGGGAGCAGTATCTCCACTTCTGGCAAGAGCTATGCCAAGCTGAGCAAGCGGAACTCAAAGACTTCGATCGCGAAACCGCTAAATTCTTTGAAGGCTGCCTCCCGATTGAAGAAATGGGCAAACGGGGTGAAGACACCATGCGTTATGGCCCGCTCAAACCCGTAGGTTTGTTTGACTCCCGCAGAGGCGACTTCCGCGCCCCAGAGAATCAAGTGCATCGGCCTTACGCGGTCGTGCAACTGCGACAAGAAGACAAAGCAGGACAGCTTTGGAATATGGTCGGTTTCCAAACCAATCTGCGTTGGGGTGAGCAAAAGCGAGTCTTTCGCCTGATTCCAGGGCTAGAAAATGCCGAATTTGTCCGTATGGGAGTTATGCACCGCAACACCTTCATCAACGCACCAGAACTGCTAACACCCACTTTGCAATTCAAGCAACGGCAAACTCTACTCGCCGCTGGCCAACTCGTCGGGACGGAAGGCTATACTGCGGCGGCGGCTGGTGGTTGGTTAGCGGGAACCAACGCGGCTCGTTTAGCTCATGGTCTAGATCCGATCGCCCTACCGGGGACTACGATGATGGGTGCGTTATTTGAGTTTATTAGTTCTGCTTCACCCAAGCATTTCCAACCTATGCCGCCCAACTTTGGCATTCTGCCTGAGCTAGAAAAGCGCATCCGTAACAAGCAGGAGCGTTATGGTTGCTATCGCGATCGCGCCCTAGCCGATCTATCCAGTTGGAGCACGCAACATCAAATTTCGCTAGGCCAGTCAGAATGTTTGGCTAGCGTCTAACGCTGGCGCTCGGTCATTAGAGGATGAAAGGCGATCGCCAGATTGACCAGGAAGCCAACTAAAAAGTGACACGACTAACCTGAAAATCTGCTACTAGTAGTAGGTCAGTTTTCCTGCTCTATCTTGGCCCGCTTGCCCTAATTTGTGTGACGTTGATTCAGCTCCTCAACCTTAATAGTCTTCGAGCTTGGCTAAGTTTGGCCAAGTGGTTTAAGTGCGCTCTGGTTTTCAGTTTAATTTGCAGCTTTTGGCTGAGCGGTTTAGCAGCTCCAACCTACGCGACTCCCACAGCATTCATGCAAGTTCCTCAGTCGGTGGCTCAAACTGATGGAGCACTAGAAACATTACAAGAGCAACAAAAAGCAGTCGAAAAGCAGCGCTCAGAGATTCAAAAAGAGCGCGATCGCGTTCAGAAACAGGAAAAAGCAGCCAAGAGTCGGATTGGCACGCTTCGCCAAAACCTGCAAGTGACAGATGTGCAAATCAAAGACAATCAATATCGGTTGCAGTTAGCCAAGAAGCAACTCAAAGAATTGCAAGCAGATTTAGCGATCGCCGAACGCACTTATCAGAAACGCCAGTCTGCGGCAGTAGCTCGCTTACGATTTCTCCAGCGTCAGCAAGGAAGCCAAGGTTGGGCAGTGCTGCTACAAAGCCAAAACCTGAATGATTTTTTAGATCGTCGCTACCGTTTGAGAAAGGTGTACCAAGCCGATCGCAACGCTTTAGCCCAACTTACTGCTGAGTCTCGCGATCTTGTAACCCAAAAGCAGCAAGTGGAACAGAAAAAAAATCAAATCGCCCTCCTCGCTCAGCAATTGTTAGCCCAACAATCAGAGTTGCAAGCTCAAACCCAGTCAGAACAAGAATTAGTGGAGCGGCTCCGTTCCGACCAATCGGCTTTAGAGGCGGCAGAAGCCCAACTGGCTCAAGATTCCGAGGATTTAACTCAACTGATTTTGCAGCGGGTGGCTGAACAAAGAGCCAAAGACGCAGCAGCGGGGCGAGGCAGCATTGTGATTCGGGGGACAGGTTTGATGAGTGTTCCCTGTGATGGCCCGATCACCAGTAGCTTTGGCTGGCGGACGCATCCGATTTTAGGCTATGAGCGGTTTCACTCTGGCATTGACTTTGGTGCGGACTATGGCAGTACGATTCGGGCTGCTAATGCCGGAATTGTGATTTATGCAGGTTGGTATGGCGGCTACGGCAACGCTGTAGTCATCGACCACGGCAATGACATCACCACCCTCTACGGACACGCTAGCGAACTGTATGTAGCTGAGGGACAGGTGCTGCAACGAGGTCAGGCGATCGCATCCGTTGGTTCTACAGGACTTTCCACTGGTCCCCACCTACACTTTGAAGTACGGCAGGCTGGAGAACCAGTAGATCCGATGAATTATTTTTAATGTCTGAATAAACGCGACCTAACCCCCAGCCCCTTCCCTTCAGGGAAGGGGAACCAGATTCGCAGAATTGCACGAATAGTATAGCTATCCAGCAACTAGTTCTAGTTCAGCTTCACTACTTTGTTCATCATTGACTCGTCTCAACGATGCTTTGTTAAACGCTGGAAACTTGAGCTGAGGGTATTGAGCTTTGGCTTGGCGTAGCTCCTCAAAAATGGGGTCATCCAATCCCGTGACCACGCACCAAACCCGCGATCGCGTTAAAGCGACAAATGCTTCATTGCGCTTATGTAGTTCGCTTTCTTGTTTCCAAGCTAGAGGCCGAGTGGCACAGTGAAAGCGGCAGGCATAGACTTTCCAAGCTTCGTTGCCTTTGGCGCGATGGATATTGGCTAAAGTCACCTGTCCAGGTCGCACAAATTCATTACGATTTGGCTCTCCACCCGCTACGAAACCTTTGACATCATAGGCGGTCAGTTTGGCTTGAAAGCTTTGCCAATACTGCTTCTCATTCTCCCCAACCAAAGCTGTAATTAAAATATCGCTAGGTTGAAGGCCGTGCCGCAAGTCATTCACAATTTGCTGCGCGATCCATTCTTGTTCTTCGGCTTCTGTTACAAAGGTTTGCAGACTTAGCAACTCCGCGATCGCTTCCCGCGCTTCAAAATTTTCCTGGTCAATCGGATGCAGGTTTTTATCCGCAGGTCGGGCGATCGTCACTTGTTGCCCTGCCTGAACGCTAGCCTCGGTAAAGTCACCCTCTAGCACCTCATAGCCTAGCTTTCGCCACTCCGCTTGATTGCTCACCCCTTGCAGCGGTCCCTCAGCTCTTAGTAACCCCATGTTGACGGCTTGTGCCACCATCAGTAGCAGTTGGGGCGTGCGATAACAGCGATTGAGATTTTCAGACTTACGAATTGTTGTTCCTTCATAGAAAAAGGAGTGATTGCGTCCCAAACCTAAATCTACAACTGGAGACCCATCCGCCTCACGACCAAAAACTTGAACAGGTTCTGGCACCGTTAAGGAACCCATTCCCTGCGCCTCGTCATAAGCCCAATACAGGCGCTTCGGTGCCATTAGGGTGTTGCGAGCTAGCCGATAAAAAGCAAACGGCAGGTCTTGGCCTTCATCAATAAAAACTGCATCATACAAACAAGGCACCGGAACTAATTGCCGCTCCAAGCCATTACAGACATACTCAAACGCTTGAGCAGGTGAAACCTTACCAATTTCTTGTTCTACATCTTTTACATTTTTGGGCTTGATACCAGCAGCGATCGCCAAAGTACGATAAAAACCGGGTTGATCTTTAGCGCCCCAAGCATGCAAAACCTTGAGCTTATCCCAGTTTGGCGCTCTGTCCGTCAGCTCTTGGTAATACCGCCCGATCCGTTCTTCAATAATTTGTTGGTAAAGCGATCGCGTAAAAAAGACAAAAGCAATATTCCAATCCGGATGCTCCGCATGGATTTTGGCTGCTCGTTTAGCGAACAAAACTGTTTTACCTGTCCCTGCTAATCCTCTGAGGCGCTGTGGCCCTTCTGGATATTCAAAAGCAATTTTCTGTTGTTCTTCATCTAAAACTTTGACTCGCGATTCTAAGTTCTGAATCACCCGAATTGGACTATTAGTCGCAGTTCCTTCGGGAATTTCTCGTGGCAACGTGACTGGCAAGATTTCGACAGTAGTTTGGTGAGTCATAATTTACGTTCATCAGGGTAGATGCAAAACCCAGCGAAACTTAGCAGAAAAAGTTCAGAAGCCTTCTCCACATCAAGCTCGCTTAGTTATTTATTTTTTGAAATAATTTCAGTAGTTTTAGCGTTACTTTTGGCTTACAAAGCTGCTTTAACACAGACAATATTGAAACCTTGAATCAGCAGAAAACTACACGGCAGCTTTGCTTAACATGCCCCGCCGCAATAGCAAATAACGGAGAAATTTTTAAGTTTTCAAAAATTTTGTAGGTCGCTCAGATCAGCCTTGCTGTCAAATTTGGGCTAGAGGTTGAGTGAGCTATTGGCCGCTGTTAGTCCGCAAACTTCAGATTTTTCTGATTTGCGATCGCTTTACGTGATACAATTACAAAGGAAATTAGGGCATGTAGCTCAGTGGATAGAGCATCAGGTTCCGGTCCTGAGGGTCGGGGGTTCGAATCCCTCCATGCTCGCTTTATTTGAAGCGACAAACTGAACGATCTTGGCGAAATGCTTCTCTAGTTCTGCAAAGAGAAGCATTTCGCTAAGATATGCTTTTTGGGAATTTGAGGCCAAAACCTAGGTTGTGGAGCTGTTACAGTCTATGCTTCACAACCTGAATTTTACAGTTCTAAATCACTCTCAGTTTTATCCTGCACGCCTTTGACAATCCGAGATAACTCTGTTTTCTCGTCGAAGGCTACGCGAGTAGGCGAACCACTGATAATGCCTTCATAGTTGCGGAAAGAATCGCGAATCTCTGGTCCCTGCTCGCTGATGGTATATTCTCGAATCCCTTTCTCATGCCAGGAGCCACGCATCTTAAAGACATTAATTGCTCGCGCCATCTCACCCCGAATTTCTACATACTGCAACATCAAGATCGTGTCAGTAATCGTAGAAATGTGAGAATCAGTAATCGAATGTGACCCCATAAAGTGATCAGTGGTGTTTGTAAAAAAGCCAGTAATTTCTTCCTGCTTGGCAAAACCTGTCACCCCAATAACAAACTGACGAAACGCATTATTGCTGACGCCACGGGCTAAAGCTGAGAGAGAATCAATAGCAATCCGCGTGGGTTTAAAGTCAGCAATTTCTGACTTAATAATTTGAAGATGATCTTCTAGCCCGGCTGATTCCGGATAAGCACAACGAATTTTCAATAACCCTTTTTGTTCTAGATCCTCAAAATCAGTTCCCCAAGAATAAGCATTACGAGAAAGTTGAGCCCGCGACTCCTCGTAAGCAAACAGCATGGCCCGCTCGTTTCGCATGCAACCTTCTTGCAAAAACTTGCTTACCAACAAAGTTTTGCCTGTACCTGTTGCTCCAGTTGCCAAAATAATCGAATCCTTAAAAAAGCCACCTCCACACATTCTGTCTAGCGTCTTGACCCCCGAGGATACTCGTACGTTAGAAGAGCGTTGGGTAAGCCGCATAGCGCCTAGCGGGAAGATATTGATACCCTGATTTGTAATGGTAAATGGGTACTCCCCTTTCATGTGGGTCGTGCCACGCAGTTTCAGAATCTCAATAGTGCGCCGCCGCCGTTCACCTTCTAAAACGTTGCGGACGATCGCGACGTTATCGGACACAAATTCTTCCACCCCAAAACGTGCGACGGGGCCGTACTCTTCGATTCGCTCGGTTGTCATAATGCTGGTTGCGCCTAACTGTTTTAGGCGGGCCACTAAGCGAAAAATTTCTCGCCGTACCACCGAGGCTGCATCATACTGCTGAAATACAGCGGTAACAGAATCAATTGAAACCCGCCGAGCTTTGTATTTACGAATTGCGTATTGAATACGTTCAATTAGAGCAGAAAGATCAAAATTGCCAACCACATCCTGGCCTTCTGGATCAGGTGAAGCATCTAAAATAAAAAGCTTGCCGTCATCAATTAGTTCTTGAAGATCCCACCCAAAACTAAAAGCGTTTTTAATAATATCTGCAGGAGATTCTTCAAAAGTAACAAAGACACCCGGTTCATCAAATAAAGTAATTCCGTTATATAAGAACTGCACTGCCAGCAGGGTCTTACCCGTTCCAGATGTGCCACTAACTAATGTAGTCCTGCCTACCGGAAGACCTCCATGACTGATGTCATCGAAGCCTTCTATCATAGTGCGAATTTTTTTGACTCCTACTGATAATAGATCTTCTTTCTTTCGAGTTTGATTATCTGGATTCATAGCCTTTTAAGTTTAGCTTTTGAAGTCTGCTCTAAAAGTTCAGCTTTTCTGGGAGAGAAGATAGATCAGTAAAACTCAATTCTAGAGATTACTCGAAGTTAGAATCATCCTCGTGCAACTCATCGTATAGAAGATCTAGGCCGATCAATACTCTCTCACGATCGGACAAATCTCCTACAATTTTACGGACAGGCGGCGGCAAAATTTTAGCCAGGGTAGGAGTAGCCAAAATTTTGTCTTCTTCGGCCAGTTGGGGATTTTTTAGCACATCAATCACTTTTAGAGCATAGACTCCTTGAAACTCTGTCTCCAAAATATTATTGAGAGTCTTTAAAGCGCGAATTGAGTTGGGGGTATTGCCAGCAACATACAATTTGAGAATGTAAGTTTTTTTCAAGGAACTCATGAATTTGGTCTACTCACTTCTAGCAGGCTTAAGCAATGGTTTCTAAAAACAGAGATAGACAAAAAATCATTAGAAATCTCTGGGGATGGAGCGACGGTACATCTCACATAGGTGAGCAATTGTATCAATTAAGGTGAGACGATAGTCAAGCAAGATGTCATCACTTCGGCCTTCTAGTTTTAACTGCTTCGAGAATTCATCGATTAACTCCATATGAACTTCCACGATTTGCGAGACTGAAACATCTGCAAAGAAAGCCATGTTAACGAAGTCATCAATTTTTTGGTTGAGTTGCTCTTCCCCAGAGAAGTAGATTAAAACAATATTGCTATAGTTTGACTTCAACTTTTTTAAAAATTTTTGTTTTTCGTCGGGGGGCAAGTATCGCAGAAAGTTTTTGTGTTCTCTTTTGTAGTAAACACTTAAATATCCCAACCGCTCTTTCAATTTTTCAGTTAAACGCCGCTGTTGCAGCATCAAAGAGTTTTGGCTAGTTAGCTCAGCCACAAGATCGGAAGCAGGTTGGAGACTGGGAGTGTGGTGCGTCGGCGACAACTTTAAGAACTGAACGATCGCTTGGTGGATCAACTGAACCATGCGATCGACCTCAGTAATCGATACTTCTACGGTTGCGATGTGGTATGTGCAGCTTAAACTGGTTTGATGAATTTGGGCAGTATTGGGCGCAGGCAGAATTGATTCAGTAGGATTTAGAGTTTCCAACTGTTCAGATTCATGACTCCGTGTCGCTGTCTCAGATTTCAGCACGACAGCAGGCAATAAGATAGCTCGTCTTTGGAGCTGCTCAACAAGGGAATTGAGGTTCGAGCTTGCTTGCAAAATTAAGCAGTCAATCTGTTGTTTTTCTAGCTCAATAAAATCAAACAACTCATTTTCAGAGCTGAATTGGGTGACTCTGTAGCGATCGCCACTTAAGAGTGCAGTTAGAGATTGAGCGAGGTCACCAGAATTCAGCAAAGTTGAAATTGACAGTTGAGGATACACAACCGCGCCAGCTTGAAAAAACTAAGTGGATACAAATTACTACTAAGTCTTATTAGCAATACCAAAAATAATAATTAACAAAAGCAATGAGTTAAGGAAAGTTAGAGAATTTTTCGTCAAATCAGGTAGCAATCTTAACCAATCTTAACTCCAAATGCAGCAACAACCGTAATCAATTGTAATTAGTTATTCCGTTGGGCTTTCTTGAGGAGCGCCATAATGAAGCAATACTGTCAGAATTGGAATTTTCGAAGCTCATAGCCTGGTCAGGTCCAAACCAATCACTGATCCCAAATATTTATTAGGTGATAGCTTTGATCTACAGACAGTAGATTACCAATTTTGCATCGTTGTATCCCACCATTGCTCTTTGCTTCCATCAAACAGAACTAGTCATTCAATAGGGACTCATTTATCGCTTCAGCTTACTGCCCTTGCTACCGAGCCAACCCATTGGAGCTAGTCTCCATTAATTAATGCACACGACTCCTCTCAGTTCGTTCATTGAATCAGTTCCAACCTGTTCCCAGTCTGCTACTGTGTCAGCGGTTTTGCGCCTTCTGAATCAAGCGAGCTGCGAGCGATTAGTCGTCGTGGATGAAAGAAAACAACCGATTGGCTTGCTCAATTGGCCTGTTCTAGTTTCCTACTTGGGAGGGGAGCAGCCGATGGACGGAGTAGAACCGAGTGCGATCGCAACACTCAATCTGCATCAACCTATATCAGCAGTTGATCTACCGATTATTACGCCATTATCAACCTTACCTGCTGCTTGGAGCTTGAGTCAATTCTGGTCTCATCTAAAGGCAGCAGAGCGACCTGCTGAGGCTTGGGCTCTAGTAGATTTAGCCGGAGAGTTTCTAGGACTACTGAATTATTCACGGCTTTTGCAGTTATTGGCTCCCCTACTTACCCCTGGCGCTGAGGTCATACCCAACAGCCCTACAGCAACCCACGTCACCGCCACAACTGCAAGAGAATTGGCCGAGCCACCTGTAACTCCATCGGCTACCTCGGCACCCATACAGCCTCTGGCTCTCTTAATCCGACTTCTAGAGCAGATCCCTTTGCCTTTGATGGTGCAAACTAGCACAGGGCGAGTTTTACATCACAATCAATGTTGGCAACAGCAGATTGGGGAGCTTTCGGAGCTAACAAGACTTAGACAAGCGGCTGGAACGATTCTTAACACTACAGTAGATTCTCCGCTTTCTGAGTTTGGCGGTTCGCCCAACCAGCACTCTCAACCGAATATTCCAGAAGTTGATCCTGAGGCATGGCCACAGTCCGCTACTGGGACTAACCAACCGAACCATTCTCCCACTTGGCAGCGATCGCCTACGGTTCGGCCCCAAGATGTTGCAGGCATAACCAACAAGGCCAAGGGTTGGAGTGAAGCAGAGCGATCGCTTTCCACACAACTCAACCAACAGATTGGTCGCATGCGCTCGGGCAGTGCCAAGTTCCGCCAAACGCATCCTGGCGTCACTTTGCTCAATCAACAACTGTTGTCTTCTAGAGCCCAACCGGGAACTCCCTTGAAGCTACAGCAAGCATCTTTCGCCAAATGGTCCTCCAAGTCTCCCCCTAGCACTTCCTCATCTGAGCAGCAAGCTGGACTGCTGTCATTCTTTGCCTCTTCAATCGCGCAATATCACTGTCAAGTAGGAGCAGCAGAGGATAGTTGTATTTGCACCTGCCCGACTGACAACGGTCAAGAGCGGATTTGGCAATTTAGTAGAAGTCTGCTTGATTTATCGACTTGGATTGGGGATCAGCCAAACGAGCAGCAACCACAGCCCGTTCCAATAGCCACCACCTCGACTTCACCGTTTCAACTTGCAGACCTAGGCACAAGCCCTGTTGGTACTTTGGGCCAGTCGCCCCCTGCGCTACCAAGCTTCTCACCTCAGGAAGCTTTATGGTTGGTGCTAGCTCAAGACCATACAGACCAACAGGTCAACCGCACTTTAGCCGCGAAGAATGCTGATTTAGTCCAGCTCAACCTCTTAAAAGACGAATTTTTGGCCTGTATTAGCCACGAGCTAAAAACTCCGCTAACTGCGGTTTTAGGTTTATCTAATCTCTTGAAAGATCAGGTGCTAGGCCCTCTAAATGAGCGTCAGGCTCGTTATGCCAGCCTCATCTATCAAAGCGGGCGGCACTTGATGACGGTAGTCAATAACATCTTAGATTTGACTCGGATGGAAACGGGTCAGCTAGAGCTAGCGATCGCGCCTGTCAGCCTTAAGTCAACCTGCGATCGCGCGCTTGAACAAGCGTATCAACTGCAATTTCCCGAAGAAAAAGCTTTAGTTGAGCACATGGTCGAAGCGCCTTCAATGGTGCCCTGCACTCTGGAAATTGAGTCTGATCTGGAGAGCATTGTGGCCGATGAAGTGCGTTTGCGACAGATGCTGGTTAATTTGCTATCCAACGCCATCAAGTTCACCGAGGTTAGTGGCAAAATCAGCTTGAAAGTCAGCCGTTGGGAAGGCTGGGTTGTCTTCACTATTTCCGATACAGGCATTGGAATTGCAGCAGACAAGCAGCACCTAATTTTTCAAAAATTCCAGCAGCTGGAAAATCCCTTAACTCGTCGTTTTGAAGGGACAGGATTGGGGTTAGCCATCACCCAGCGATTGGCCCGACTGCATGGAGGAGATGTCACGTTTATTTCCAAAGAGGGAGAAGGGAGCCAGTTTACATTACTGCTACCACCAAGCCCTCCCCAACCAACCCTAGGTGTGCCATCGCGCGATAACTCCAGCCACAATCGCTTGGTGTTGATTGTAGAATCGGTGGCTCAATTTATTGAAGGATTAGCGGATGAGCTTACTAGTCTAGGCTACCGAGTGGCGATCGCCCGCTCTGGAACCGAAGCGCTAGAAAAGGCTAGACGCTTGCAACCCTGTATTGTTTTTCTCAATCCCTTACTGCCACTTCTTTCGGGTTGGGATGTGCTGACTCTGTTGAAGTCGGATGCAGAAACTTACCATATTCCAGTCGTGATCACTGCGACCAAGGCTGAACAAGCTCAAGCAGCCCGTTATCAAGCTGATGGTTTTCTTTGCTTACCCATTCAGAGCCAAGCCCTACAAGATCATCTGGCTCACTTGACCACCTCAGTTGCCAACTTAGACTCAACTTCGCACTCAACTCGTAGATTAACGGTGCTTTATTTGAGTAGTGTTGAAGCTTCTATGCCATCAGACTCAATGCAGCATGGCTTAGTGCAACCAACTTCATCGCCCTCGATCTCAGCGCCCGAAGCATCTAACCCTTTAAACCCAGCTTCCAGAGTCATCAGCAGGCTCAGCAGTTTACTCCAGCAACATCACCACCGCATTTTAGAAGCAGATGATCTCGAGCAAGCTGAATTATTAGCGCGAGTTTGGCGGCCTGACGTTCTCCTAATCGACCAAGCGATCGCTGAGTTGCCTAGCTATTTCCAAACGCTAGCTCAACAGACTGCTTTAGCCTCCCTACCGTTAGTGACACTCACCAAAGCCGCTACCCAAGCCGCAAACCAAGTACCAGGTTTATCTGTTTTTCCTTGTTTAGCCGCTCCCAATTTTGACTTGACCACAAATTCGGACCCGACTAATTCAGAAGCAGCCGCTCTAATGCAGGCAATTCAAGTGGCTGTCGGACTCAACTGGCAACCCAGCGTTTTAGTGGTGGATTTGTTACACTTGCCCGATTTAGTCACCGATACTGCCAGCTCAGCCCCTGAACTAGCAGCCAATCTTTCAACCACGCTCAAGGATGCAGATTGGTTACAAGCTTTAGTGCAATATCTGCAAACAGCAGGCTTACGGGGGCTCCATAGTCACTCATGGGCGGAAGCGCTACGACAGTTACAGCATCAAAGCGCTGATTTATTACTGATTTGCCTACGAGGTCATCGCACTTCTCCAGTGGTGCTTCAGGCCCTAGAAACTCTCAACCAACTACAGTTACCAATTCCCATCTTGGTCCTTGATCAACGGCAGCTTGCGAACCAAACACCACCCTGTGCTGAACCCAGTTTGTTAGAAGCCGCAGCAATGACAAACATGGCGGACATGACGGATATGGTGGAGCTGACCACAGTTTTAGGGGCGATCGCAACTCAGATTCTCCCCTCGACCCTACCTGTAGAAGAGCTGTTAGAGCAAATTTATCAAGCCCTGTCCCAAGCTCACCAAGTTGCTGATTAACTGCTATCGAGCAGCGCGAATCAGTAGCCCCCCACCTGCGGTCAGGCCTACGAGGATCGGTAACCAGCCAGCTAAAAAGGGAGAAAATGCTCCTGTTTCACCTAAGGCATTACTCACAAAAGCAATTAAATAGTAACCAAAAATAATCAAGATGCTAATGCCAAAGCCAGTAGACGTATTAGTACGACGACTGGTAGTGCCTAGAGCCGCCCCGACCAGTCCCAACGCTACGCAGATGAAGGGAAGAGCTAGTTTCTCTTGAATTCGTACCCTGTACTTACGAATCTCTTTTTTCTCATCCCCTTTCTGCTCCAAAAGTGCCAAGCGTTCTTGCACCTGAGCAATATTCATTTGATCTGACTTGCGCTTTTTATTCGCTAAATCTAGAGGCGCACGAGGTAAGCGGAGTTGGTGGCGCTCAAACTTGAGCAAATTTTGCGACGAGCCATCCGGTGCCACAATGTAAATGGTACCATTGGCAAAATCCCAGGTGCTCTGCTGCGCATTCCACACCGCCGATTCGGCTTCTACAATTTGATTCAGCTCTTCTTTTGAGAAGTCAAGAATAGTCAAATTTTGCATGCGCTGACCATCGAAGTCATGGGCATAAAAAATGCGAGCCAGTTTTTTCCCCGAAAACTCTTGATAGAAAATATTTTTCTCTTGAAATGCCAGCTTATCTTGGCTTAATGCCTTTTCTAATAAAATTTCTCCCTGATAGTTACTGCTGGGAACTACCAACTCGTTGAGGAAAAAAGTCATGCCAGTCGCAATCAAGCTGAGCATCAAAGCAGGCACCATTAGCCGATAAACGCTGACTCCGCAACCCCGCAGCGCCACAATTTCGCTATCCCCCGATAGACGACTGTAAACCATTAAGGTGGCCAGCAAAATTGACATGGGAAACGAGAGGGTGACAAAGTTTGGCACCTGGAGCAAAAAGATCTGTATAGCCGTCGCGAAGGGAATCCCAGCATCTGTAATCTTCTGCACCAAGTCAAAGAAGACCCCTACTGCTAAACCGATCGCCGAGAAAGCGGCTACCCCAAATAAGAAAGGTGGCAGCAATTCTGCAATGAGATAGCGGTCCATGATGGAAGGCTTTAAACCCATCCCAATGACTCCTTGCCCTTAACTTTCAGGTGAGATGTAAGTAAGAATTTTAAGTAATGTGGCAAAACAAATTGAGGGCGATCAATTTCCATAGGGTCGGGGGTAAGGCTGAAGTAGGTTTTTCGCTCGGTAAATGTAAAAGACTTGGACGATCGCACCCCCCCGCCGAATCGGGACATCGGCAATTTTTTCGATGCTGCTGAAGTAGCCTTGGTATTTCGCCAACCCAGTTTTGCCCTGGAACCGCTCAGAGGTAATGTAGAGCGCGTCTTTACCAACCCACTCATTTGGCTTGGACCAAAAAGCAAAGCCGCGCAGATCTTCACATAAACAACCAATGGGTTTAGGTTCCAGAGGCTCTAAAGCCATCGCAATCTGTCCACCTAAGAAATAGCGATTGGTAAAGATAAAATCAGTCTCTTGCAGAGCTACTCGTAGGGTGGGGTTGTCGGCGAAGCCTCGACGTAACTGCTGCACATCTACTAGTTGTGTAGAGGAATCTTCCTTAGGAGACCACATTCCCCCCAAAAAAGCATAATTGCTGGTGGTTTGAGCAATGCCAAACGCCACATGCAGCAGCGCAATCAACATCAAAGCAATGATGGTAGTTCCAGACACAACTAGCCAACGTTGAACGGCGCGCGGAGCTTGCTTCTGCCATAGAGCCGCTTGATAACCCAACAGTAAAGTGGCACCCCAAAATCCTGGCATCGGCCAAGTTGGCAAAATCTGCTGATAACCGCCAATCAAGGTAAACACCAAGATAACGGGCAAAGACATCCAAAGAATAAACCGCTGTTTGCTATGCAAATTGAGATCAATCCCAGATTTGCGTCGCCAAGGCTGCATAATTTGTTTGCCCGCCTGACGCAGCGTTACCCACCACAGAGGAAAGCCAAAGGTGGGAAATAGGTAAGCAACTCCGAGCAAAAAGGTACCGAGGAGAGCCAGTAGATCGTACTGATCCCTGGGAACCGCTCGCCCAGACTGAAACCGAAATGAAACCCAATCTCGCTGCCAATTCCACACCAGCATGGGGGAGAGAGTGACAGCAAACAGCCCTACGCCAAGGGCCATCCAAGGGGAAAGAAGGGCCGAGCGATGACGATCGCTGGTTAAGCAAAACCCAACTAACCCGAACCCCAGCAGAAAGCCGTGATACTTACCTAAACAAGCCAAACCGACCAAAACACTAATCAAAGCCAATCGCCAACTGGGTCGGTAGCTTTCGGGAACCCGAAAAAATTCCCCAGCAGCGACATAAAGGGTAGCAGCCCAGAAAAACATTAACGGCGTATCGGGCACCGTCAAAGTGCCAAAGCCTACCTGAAAGATTGGAATGGCAGTAGCGATCGCCAGGGTCAGGGTGGCCACTTGTGCAGAAAACAGCGTGGCACTAGTCAAGTACAGAAAGATCAAGGCTCCGGTGTAAAGGAGCAAAGTCCCAATCCGGATCGTGAACTGGGAAACTATCCCTGTGAGCCAAGGCCCCAATCCAGTGCTAAGAGCCACCAGCAGCGGATGGTCAAAATAGCTCCAGTCTGGGTGGAGCACATAAAGGTAGTAGTAAGCCTCATCAAAACCAGGATAGAGCCAAGCCGCAATCGTGGCTCGTACCAGCAATCCCCCGACCAGCAAAAAAACTACCCACTGATTCAACCGGGAAGTTAGCCACTTTTGTGCTGCCTGCATCATGGCTGACCTGTTTTGGGAACTCGAATCAGTTGATAAATTCCAGATTGAGCGATCGCTTGATATTGCGTAGGCTGCAAACCCGATCGGGTTAAAGCTCTTTGCGAAGTAATCACCAAGGCAGAACCTGGAGCCGTTGGTTGGGCGATCGCTTGCTGAATTTCGGGTGCGGCTGTTTCCGGGTTCATCAAGAAATTGACGGGTCGCTCTGTATAAAACACCAAACTAGGCTTGTGAAACCCACGCACGATCATTAGTAGCGGTTCCTGGGGCTTTTCCGCCTGGACGGCAGCAGCCGCCATTTCTCTCAGGGGTAACTGCCGTTCCGCGTCCACAAGGAAGGACATAGGAGTCACGAACCAGAGCAGAAATGCCGCAAACCCAATCAGGCTAACGCCCCAAAACCATTGTGCTTGCCGTTTTAGTAACAGGAGAAGCCCAGCGATCGCGCTAATCCCCCAAATAATTGCCCCCCACTCTGCCAAGCCTGCCTGTTCCATGCGCGCGCCCAGATTAGGCATCGTGGGGTCATCGCTCAACCAGTTAGGGCTATAGAAACAAGCGGCTGCTAGCACAGCAAATAAAGCGATCCCCGCGATCGTACTGAGCTTTAAGCTGCGTGATTGTTGCTGCCCAATTTCCGCTTGGGCGATTTGCTCACTCCACCACAGCGCCACCAAAATCGCAGCGGCAGGCATGGAGGGCAGCACATAGCTGAAGTACTTGGTTGCAGCAATCGTGAAAAACCCGAGGACAACTGCAAACCAAACGCCAGCGAACAATCCTAAATGAGTTGAGCGAGGTTGCTGTTGCCAAGCTCCACGTTGCCAAAATTGTAGACGAGCGATCGCGGCTGGCAAAAACACCGACCAAGGCAAAAAGCCCACCAACACTATCAAAAAGTGGAAATACCAAGGGCCGCTGTGCTGATTCACCACGCTGGTAAAGCGCTCTACGTTGTGGTAACCAAAAAACGAGTCAATGTAGGCTTGCCCGTTAGCCAAAATCACCAACACAAACCAAGGCACACTTAACCCTAAAACAATCAAAGCTCCCCAACCAAGTTTTACTTCTCGTAAAACTGCTTTAAAGTGACCGACATAGAGCAGGAAAGCAGTGATGATCATCCCAGGCAATACCGCTCCCACAGGCCCTTTCGTCAGTACCGCCAGCCCAATCAGGACATAGAAAGTCAAATACCAGCGAGTTTGAACTTTGGAGTTTTCGGTATGGGCATATCCCAGAAAAAAGGCTAGCAACGAGCCACTCATACAAAGGCTCAGCAGCATGTCCGAGTAGCCCGTCCGTCCAAAAAAAAACGTGTAGGGATGCAGCGCCACCATTGTGCCCCCTAGCCCAGCCGTCAGCCACAGTTGCCAATCTCGACCAACGTCACTACTCTGCTTTGGTGCTGTTGAAAACTCTAATGAGTGATCTGGTAGCTCTTGAGCCCTAGCTTTTGAGCATCTGTGAGGCCAGCCAAACAGACGTAACGTATAAAAGCAAAAACAGCTCAAGGCAAATCCTGCCAAAGCCGAAGGCAGCCGAGCGGCCCACTCATTCACCCCGAAGGCTTGAAAGGCGATCGCCATCAGCCAATAAATCAGAGGCGGCTTATCGAAGCGAGGCACCTCATTAAAAAAGGGTGTAATCCAATCGCCCGTCACCGTCATCTGGCGTGCAGCTTCCACAAACAGCGGCTCAGTTTCATCAATTAAGCCAATGCTGCCCAAGTGCCCAAAAAACGCAATCCAGCCAATCAACAGTAACCAAGCGATCGCCAAAGCCCAAATGAGCGCTGATCCCTGCTTCTCGTCACGCTTCAACAAATCTGCAATACGGCGGCCCACACTCAATTTCATCCAAAATGTCAACAAGGCAATACTAGGGACGACAGAACTGGTTTTTAAGTTCTCCAGTATTATCATCCCATCCGTGAACCTAAGACTTCTAGCTTCTCAAGCGATCGCAGACCGTAGCTGCCTGAGATTCACTCAAGATTTACTCAACGTTGTAAGCTTAATTGCCACTCGGAGTTTTGGTCATTCCACAGGGGTTGGTCAGTTTCTCCAATGACATAAGGTCCCCAGTAACGGCGTGATCCATCTTGGGCGAACGCCACCAAAACATCTCCCTTTTTCAGTTGTAAATTTCCCTCTGGCAAGGACAAAGCTAAACCCTGAGCGCTGCCCTCGCCGGGAGCAAAATCCCAATGAGCCGGTTGGCCATAGACGGGTGCCTTACCAGTAGGCGCTAAGGAAGCTTGGGCAGAGTTAGCTAGAGATTGTTGCGCTAGCAGAGCGACCCGAACTGGATGATCGGTGGTGTTACTCACTCGCAAGCCGCCAGGATTAGGAGTCGCATTCAAGCGAGCCGGGCTACTGTTGGCAGCAACCTGGGTTGGAGCTGTACCCTGCTGAACCAGGGGATCAGCATCAGGAGAGGACACAATAGGATTACCTGTAGTCGATCGCATGGCGACTTCAGTAGCCGACTTCTGAGTCAGTGGAACAGCCCCTGAGATCACAGAGGCATCTGGTCCTACAGGACTAATCGAAATCCCTACTTCCAGCCAACCCAAAGCTAAAGCCGCTGCGCCCAAAACTAACCCTGTCCCCGCGATCGCAGCTATCGGATAGGCGATCGATTTCATCTGCTTGTTCACTTGCCCCCGCTCCATGGTGTGCCCCCTACCCCAGTCATCGAAACTCTTACGTTGGAATTTATTACGCCACTAAACGCTGCAACACTCGTGCCGCAAATTCATACCATCCACCTCACTCCCCTGCTTCAGGCAATCTTCACCTGCACAGGAGTTATATACTTTGTCACTAAGATATTTTTTTGAGATTTTGCCGCATCACCCTTTTGGAGCCTGCGTCATTTATGCAAAACACCCGCCTAAACAACCTCGTAGATGGAGTGCTAGGTCAGTTGGGACGGTGGTTGCGTAACCCTTGGCGACGGCTATCGTTGCTGGTAATCAGCGTTCTCTTCGGTGTCTTTCTCGGCACTGCCATTCCAACTACAACCGGACAAGCAGCCACATGGGACATTGTCGCAGCCGCAATCTTGATGGCGTTGACAGAAGCAATTAGCCGAATTGTTTACAGCAATCGTCGGGGGGCAACGCAATCACTGCTGCTAGAAGCCCTGAACGCCACTAAGCTTGGCTTAATTTATGGCATGTTCATTGAGGCTTTCAAGATTGGCAGTTAAATCGAATTAGTCATGCTTAAAGGTATGCAGCCATCAGATTCATCCTTGAACCTCATTCTGCAAAACTGGGCGATGGGACAAGCACCAACCCCGGTCCTTCAGCAGCAACTAGAGACTTGGCTTTTAGCAGACTCATTGAGAGCGAAAGCCTTTGGCATCAACTCTACCAATGTCAGCCAGACTGTCAAGGTGCGATCGCACCTGCTTCAAGGTGTTTATCCAGCGATCCAACAGTTTTGTCAGCACACCTTTTGCCTGGAATCTGACTTTCTAGTTCCTTTATGGAATTTATGGCTGCCCTTAGCTTTAGAGTTGGCAGTAAGCCATCAAGCGTTAGGCCGCCCCTTCATCCAGGGAATTTTGGGTGGACAGGGAACAGGCAAGACTACTCTAGCTACGATCTTGACCTTGCTACTTAGCCACTTAGGGTATCGCACCCTTAGTTTTTCGCTCGACGATCTGTACAAAACTTATCCAGATCGGTTACGCCTAAGAGCCGAAGACCCTCGCCTCACTTGGCGTGGCCCACCGGGAACTCACGATGTGGATTTAGGTTGCATGGTTTTAGACCAGCTACGCCATACTGACCCGTCCGCTTCGATTCAAGTTCCTCGGTTTGATAAATCTGCGTTTAATGGAGCAGGGGACAGAACCGTACCAGAGGTAGTCAAGGATGTGGCAATTGTGCTGTTTGAAGGTTGGTTTGTCGGGGTTCGCCCGATTGACCCAGCAGCATTTGCTACCGCACCATCTCCGATTGTAACCGAAGCAGATCGTGAGTTTGCGCGGGATATGAACGCAAAACTGCAAAATTATTTACCACTGTGGTCAAGACTCGATCGCTTGATGGTGCTGCATCCTACTGATTACCACTTAAGTCAGCAATGGCGACAGCAAGCCGAACACCAAATGATTGCGGCTGGCAAAAGCGGCATGAGCGGTCGCGAGATTGATCAGTTTGTCGAATATTTCTGGAAGGCGTTGCATCCTGAACTATTTATCCAACCCCTGACGCGCGATCGCCGCTACGTTGATTTAGTAGTTGAAATTAACCCCGATCATTCACCTGGAACTGTTTATCGACCTCAAGACCTCGCTCCTGAAAGTCAAAGTGTTACTGAGGCTTAACCCCGTTCACACCTACCTCGGCAAGTAACAATCTGTGAAGCGATCGCCAAAATGATCTCCAGGGAAGATTGCTTTCTTTTCCCTTGCTTCTAAGCTGCCACTCAAACCGACCAGTTAGACAGCAGCAGTCACAGAACTTAATTTGAGTCTTGATCCCCGCCATCGCAAAACGTCTCAAGTTTCAGATGGAGAGCGCGATCTCTGGGGGTAAAATCTGAAAGAGCGATCGCTACTAACAAATCTAAAAAGCTGCTTTAACTCACTGTCATTTTGAGATTAGGAGAAGAGAAGTGACGTCTGAATCTATAAACTGTGCCGAAGCTTGTAAGAACGGTTGTGTCCTTGGGGATCGATGCCCAAACTTGGAGTACAAGGAGGCAGCGACAAAGTTTATAGCCAATAACTCACTCGATAAAATGCTGGAAATTGCCGAGGAACGTGCCCGCAGGAGAGTCAGTGAGCCACCTCAATGGGTTTTCCCAGATTTCCCAACAGAATAATTTCTAATTTTGAGAGTTCAAAAAGGCGATCGCTTTGAGTGTAGAAGAGCGATCGCCTTTCTTTGATTAATAAGCTTTTTAAGGAGTTGGCTCTACTGCCTGGTAAACCGTTTTCCAGGATTGAACAGTGCCCTTACCAATTTTATTTTTGACTGTCGAGCCGTTACCTGCCAAAGTAACTCTGATTACAACTTCCTCGTCAGGGGCACTTCGTAAGGCTTTTGCCAACTCAGGGGTCACTGTAAATGTACTATCTTCGCCGTCTAGCTTGAAGACTTGACTCCCTAACTTAATTTCGAGTGCCTTGCCGACTAGAGACGAGTCCATCACATTATTACAAGTTAGAAACCCACAAGAGCTAGTCTTTTTGTAAGGGAATACGGAAATTTTTGTTGGGGTCCATTGGGTGACGACACCCGACTCTCGCCCAGTCCAAAAAGCGCTGCCAGAGTGGCTCTTGTCAAATACAGCTAAATACTCACCATCAAACTGATCGCGTACCATCACAGGTTCTGACCAAGGAATTTCTGCTTTCGGCGATCGCCAGTCTTGATCAACGTTGACCACTTGCAAATTTTCCTTATTAGTCGCTGCATAACTGTTAGTGCTTTGTGAAGGCATTCCTTGACCTACGCACTGAGAATTTTGTGGAGATTTGCGGCACAAGACATCTGTTGCGGTCTCAGCCATCGCTCCTTGTGGCCCTGTAGTGAGTAATAAAGCACCCACACTAGCACCCAACAAAATCAAGCTTGATGCCTTTAAAACATCCATGTTGCTCACTGTAGTTTCCCTGATTGCAAATTTGTGAATTCGTGATCAGTACCTACTAGCTCTGCTGAGAGAATTACGCAAATTTCAATTCCCTCGGCTAAAAGGAGCCTAACTGTGGCAATCTGAGAGGTAGAGAGAAACACTTATTTGTCTTGGTCTAGAAGCCAGCCATCAGCGTATGCAAACCCTGCCCACGCCACCTACCACCTCCGATCCCTCCAGCCAAACCTTTGTTGACACCACCATCCAGCGGCGCAAAACCCGCCCTGTCCAGGTTGGGAATGTCACGATCGGTGGAGGTGCCCCAGTCGTCGTGCAATCGATGATTAACGAGGACACCCTGGATATTGAGGGTTCAGTTGCCGCGATTCGCCGCCTCCACGAAATCGGTTGCGAAATTGTGCGGGTAACGGTGCCTAGTATGGCCCATGCTTACGCGCTCAAAGACATTAAACAGAAATTAGCAGAAACCTATCAAGCTGTGCCCCTGGTGGCTGATGTGCACCACAACGGCATGAAGATTGCCCTGGAAGTGGCTAAGCACGTCGATAAAGTCCGAATTAACCCAGGGCTTTACGTGTTTGAGAAGCCGAAGAGCGATCGCACCGAATACTCCCAAGCCGAATTTGATGAAATCGGAGCCAAAATTCGTGAAACTCTAGAGCCGCTCGTGATTTCTTTACGAGATCAAGGCAAAGCCATGCGGATTGGAGTCAATCATGGCTCTTTAGCTGAGCGCATGCTATTTACCTATGGCGATACCCCCGAAGGCATGGTGGAATCCGCGATCGAGTTTCTTCAAATCTGTGAGTCGCTGAACTTCCACAATTTAGTCATTTCCCTCAAAGCTTCACGGGTCCCAGTCATGGTGGCCGCTTACCGTCTCATGGTGAAGCGGATGGATGAGTTGGGCATGAACTACCCCCTTCACCTGGGAGTGACTGAAGCAGGGGATGGCGAATATGGTCGGATCAAGTCTACTGCTGGCTTAGCACCGCTCCTAGCAGACGGCATCGGAGATACTATTCGTGTCTCCATCACTGAAGCCCCCGAAAAAGAGATTCCGGTTTGTTACAGCATTCTGCAAGCTTTGGGTTTGCGGAAGACGATGGTGGAGTATGTCGCCTGCCCTTCCTGCGGTCGTACCCTGTTTAATCTTGAAGAAGTTCTCCACAAAGTTCGCGAAGCAACCAAGCACCTCACAGGACTAGATATTGCCGTGATGGGCTGCATTGTTAACGGGCCTGGCGAAATGGCAGACGCTGACTACGGCTATGTCGGCAAGCAACCTGGCTATATTTCTCTGTATCGAGGTCGGGAAGAAATCAAGAAAGTTCCGGAAGATCAAGGGGTGACAGAGTTAATTAATTTGATCAAAGCGGATGGTCGGTGGGTTGATCCTTAAATCAGGCATGGATTTTCTTCTTGGGTTGAGGCTTGCGAAATAAAGTTGTTATAGTCTTTCTATTGGCAAGGCTTTAGATTGAAAACTAATGAGATTCAGTCTGAGTCCTGAGGGTGTGAGGTTCTAACCAAAGCTGCTCGGTTAGACAGAATTCTTCAGCACAAATACACGCTGTACCTTTTCCAGACCAATCCCTTCCAGCTCAGTAGGCGTATGGACATGACAAAACGCGGGCTTGTTTTAGGTGCAACAGCAGTTGCACTCACTGCTGTCAGCATCACTGGAGCTGGCATTCATCTATCTAAAAGTCAAGCCTTTTTTCGCGAAAGTCCTAAAGAAATAGTTGACGAAGTCTGGCAGATCATCGATCGTACCTATGTAGACGGTACGTTCAATCGGGTTGACTGGAAGGCAGTTCGCAGTCAGTACCTCAACCGCTCCTATAGCAATAAAGAGGAAGCCTACAAGTCCATCCGGGAAATGCTCAAGCAGCTGAACGATCCCTACACCCGGTTCATGGACCCGACTGAGTTCCGGAACATGCAGATTGATACGTCCGGTGAACTGACTGGCGTTGGTATCCAGTTGTCTCAGGATGAGAAAACTAAGAAGCTGGTGGTTGTGGCTCCGATTGAAGATACGCCTGCGGCTAAAGCTGGAGTGCTTGCCAAGGACACAATTCTCAGAATTGATGGAAAGAGCACCGAAGGGATGGATGTCGATAAGGCTGTGACCTTGATTCGCGGTCCTGTTGGTTCTCAAGTCACCCTGACCGTTTTGAGGGGGAAAGAGGAATTAGAGTTTCGGCTGAAGCGCGATCGCATTGAAATCCACCCGGTTAAATACACCACTCAACAAGCGCCCAACGCCAATGTTGGCTATATTCGTTTGTCCCAATTTAGCCAAAATGCTTCCTTGGAGATGCGAAAAGCCATCCAAGATCTAGAGCAAAAGCAGGTAGATGGCTACATTCTGGACCTGCGCTCTAATCCCGGTGGTCTGCTCTACTCCAGTATTGAAATTGCCCGCATGTGGTTAGACGACGGCGCGATCGTCTCTACGGTCAATCGACAAGGCGAGACAGACCGGGAAAAAGCCAATCGTCGTGCTTTGACAGATAAACCACTAGTTGTTTTGGTAGATGGAGGTTCCGCTAGCGCTAGTGAAATCCTATCCGGCGCTTTGCAAGACAATGACCGAGCCGTTTTGGTGGGGACGCAAACCTTTGGTAAAGGCTTAGTTCAGTCAGTGCGAGGTCTGGGCGATGGTTCCGGTTTAGCGGTGACGATTGCCAAATACCTCACGCCTGACGGTGTTGATATTAACAAGCATGGTATTGCTCCCGATGTGGTCATCGAACTCAGCGATACTCAGCGAGAAGAACTGAGCCGCGATCGCGATAAGGTAGGCACTGAGGCCGATCCGCAATACGCCAAAGCCTTAACAGTTCTAACCCAAAAAGTTGCGGCTCAAAAAGGCACCCGTGCAGAATCCAGCACGCGGTAAGCAGTAGGGTGAGTCACGGCTCACCCCAAATCAGTTTCTAGTTCTTGGCTTTAGACGGGTTGACACTTGCCCGCACGAATTAGACCCACTCGGCGGGCGATCGCTTCAGTCTGCGATTTGAATGGTCCCCATTGTGGCGCTAAATCTGTAGACTGTGCTTGAGATTGCTTGGCTTCAATCTGAGCCGCAGACCAAACCTCACAAGACCCATTAGATTGCTTGACGACAAACCAAGCTTCTTTGTCACTCATCCAGACCCTCCCAGTTAGCTCTAGTGGACCGTCATCAAAACATGCATGCCATCCACTATAGGCTAGGCTGTTTGACATGAGTGAAGTCCCGTACACGCTGTAGATAAGTTTCTGGGTCTTCCATCATCGGAAAATGAGCAGTGCCAGGAATGAGCGAATATTCTACTTTCTCACTCAAGTCGGCCGCCTGCTGCCCCATTGACGCCGGAATGATGATGTCATGCTCCCCTGCAATCAATAAAGTAGGGACCGTTAACTTAGTAAACTCCTGCGGCATCACTTCTGTTGCTTTTTTGCTCACTGAAGTAAAAATGGTTCCAAGCGCAGCTTTATAGTCAGCTAAGAGAAAATCCTCTAAAAAAGCTTGGCTAATAGCATCTGGTAACGGTTTGTGTAAGAACCGCGCCATAAACATGCGGTTGGCAAAAGGAATTTTAGCCAACCAACGTGGGCGGAACTTAACGACATAGCCACCGAAGCGATAAAAAGCACTAAACGCTTTTTCATCGTATTCAAAGATGCCACTACAGGTCAGAATTGCCCGCTCTACAAACTGTGGGTAAAGATTCAAGAAAAAGACCGCGATCGAAGCTCCCATTGAGTGAGCATTCAGATAAACTCGCTCTAATCCCAACGCTTCAAGTAAAGCAGCTAGATCATCGGCATAGCTTTCCAGTTCATAGATCAAGTCTTCAGTGCTCTCAGCTGCTTGCAGCAGTTCTGTTTCAGCTGTCACTGTCTTGTCTACACTTTGCTGTAAAGTTGCTTGTTGATTTTCTGCGCCTGGTTGCTGATCAGCAGGTAAACAGGAACGACCAAACCCTCGGAGATCGTAGAGGAGACAATCGAACGTATCTGAGAGCGCTTGAGCTGTACTTTCCCAATACCGCGCCGAACCACCCCAACCATGTACAAAAACCATGATTGGTTTCCCAGAGGTTTTAGAGTGGTCCGACGTACCAATCCACTCATAGTAGTGATTAACACCACGAATTGGAATATAAGGCATTGCTAAGCAGGTTTTAAACTCCAGATTGAGATTACAGGTTTTTGGCTAAAAAACCTACTACTCAAGCTGCCACATCGCTTGGCTGCACTAACTACGCAGACTCAGGCTTAGGCAAAGAAGAGGGGTGCAGCAGTAACTCAGCAGTTGAGCGTTTCTCCACCATTTCTTTAGTAATCGTGCAGCGTGTCACATCCTTGCGGGAGGGAAGTTCGTACATCACATCTAGCATTAGCTCTTCCACAATGCCTCGCAGCGCCCGTGCCCCAGTCTTACGACGATAGGCTTCTTGAGCGATCGCCCGCACAGCTTCTTGCTTAAACTCCAACTGGACATTGTCCATCTTCAGCAACTTCTGGTACTGCTTCACCAGAGCATTGCGAGGCTCAGTCAGAATCTCAGATAGGGCATCTTCATCCAGCGGATCGACCACTGCCACCATTGGCAAGCGACCGATAAACTCTGGAATCATCCCGAACTTGACTAAATCGTCTGGCTCTAAGTGTCGGAGAATATCTGCGGTTCGCTTATCTTTCGATTGACCATCACCCGCCTGAATGAAGCCAATCGACTTCTTACCAATCCGCTGCTCCACTGTTTTGTCAAGACCAACGAAAGCTCCACCACAGATAAACAGGATGTTGCTAGTGTCAATCTGGATGCAATCTTGATAGGGATGCTTACGGCCTCCTTGAGGAGGTACATTCGCAACTGTTCCCTCTAGCATCTTCAGCAACGCCTGTTGCACCCCTTCACCAGAAACATCACGGGTGATCGAGGGGTTCTCGCTTTTACGGGCGATTTTATCAATTTCATCAATGTAGATAATGCCTCGCTGGGCTTCTTCTACATCCAGATCTGCCACTTGTAGCAAGCGCAGTAGAATATTTTCGACATCCTCACCGACGTACCCTGCTTCGGTTAGCGTTGTGGCATCAGCGACCGCAAAAGGCACATCCAGAATCTCTGCCAACGTTTGAGCCAGCAGAGTCTTGCCACACCCTGTAGGACCAATCAGCAGAATGTTAGATTTTTGCAATTCTACAGGGTCGTCAGTTGGCTTAGCACTTCCCTTAGCTTGAATGAAGCTGAGGCGTTTGTAGTGGTTATACACTGCGACAGATAGCACTTTCTTGGCTTCATCTTGACCGATGACGTGCTCATCTAGGTGTTTTTTAATTTCCCGAGGCTTAGGAATCTGAGTCAACGAGAGACTAGAAGCACGAGTGCGTCGCTTCTCTGTTGGTTGCTCACGCCGAGGAGTTGGCTGAGGAGCTGCTGCACTAGAGTCAAACAGTTCCTCATCCAGAATTTCGTTACACAAGTCGACACACTCATCGCAAATGTAGACTCCTGGTCCGGCAATCAATTTGCGAACCTGCTCTTGAGACTTGCCACAGAAGGAACATTTCAGATGGGAGTCGTACTTAGACATAACTGCCTCATGATTTCAGTGCGGTGACAGCCTCTCCCGGAAGGGGAATGTTCTGCCTAGAAATAACTTGATCAATTAAACCGTAGTCTTTTGCTTCAACTGCCGACATAAAGAAGTCGCGCTCAGTATCCGCTTCAATCCTCTCTAAAGGCTGATTTGTATGACCAGCCAATAGCTCATTCAGCTTGCGCTTGTGATACAGAATTTCTTTGGCTTGAATTTCAATGTCAACAGCTTGACCTTGCGCTCCACCTAGCGGTTGGTGGATCATAATCCGGGAACTAGGCAGTGACATGCGCTTGCCCGGGGCTCCGCCTGAGAGTAAAAAGGCTCCCATGCTAGCAGCCAATCCAAAACACATAGTCACAACATCTGGGCCAATATGCTGCATGGTGTCATAGATTGCCATACCAGCCGTGACGGAACCACCTGGCGAGTTGATGTAAAGCTGAATATCTTTCTCTGGATCTTCTGCTTCTAGAAACAGGAGTTGAGCCACGATGGAATCAGCGACCGCGTCATCAACTGGCGTTCCTAGGAATACAATGCGCTCCCGCAAGAGCCGTGAGTAGATGTCAAACGCCCGCTCACCCCGACCAGATTGTTCCACTACCATCGGGATGACGTTGCTGGGGCCAGTAGAAGCAACGTCTAGCAAGTTCAGGCTGCTGATAGGGGAGTAAAGGGACTGAGATACCAACATAGGGGCTAAGAACTGAAGTTCAGGACTGTGACATCAACCAAACAGTTCGAGCGTTTATTTACGGACCTTTAGGAGCACACACTCTTGGAGGAAAGTCGTAACGCTTGTATCTGTTATATGCGATCATTATGCCTCAACTCATCTAAGACTGGCTGTAGGTGAGGGAGAAATGCACGAGAAACCCGCTTAATTACGGCTAGGTAACTAACCAGTCATTCTATCGGCTAGAGCCGTAGAGTGAGTTTAAAGTGATCGCTCCCTCAAGAAAATTTACGTAAGACTACTCACTAGCCTCTGTTTCTGCTGGAGCAGCAGTTTCCGGTTCAGCCGTAACCTCTGCTGAAGCTAGCTCCTCGCTTTCTTCACCCTGAGTGAGAGAACCTTCGGGTACAAGTTCAATCGTGGAGCGCTCTTCTAGCCACTTGAGAATTTTTTCTTTCAACAAATCTTCTTCAACCACGGTTCGCAAACGATCGTGGTCGATGTCGCGATCGCTATACTGCTCCATGACTTCTTTGATACGAGTCTCGATCGCTTCAGGTTCGACCTGAATGGACTCCCGCTTCGCTACTTCGCCTAGAGCTAGTGTGCGCTTGATCCGAGTAATGGCCTCGGGCTGCGATCGCTCTCGCAATTGAGGAATCATGTCTTGGGTGAACAGCCGCTTGATATCCAGCCCTTGGTTTTGTAACTCAATCGCGGTTTGGGTCAACATGTAGTCAACTTCGCGATCGATCAAGGTCATGGGCAAATCAACCTCAATTTGCTTCAGCAACTCACTGATGATCGCTTGTTCCTTATTCGCGTCGGTTTTGCTGTCAGCTTTCTTTTGGAAATTGGATTCGATCGAAGCACGTAACTCCGCCAAAGTTTGGAACTCACTGACTTCTTGAGCAAAGTCATCATCCAAGGCGGGCAGTTCCTTTTCCTTCAGCTCTTTTACTGTAATGGTAAAGACAGCGGGTTTATCTGCTAGATCAGCTTGCGGATAATCCTCTGGGAACTTGACTGAGACTTCTCTGGTTTCCCCTGGATTCATGCCGACCATGCCATCGATAAAACCAGGAATAAATCGGCCTTCCGACAACTCAACTTGGAAGTCTTCAGCTTGGCCGCCGGGGATTTCAGCGGCTTCTTCTTCGGCACCTTCTTCAGCTACTATGCGACCAGAAAAGTCCACTACAGCTGTATCACCCAGCTGAGCAGCGCGGCCTTCAACTGGAATCAGAGTTGCCAATTCAGCCCGACGCTCTTCTAAAACTTTATCGACTTGCTGAGGGTCGTACTCTGCTTTTTCTGCCTGAACGTTAAAGCCAGTGTATTGGTCTAGCTTCACTTCTGGTTGAACATCTACAGCAGCAGAGAAAGTGAGGACAGAACCAGGTTCATACTGTTGCACCAAGTCTTCAAATGAAGAGCGCAACTGGAAGTTACCGATCGCATCGATTTTTTCCTGTTCAACGGCTTGACGGACACCGTTTTGAACCAACTCTTCTAGTGCTGCAGCCTTCATGCGACTAGAACCAAAGCGCTGAATCAATACTTGACGGGGAACTTTGCCTTTCCGAAACCCAGGGATATTAGCCGAGCGAGTAAACTCTTGCAGGACCTGCTCGTAAGCTTTCTTGGACATGTCTGGTGGAATTTCGATTTCCAAACCAATCTGACTGGCGGGAAGTTTTTCCTGGGTAACTTTCATTGGCTCTGCAGTTTTTAGACAACTAAACTTTCTGGTTCAACAGGGATTGAGGTTTGTGATACAGTGCCCTAAAGCACAGGTTTCCTTGAGCAATCCCTGACATTAAAGGTCAGCCCTTGGCCCAGCAACAACTTGATTACTGTAGGCATTAAGTACTCCGGGCATACTCAGGGCGATCGGTATGACTTAGCTTTCACAGGACTAATCACCTGCTCTATCACTTAACCAAAGGTCAGAGCGAAAGAGCTCAGTTCAGCAATTCGGGGAAATTTCGCTTAACTGCAATTAGCTATCCTAACCGATCCTAACCAGCCATGAACGAGATGAATTAAATTTGATCTAAAGTTCATCTGGGCTGTTCTTTGGCAGAGTAGCACTCAAAGGCACCCAATGACTTTAGTGCTCTTGCCCCTCAATCTAGTGCCCGTATTGTTACAGCTAGCTTTGCTCAGCAGCGATCGCACCTCAGAGCACAAAGTTAAGCGGATAAAACCCAGTCTTATGCGAAGATCTTAGTTGAGGAGTGCTGAGACTCCTACTTAGACAAGGCGAGCTATTTTTCAGTCCGAACAAAATCCGTTAAAATGTTGAAACCTCAATTTTTGAGACTTATCACTAAGAAAACCTCTAAATTCATGATCTAACCTCATCTAATAAATCTTAAACAAAAGAAAATCTTATAAAAAGCCTTGTGAGCTAGCAGATCCAACAGCTAAAAATCCAGCAAAGTTAGCCAACCGACTCTTAGATTTACCTGTAAAGACCTAGCTCTAACCTTATATTTCTTCAAATATTTTTTGTTCAATCGCAAAAATTATCGGTATCACAGGAGGCAATTAATTTGGGTCAGTCTTATAAAGTCGCTATTTTGGGAGCAACGGGTGCAGTTGGGACGGAACTCATTGAGTTGTTGCAAAGTCGCCAATTTCCAGTCTCCGAGCTGAAGCTACTGGCTTCTCCTCGGTCGGCTGGACGCACCCTCACCTTTCAAGGCGAAGAATTACCCATCGAAGCCGTCGGCGAAAACTCATTTGCCAATGTAGATTTAGTTCTAGCTTCCGCTGGAGGTTCGATCTCTAAAGCTTGGGCACCCAAGGCAGTGGCAGCAGGAGCAGTCGTGATTGACAACTCCAGTGCTTTTCGCATGGACCCCCAAGTACCATTGGTCGTTCCAGAGGTTAATCCGGACGCTGCTGCTAGGCACCAAGGCATCATTGCCAACCCCAACTGCACTACTATCTTGATGTCAGTTGCCATTTGGCCATTGCACCAAATTCAACCCATTAAGCGGATTGTGGCAGCTACTTACCAATCTGCCAGCGGCGCGGGTGCGCGGGCAATGGAAGAAGTTAAAACTCAAGCCAAAGCAATCTTGCAAGGTGAAACTCCTACTAGTGAAGTTTTTCCTTACCCGCTAGCTTTTAACTTATTCCCGCACAACTCTAAGCTGACTGATCAGGGTTACTGCGAAGAAGAGTTGAAGATGGTGCATGAAACTCGCAAAATCTTCGGTGCTCCCGATCTCAGAATCACGGCAACTTGCATACGGGTTCCCGTACTCCGGGCTCACTCAGAAGCGATTAACCTAGAGTTTGATGCACCTTTTGATGTGGCTCAGGCTAGAGAATTGTTGAGCCAAGCGCCTGGGGTCAAATTAGTTGAAGATTGGCAAGCTAATTATTTCCCGATGCCCATTGAAGCGAGTGGCCGTGACGAAGTTTTGGTGGGTCGAATTCGTCAAGACTTGTCTCATCCCTGTGGGTTAGAACTTTGGTTGAGCGGAGACCAGATTCGCAAAGGAGCGGCTCTTAATGCAGTGCAAATTGCTGAATTACTGGTTGCAAGAAATCTGCTTCAGCCTGCGGCTCCTGCCTTAGCGACTTGATGAGGACAACTGCTGACTCACAGCTAAAAATTCCTGACCTATTCATCATGAGGAGAAGTTGAAAGAGCGTGGTAGATTTTGGACGCGTTCTCACTGCGATGCTCACGCCATTTAAAGCAGATGGCACGGTTAATTATTCTGTTGCAGAGCAACTAGCAGCTTATTTAGCCGATAATGGAACAGATACCCTGGTTGTGTGTGGCACTACAGGCGAATCTCCGACTCTCAGTTGGGATGAGGAGTACGAGCTGTTTCAGGTAGTGCAAAAGGCAGTCGCAGGCAAAGCTAAGGTAATGGCAGGCACTGGCTCGAATTCTTCCCAAGAAGCGATCGCTGCCACCCAAAAAGCCGAGAAGCTAGGCTTAGACGGGTCTTTGCAGGTTGTGCCTTACTACAATAAGCCACCCCAAGAAGGGCTCTACCAACACTTTAAGGCGATCGCACAAGCAAGTCCTGATCTACCTTTAATGCTCTATAACGTGCCAGGTCGGACGGGGCAAAACCTACAACCCGAAACCGTGGCCCGCTTAGCTGACATTCCTAATATTGTGGCAATCAAGGAAGCCAGTGGTAACGTAGATCAAGCCAGTCAAATTCGACGATTGACCCCTCCAGAATTTACAATGTATGCAGGGGACGACTCCTTGACCTTACCCTTGCTTGCTGTAGGAGCTAAAGGTGTAGTCAGTGTTGCCAGCCATATCGTTGGCCCAGAACTGCAACAAATGATTCAAGCGTTTGAACAAGGACAAGTTCAGGCAGCCACACAAATTCATCTGCGCCTCTTCCCTTTATTTAAGGCTTTGTTTTTGACGACAAATCCAATTCCTGTCAAGGCAGCTATGAAACTTCGAGGTTGGGAGGTAGGCCCTTCCCGGCTACCGCTCTGTGATCCACCCACCGATGTTGTCGCAGCCTTGAAGACTGTTCTCGCTGAGTTGGCTCTGCTCTAGCATCCTGGCTGAGTTGAGTAGGGCAATCGCCCTGAAGTTTCTAGACAACTAAATATTCTAACCACACCCTCTCTGAATCACTGTAGTTCTAGCAAATGTCTTGATATTTCATTACTCCCTTTGAGTAAGGCTATTTCTTGACAAACATTTGATTTTAGAAAAGTTTTTGACCCGCCATGAGCCTCCAGTGCAGTTAGCCATTTTTTCGACTTTGCACCGCTTTACTGGCCTATTCATCAACTCTTTTGCCTTAACTACACATTCGTAAAAAACTCGTACTAAGGATACACATGACTCAAACTCAATCAGCTCCTGCTCTCAAAGTTATTCCTTTAGGTGGCCTCCATGAAATTGGCAAAAACACCTGCGTTTTTGAAATCAATGATGAGATTCTGCTGCTAGACGCTGGATTGGCTTTCCCGACCGATGGCATGCATGGTGTCAACATCGTTTTGCCCGACACCACTTATCTGCGGGAAAATCGCCACAAAATTAAAGGCATGATCGTAACTCACGGTCACGAAGATCACATTGGCGGTATTGCCTTTCACCTCAAGCAGTTTGACATCCCTGTCATTTACGGCCCTCGCCTAGCCATGGCTTTGCTAGAAGGCAAGTTAGAAGAAGCAGGAGTCGCCGACAGAACTGAATTGCGTACCGTTCGTCCTAGAGATATGGTGCGGATCGGTTCGTCCTTCTTTGTAGAATTTATTCGCAACACCCACTCGATCGCCGACAGCTATACCGTAGCCCTACATACCCCTGTAGGTGTAGTGATTCACACAGGTGACTTCAAATTTGACCACACACCCGTAGACGGCGAGCATTTTGATATCCAAAAGCTAGCTGAGCATGGTGAGAAAGGCGTTCTTTGTCTGATCAGCGACTCTACCAACTCTGAGGTGCCTGGATTCACCGCTTCTGAGCGCTCTGTCTTCCCAAACTTAGATCGCGTTTTCAGCCAAGCAGAAGGTCGGTTACTCGTTACTACCTTTGCCTCATCTGTGCATCGCATCAACATGATTTTGGAGTTGGCCAAGAAACGTAACCGCTTTGTTTCGGTGATTGGCCGTTCCATGCTGAACGTGATTGCTCATGCGCGGAATTTGGGTTACATCAAGTGTGAAGATAGTTTGTTCAAGCCGCTTCAAGAAATCCGACATTTGCCTCCCGAGCAAGTACTGATCTTGACAACCGGGTCTCAAGGCGAACCCATGTCTGCCATGACTCGAATTGCTAACGGCGAACATAACCAAATCAAGGTGCGCCCCGGGGATACGATTGTGTTCTCTGCCAACCCTATCCCTGGTAACACGATCGCCGTGGTTAACACGATTGATAAGTTGATGATCCAGGGGGCCAAGGTGATCTATGGTCGCGAGCAAGGGATTCACGTCTCTGGTCACGGTTGCCAGGAAGACCAGAAACTAATGATTGCCCTAACTCGGCCTAAGTTCTTCTTACCCGTACATGGCGAGCACCGGATGCTAGTTAAGCATTCTCAAACGGCTCAAAGCATGGGCATTCCTGCCGAAAATATGGTCATCATCAATAACGGTGATGTGGTTGAAGTGGCTCCGGAGAGCATTCAAGTTGCGGGCAAGGTACCTTCTGGGATTGAGCTAGTGGATCGGGCTGGAGTCGTCAATGCAAACGTCCTCCAAGAGCGTCAGCACCTAGCTGAAGATGGTGTTGTCACCGTGGCTGCCACAGTCGGTTGGGACGGCAAATTGTTAACTCAGCCGGAAGTACATCTGCGCGGCGTAGTCACTACCCTGGAGCGATCGCTACTGCAAAAGCTGATTAACCGGGCAATTGAGAGCGTGTTGAGCGATCGCTGGCGGGAATTTGTGCAGTCGTTAGAAGACGATCAGATTGAAGTCGATTGGGTAGGATTACAAGCGCAGATTGAGTCAGCCGTACAGCGACTGCTGCGGCGTGAGTTGCAAAGCAAGCCACTTTTGGTCTTCCTGATGCAAAATCCTGAGAAGCCACCCGCAAAAGTGACCACAAATCGTCGGCGCTCCACTGCCAAAGTAGCTTCCTAGAGGCTGGCCGTTATTTTGCAGGCAGGCGGCTGAGTCGTAGCGCTGCATAAAATTAAAATTGCAAACCTAAGTAGAGATAGGCGAGGAACATGCTTCCCCTATCTCTTTTTTTATGGCAGTCCATTTTGGTGATGACCGTCATAGGCGTATCCTTACGGAAGTCACTGAACTAGAGAGAGGACATTCACAAAACTTCCGTGAAATCGCTCACTCAGGATTGTCCGGATCTTAGACACAATAGCAGTGTTGGAATAGATGAAAGCCCAACTTCAGTTAAGCGCTTCTTCAGTTTTCTCAAAGTCTACTCAACCATTTCTCAGCTGATCCGATATTTCCCGTTGAGGGGCTGTAGCTGCAAGCAGGGTTCCATACCATCTACTAATTCACAGGAAAGGCAGTATGAATACTTCTGAATGCACATCCGAAAATTTGGCCCTGGTTAGCTGGACTTGGCTCTCCTCCAGTCAAGACTCTGAAACGACAGCAAGCCCTCTACGCCCCCCTGCAAAAGCTAAATTTGATTTTTGGCAACCCATGCGTCAATGGCTAGAGCAAGTCGAAGTTGCGACTCCAGCTCTAGCTCATCGGCTTTGCCAACTCATCCCTTCTCAGTGCCCCTTTGAGCGTGACGTTAAACTGTTTGGTCGCACTTTGTTTCATATTCCTCCCATGTGCAAACTCAATCCTTTGTACGAGGAAGTGGTAGGTCTACGGTTCCGAGCGCTTTGCTACTTGGCAGACAAATGTGGTGAAGACGTAACGCGCTACTGTTAGTTGTTCAGTAAGCAGTCGAGCGATCGCAGCCCTTCCGCAAAGAATTAGCGCTGCTGCATCCACTAAACGCTAACTGTTTATATAGGATTGTCATCCAATTAGAACCTTGGCTACAAGAAGAGCCGAAACGATTTTGAGACAGAGATACCCATGTCTCATTTAACCCATAGATTTAATAGTTGATTCTTTAGACCGCTGCAAAAGATCAACACCGAATCTGTAAATTCATTAGACTTTTCGTCATCACACAATAGTCTGCAATAAGCTATTGAATTAGCTAAGCAAAACTTTATCTTTTTGCTTATTTAAAGCTTTCTTAAACCTAAATGTTTTAGTTCTCACTACTTTTACGCTAATAGCTAAAAATCTCAATTCATAAAGCTAGCTCAACTATTTTCAGTTAACCTCACTCATTTCATGCAGCCTGAACTGAATTCAGGCTCAATAGTTGAAGCTGCCATAAGCGTTTTAGAGTAAGAATTTGAAGCTTCGTAACGCTCAAAACTACTAGGTACTCTCGGAGGAGTAAATTTTAGTCTCACCGTCTTTCTTCCAGAATCGAAGACGCTATATTGATAAGTGAAGCAATTAAGCTTCCCTGGCAGATTTAACAGCCAAGTGTCCATTCAGCAAGAGGTAAAAAGCGCTGTTTTTACAAAATCTGTCTCGCATCGTCGCAACAGCACTCAAGTGTGATACTGATACTTCCTCATCAATTGGCTAATTGGGAGCTCTGTCGTTGATTGTGAATTAATTCAATCAAGGTAACTCTGCCCATGATCGATGAACCAAAGGAAGTTACTCAGTGAAGGCTTGGGTGTTGTTGTCGTTTAAACTTTCTGTTATTGTCGTTATCTTTATAGAAATTCCAGCCAATAGGTAAACGCGTATCATGGCCATTATTGCCCTGAAAGCCTGGTACCTCCAGCAGTATGAGCCGATTCGAGAACTGGAGAAACGTCCCCATGATTTACGCCTAAGTAAAAATAGCCTACTGAAATCTGGTTTGCGAGCTGACTTCTTAGAAGACTCTGAAGAAGTTAAGCGCTCTGCTTGGTTTCAGCGCTACTTAGAAGGGGAAACCATCGAGTTTTATATCGAAGGGAGTGGTGGCTACGCGATCTCGAATATTGACCTAATCAGTCACGAAATTTACTTCACCAAGCAAGAAGTGATGGCCCATCTGGAGCCAACCATTTTTCTCTGTTATCAAACCGAGTACAACCAATCCAGTGATGTCTTGAGAGAGGCCCTCCAAGACCTAATTGAAAAACTAAATCGGCGATCGCGCTTACCTCTGAGCTTAGAAGAGTCCCATCGCCTGACAGAAGGACCAGTGCGGCTCAGCAGTACTTTGATGCGGAAAATTCGCCAGAGCTTGCTTTTTGTTGCTGACAGCACTCCCATCACTAAAATTAGCGCTGAACCACCGCAGTTGATTCCGAGCCCTAAGGTTTGTGTTGAGGTTGGTTATGCCCTGCAAAGCAAGCGCACCGAACAGATCCTTTTGGCTCAAATGGACCGCTCCGATTTGCCAGGGCAGTTTCCCTTCGATTTACCCAGCCAGAATCGCTTAGTGTTTAAGGACGCTAAAGACTTAAGCAAAGCTTTACCCAGCTTGGTAGAAACTCAGTTACAGCGATTCAGCTTGCTCTCGTAAATCTAGCTTTCTAACAAGTCTTCGCAAGGAATTGTCGATTTTCGCCGATTCAGAGCCCATAATAATGTCGGTGTATTCAGGATAGTTTCGACAGTATGCCTAGAACCCCGAATGAGTTCATTGTTCACCTCCTATTTGATGGAGGCCATCGGGAAGAAGTCCGTTTCCCTACCATTCAAGAATTCCAAAAGTGGTACAGCGGCGAGCTAGTGCCCAAATCCTCTTCTGATGACTTCATCAGTGTTCCGATCAAAAACATTCAGGGCGAGTACATGGTGGCCCGACCCTCGCGGATTATAGCGATTCGAGTGGAACCGGTGTTCAATTCTAGCGTCGAGCGATACTAGCTCGTTAGATTCTTTATTCCACTCAACCTAAAGTATGTCTGGCTTTGCTAAGGCTCAAAGATGGCTTGCTGTCGTTGCTCTCAGTTTTGGAGTTACGCTCACAGCAACTCATCAGCCTATTTTTGCAGTTCAACCCCTGCAACCTGTTACTTCATCTGTTTCGCTACCGACCTCCCTCGGGCTTGACGACAAAATCTGGCCTCAAGCAGGCCAGCCGGGGGATCGGGCAGCTTTATTAGCGGCGATCGACCATAGTTTGGCCTATCTCCAAACTCCTAAAGCAGCGGCAGATTATCAGAAGCATTCGGTGCCCGGAATTAACCGCGATCGCGTGCGTCGCAGTTTGGTTAGATTTCGCCAGTTGGTGACAAAGTCGCGTTCTGCGGCAGAGCTAAAGGCAGCGGTGCAGCGGGAGTTTGTTTTGTATCGAGCCGTGGGCAAAGACAACCAAGGCACTGTTGCCTATACAGGTTACTTTGAGCCTACTTATACTGCTAGCCGCGTCCGTACGGCTGAATATCGCTATCCTCTATTTCGGGTGCCGCCCGGTTTAGCTGAGTGGTCTAAACCTCAGCCAACCAGGGCTCGATTGGAAGGAAAGGATGGGCTGCAATTTGCCAAGGGGCCGCTGAAGAATCTGGAGTTGGTTTGGTTACGCGATCGCCTAGAAGCATTTCTGATTCAAGTGCAAGGTTCGGCTCGCCTGCAAATGACGGACGGCAGCACAATGACCGTTGGCTTTGCGGGCAAGACCAATCATCCTTACACCGGAGTTGGCCGCGAGTTAGTCAAAGATGGCAAGATGCGTCTGGAAGACCTAACACTGCCTAATTTGCTGGAATACTTTCATCAGCATCCTGAAGACCTCGACGTTTATTTGCCACGCAACCGCAGTTTCGTGTTCTTTCGAGAAACCTATGGTGCAGCGGCAACTGGTAGTTTAGGCGTGCCCGTAACGGCTGAGCGATCGATCGCAACCGACAAATCTCTCATGCCACCCGGTGCTCTAGCTTTGATTGACACCCCGCTGCCCCAGCCAAGTGTGGCTGGCAAATTAGAACAACGCCCCGTGAGCCGCTACGTCTTGGATCAAGATACGGGAAGCGCCATTAAAGGCCCAGGACGAGTTGATATTTTCATGGGTACAGGGGTGAAGGCAGGCGATCGCGCGGGCCTGACAAATTCAACGGGTCAACTCTACTATCTATTACTGAAGCAGTAACCCTATTTCTACCTACTGCTGTTGAGGTTGTACCCTGTCTATAGAAGCGTCTCACTTTCAAAGATAGGCAAACGAGCTACCCATCTCTACATTGCCATTGCTATAAGACACTGCCCTTAAATCAGTAAGGCGTCTAGACAGAGACCCAAAGCCTGCAACAGTAGCGTCTATGGAAGCATCCTTTGAAATTACACTGCTGATGATCATTACAGTCATCGCAGGCATCAGTGCTCAGGTGATTGCCGAATTTTGCAAAGTGCCGAGCATCGTTTTCTTGCTCCTTTTTGGCATTCTGCTGGGCTCTGATGGTTTAGATATCTTGCACCCAAATTTGCTCGGCACTGGGTTAGAAGTGATTGTCTCCCTCTTCGTAGCGCTGATTTTATTTGAAGGGGGGCTCAATCTAGAACTCGGAGAGCTGGGTCGGGTTTCCGGGAGCCTCCGCAACTTAGTGACAATCGGCACTCTGATTACCTTAGTCGGTGGTGGCATTGCGGCTTATTGGCTGAGTGAATTTCCTTGGCCGATCGCGTTTCTTTACGCCTCCCTCGTGGTCGTTACTGGACCCACTGTCATTAGCCCCCTGCTGAAGCAAGTACAGGTTGATCGTCAGGTGGCAGCCTTGCTGGAAGGCGAAGGCGTCCTGATCGATCCGGTGGGAGCCATTTTGGCTGTGGTAGTGCTCAACATCATTCTCAACGGTGATGCCGACCCAGTTCTGGTGTTCAGTGGCTTAATGCTCCGACTGGGCATTGGCGGTGGTATCGGTTTGGTGGGGGGTCTTTCACTAGGCTTTGTGATTAAACGAGCCCGCTTCTTATCAGATGATCTCAAAAACTTAACCGTTTTAGCGGGGCTCTGGGGCTTGTTTGGCTTGGCTCAAATGCTCCGAAGTGAGTCAGGCTTGATGGCAACGGTGGCGGCTGGAATGATGTTGCGAGCATCCTCACTGCCGGAAGAGCGCTTGATCCGACGCTTCAAAGGACAGCTGACCACGTTGGCAGTTTCGGTTTTATTTATTCTGCTCTCAGCGGATCTTTCGATCGCTAGTATTTTCGCTTTAGGCCCAGGTGGGGTACTCACAGTCTTAGTCTTGATGTTCATCGTCCGCCCCCTCAATATTTGGCTCTGTACCTCTTGGAGCAGCAACCTGAACTGGCGACAAAAGCTATTTTTGTGTTGGGTGGCTCCTAGAGGTATTGTGTCCGCTTCGGTTGCTTCCTTGTTTTCTATTTTGCTGACCGAACGCGGGATTAACGGGGGAGATGCGATTAAGGCCTTAGTTTTTTTGACAATCCTCATGACCGTCTTTGTCCAAGGTCTGTCTGCGGGTTGGGTCGCTCGTTGGTTAGGCATTACCTCCACTCAAGCGACAGGTGCGGTCATTATTGGCTGTAGTCCTCTCAGTCGTCTTCTGGCGCGCTTATTTGATGAACGCGGTGAAGCTGTAGTCTTGATTGACACAGATGCTGAAGCCTGTCGTTTAGCAGCAGAGGAGAATGTGCGGGTTTTTGTTAGCAGTGGTCTAGATGCTGGAGTGCTAGAAGAAGCGGGACTAGGCTCAGTTGGCACCTTTCTGGCTATGACCAACAACGGTGAAGTGAATGTGGTGCTCGCACAACGAGCCGCCGAAGAATTTCATCCGCCTCGGGTTCTAGCTGTTTTCCCACGCGATCCTCAAGCGAGTGCTGTTAATAAGAGCCATAAAGTGCATCAAGCTTTTGTTCCAGAGCTCCCCATCAAAGCTTGGAACGACTATTTGAGCAGCGGTGCAGTCAAGCTGGGCGAGACGATGCTACGGGATGAGGGTTTTGCTTTTCAGCAGGCTCATCTGCAAGCTTTGATTCGCTCCGGTGAGCTGATTCCAATACTCCTAGAGCGCGATGACCATTTGCAAATTATGCCTGCCCAGGAAGAGTGGGAAGCGGGCGATCGCATTATTTATCTATTACATGACCCTCGGCCTACCCTACTAAAGTTGCTATCTGGCACCACCCAGCCTCGCCTCACCTTGGAGAAATTAGCCGCAGTAGAAGAAATTCCAACTCCCGAACCTGCCTTAGAAGCTCCTGTCTTCGTAGAAGCCCAAGTAACGCCTAGGGAGACAGAAGTTGTACCACCTCCTATCTCAAGTTGATTGAGAGAGGTAGGTGAGATGTTTAACTTTTAGGACAATTCCGCATCTAGATTGGTACTTCCAACATCAGCCTGCTTAGCTTCTTTTTCTTGAAACAACAAGCTGACTAGGTGAATGACCGCGAGCAAAACGGCTCCAATAGCCAGCAAGTAGCTGTGCAAAGTGTAAAGATGCTCCACCGTAACTGTGCTGACTGAACCACCTGTCAAAATTTCGCGTAAGGCAGGTCCAATCAAGGGGATGGCTTGGATGGTTTCTAATTCAATCTTGAAGCGCCAATAACCAAGTTGGCTCCAGCTCAAGATCATAGCCGTCCAACCTAAGGCGATCGCCGTCAAAGTCAGCAAAATACCGCTAATCCAAGCTGTTAACCAACTGGAACGAAAACGCTCTCCGAGAAACATCACCACAATTTGGATGAGAGAAATAACAATGAGGCCATTGCCAGCCACGCTGTGCAGATTTTGAATCAACCAACCATTCGTGACTTCAGTGTTAATCAGTCGCAAGGACTCATAAGCACCGCCTGCCGTAGGTTCGTAATAGAACGCGAGCAAAATTCCTGTGATCGCTGCTATGAGACTCAAAGTCAAAACAGCTACAGCCAAAACCGTAGCGAGTCGCCGCCAAACTACCGCGTACTGCACGTTTTTCATGGCTCGTTAATGTGTAGTTTTGTTAACTCTTAAATTAACAAAGGATGCCAGAATCAGCCACTCTATCGCAGGTCGCAGAACTGAAAAATTATTTAGATCTCAGGACTTATCGCCAACGTTCAACCTAGCTCGTCATCGACTAAGCGTAAGTAACGAGCAGCGAATATGTCAGACTCAGAAGAGACTATTGCAAAGGATGAATTGGTGACTGCTGCATTCGCAAACTCAACTGAACCTGCGATCGCCGAAATCGGAACCTTGTATGGCATTGGCGCGGGTACAGGCGATCCAGAACTTCTCACGCTCAAAGGGCTACGCCTACTAAAGCAAGCATCAGTCGTTGCTTTTCCAGCAGGAGTAAAAGGCAAACTCGGCATGGCTGAGCAGATTGTGGCTGAGTGGTTACAGCCCCATCAAGTGCGCCTAGCCCTAAATTTTCCTTATGTTCAAGATACAGACACGCTGACACAAGCATGGCAGCAAGCCGCCAAGTCGGTTTGGCCCTATTTACAGCAAGGCCAGGATGTAGCCTTTGTTTCTGAGGGGGATGTCAGCTTTTTCAGCACTTTCACATATTTAGCTCAAAGTTTGCAACACCTCCACCCAGAAGCTAAGGTACAGACCATCCCAGGGATTTGCTCTCCCTTAGCTGCGGCGGCGACTTTAGGTATTCCTTTGACGATGCAAGCGCAGCGGCTCGTGGTGCTACCAGCGCTGTACCATGTATCAGAATTAGAAACCGCGCTGCAATGGGCAGATGTGGTGGTTTTGATGAAAGTTAGTTCTGTGTACGAACAGGTATGGGCCATTTTGCAGCAGCAGCAACTTTTAAATCGTAGTTATGTGGTTGAGCGAGCCACCTTGCCAGAGCAGGTAATTTATGCCAATCTGAGCGATCGCCCTAACCTCCAACTGTCCTACTTCTCACTGCTAATTGTGCAAGTTACAGCTCCTAGTCTTGTTGGTAGCTAATTCAGGTAGTATAGGCAACTTTTAGCGCCACTATAATGTCTTCCCATACAGCCCATCGTGGGTCCATCGTAGAATTACGTGCAGTTTTAAGCCGCTCATCCTTACAATTATGAGCCAGTTAAAGTTTAAGGTCCTGAGGCTAAGATTTGAGTGCGTGCTTTTTTAGTACCAAACGAGATGTCGGTTGTTGATGCTTGAGCGGAGCGGATTGTCACGGTTATGTCTTACTGGTCCTTGATTAAATCTCTGCCCGAAGTATTGCGCCAACCCAGCGGGATTGCAGCTATTGCCTCCGTCGGGGTTCACGGGCTGCTCTGGGTTGTTCTACCTGTTTTACCTCTATCCTCAAAAACCACCGAATCTGAGGCGCAAAGACCTGTAAAACTGGTGGAGCTGACGCCAGCAGAACAAGGCCGTTTACCCAGCTTTGCTACCCCCCAACTTTCCTTGCCTCCTCTGCCCAAGACCACAAACCTATTTCCATCCCTGCCGTCCCTACAGTCGTCTAACTCACTGCCTAGCTCTAGTTCGTCCCCGTATAATCTTCCCCTCTTCGCACCGCCCCCTTCAGGCTTTTCTTTTTCCCCGTCCGTGCCCCTACCCGCTCCTTTAGGGCTTCCCACGACTCAAATTCCCATTCCCGATACGCCAGCTCCCAGAATCTCGGAACCCGCTCAATCTTCCAGACCTACGATCGCCTTTCAAGATCAACCGGGTCTAGATGCGATTCAGCAGAATTCTCAGGCCTTACAATCCCAAAATCTACCTCAACTGCCACAGCTAGAAGCCAGCGCTCCCGAGACAATCAATTTCCCACCCACAGACCTTAGCCCCTCTGAGCTAGTAACTCCACAGTCCCAACCTCCTAGCAACTCACCAGAACAAACCACTCCTCCAGCTACGACTCAGGCTCCGCCTCCAGAGACGGAGCAGGCTGCTGCCCCAAACACACCTCCCCCTGCCCCTGGCCCCCGACCAGATAAAATTCCTGCTGAGGCGATCGCGAGACTGCGTGAAGCCCAACAACGCCAGCAAGAACTTTATGCTTACGACGCAACAGGTACCAGCAACGAGGAAGCCTCCGGTACTTTATCGGATTGGACTGAGGAAACCTCACAATCAACAGGGAAGGACTTTAAGCGTTTAGAGTTAAAACCGAGCTACCCGACAGCAGCCTGTTCCCGGAAGCTAAACGGACAAGCGACGTTTGGCGTTGTCGTCGATGCTGATGGCAAAATTGTGGGTGAACTTGCTCGGATTCAAAGTGCTGGCTACCGACTGCTCAACCAAAAGGCCGAAGAAGCAGTCAGAGCCTACGAGTTTGAGGGAACAGGTGAGTCTCAGCCGTATTTAGTCAGCCTACCGTTTAACTACAGCAGTGATACTTGTGCTGATATCCCTTCAGAGGAAGCACCCCCTAGCTAAGTTTTTGTTTGAACTTGTGTAACAAATTTTGTAAGTTTGTTCCAGGTAGCTTAGGCTGCTTCAGCAGATATGGCTTTAGACCGTTCGTTTACAAAGCAATTAACCGCTGCGGCTGACCAACTGTTTCACTACTTGGAGCAGTTTAGTCAGGCGAAGGTTCTTGTGGTGGGAGATTTAACCCTAGACGAATTTCTCACAGGTCAAGTAGAGCGGATTTCTCGCGAAGCTCCGGTGCTGATTATTCGGCATGAAAATACCAGGCAAGTTCCGGGAGGCGGCGCGAACGCGGTCTATAACTTTGCTCAGTTGGGAGCCCAGGTCAAAGCGGTAGGGCTGATTGGCAAGGATGAGCAAGGACAGGTGATTCGCGAGATTTTCGCCAGTGCTGGGATTGATACTCAAGGAGTCTTAGTCGATGCCCAGCGTCCCACTGTGACTAAAACTCGCATTTCTGGGCATGCTCGTCAGTCAGTAACGCAGCAGATTGTGCGGGTCGATCGCAAATCGGATGAGCCACCAGACCTAGAGTTGCAGCTCCAATTAGCGCAGTATATTCAGCAACATCAAGACACCGTAGATGCAGTTGTTTGTTCAGATTACGGGGATGGCACTCTCACCCAATTGGTAACTGCCGCAGCTTTGCAGCATCCTTGCACGATTGTGGACACTCAGAAAGAACTGAACCGCTATCGAGGTGCCCTGTTGTTTACGCCCAACCTGCCAGAGGCGGAGCAAGCGGTTGGTTATGCGATCGCGACTCCTCAGGATTTGAGTCGAGCGGGACGTGATCTTTTAGACTTAACTGAGGCCCAAAATATTTTGATCACCCGTGGGGAAGCAGGTATGACCCTGTTTGAGCAATCAGGGGGGGAATTTCATATTCCTGCCTTTAACCGCACTGACGTATTTGATGTCACTGGGGCAGGCGATACTGTCGTAGCAGCTTTAACTCTGGGGTTAACTGCAGGAGCATCGGTATGGGAAGCCGCTGTTCTAGGTAACTTAGCAGCCAGCATTGTGGTGCGGCAGTTTGGAACTGCTACAACCACTACCTCTGAAATTAAACTAGCCTTACAAAATTTACTGAACTAAGTAACCTGGAGACAACAAGCGACATGACAGAGACAGGCAAAGGCACAGCAGACCAAAAATCTCAGCGCCGTCATCCCCGCCGCATCATCATCACGGGAGGAGCTGGGTTTATTGGCTCCAATTTTGTCCATTACTGGTGCGATCGCTATCCAGAAGATCGCGTGATTGTGCTGGATGCGCTGACCTATGCTGGCAATCTGCGGAACCTGGAAAGTTTAGAGGAGCGGCCTAATTTTCGCTTTGTTCAAGGAGACATCTGCGATCGCTTGTTGCTAGATGCCTTACTGAAGCAAGAAAAAGTTGATGCGATCGCTCACCTCGCTGCCGAATCCCATGTCGATCGCTCGATTCTATCGCCTGGTGCTTTCGTACGCACCAATGTTGTCGGCACTTTCACGCTTCTAGAGGCGTTTCGTCACCATTGGGAAGCCCATCAAAAACCGAGTCACTATCGCTTCTTGCACGTCTCTACCGACGAAGTTTATGGCAGCTTAGGTTCTGACGATCCAGCCTTTAGCGAAACCACTCCCTACGCTCCGAACAGCCCCTACTCAGCCTCCAAAGCAGGTAGTGATCATTTCGCCCGCGCTTACTACCACACTTACAACCTGCCCACCCTCATTACTAACTGCTCCAACAATTACGGTCCTTACCACTTCCCAGAAAAGTTGATTCCTTTGATGTGTATCAACATTTTGCTGAGCAAGTCGTTACCTGTGTATGGTGATGGTCAAAACGTGCGTGACTGGCTTTACGTGGAAGACCATTGCCGCGCCTTAGACACCGTGATCCACCAAGGGCAGCCAGGAGAAACTTATAATATTGGCGGCAATAACGAAGTCAAAAATATTGACCTAGTTCACATGCTGTGCGACTTGATGGACGAGTTGGCTCCTGACTTGCCTGTGCGTCCTTGCCATCAGCTGATTACGTATGTCAAAGACCGCCCAGGGCACGATCGCCGTTACGCCATTGATGCCAGCAAGATTAAAACCGAGCTGGGCTGGACTCCCCAAGAAACGGTTGCAGCAGGCTTACGCAAAACTGTGCAATGGTATTTAGACCACCCCAATTGGTGGCGACCTCTGCTCTCTGAGGAATATCAAGCCTATTACCGCAAGGTCTACGCCTAAACCTACTTGATAGCTGCGTAGACACAAAATTTTTGCTCTATTGTAGGGGCACCCACAAGGGATGCCCTCAATGGTGAAAAGGCACCCACAACACATCCGCAACGGATGCCCCTACCAGGCGTTGACATGTAGGCGTTGAGGTTAAGTAACTGCTCCCAGTGGCCAAGTGGTCACAAGGAACACAATCACAGCTCCTAATGCCAGCAAACCTTGAATTAAGTTACCGATCAACGAACCGACAACAATCCCGATGCCAGCTTTGACAGCTACAACAAAATCTCGTCGATAAATCAATTCACCCACGATCGCGCCCAATAAGGGACCAATCAAAATCCCCAACAATGGCCCACCAAAAGGCAATGCAGGTAGCAAACCAAAAAAGCCGAGCAGCAATCCTACTACTGCGCCAATTTGGCCCCACTTGCTGGCTCCAAAGCGCTGGGCTCCCCAAAAGCTTGCCAGAAAATCTACACCCATGCTGACCACCAGCACTCCGATCGCCACCACTAAGGGAACGGTCACTGTGCCAAATCCGTGGATAACACCCCAGATCACGATGGCAGCCACAATCAAGCTGGTGCCTGGGATAGCTGGGACCACGGCCCCAATTACCCCAAGCACCATCACAGCTACAAGCAGCCAATAGAGTACGGTCATAGTTTAAGCGTGAGGTTGAGCAACTTCTAAATAGTGACGGATAAATGATGACTCAGAGTATTGTCTAGCTTGTCAGCGATCGCCTCCACCCAGTTTTCGTCCTGCTTGGTATAGCTGCGCGGAGCATTGGCGGCCAGGATCAAAGCTCCTTGATTGCCAATGGGTTGGCAGATAATACCTTGAGTATTTTCTGGCAAATAGTCAAACTCAATGCGTCCAGGATAAGCTTTTACATCGACTAAATAAACGGGTTTTTGCTTCTCTAAGACCCGTTGCAGAATCGGGCCTGGCTTCACCTCTGCGTTGGTTGCCAAAATTCCTCGCCGCAGTAAGACGCGCCCCTGATACAACACCACCAGCGATCGCGTCATGGTATTGGTGAGCAAAATCTGAGAGGCCCAAGCCAGTTCTAGCCGCACCGCTTCTGGCAGGTTTGAAGCTAGTTCCAGTCCTTCTTCACCAACTAACTTCACAGCATCGGGCGATCGCGGTTGAATGCGCTGCCACAGCAACCCGGTTAGAATCAATAGGGCACTGAGAATGACGCCTAAAGCGTCAGAACGAGCTTGAGCATCCGTTAAATTGGGCGTAAGCAGGCGATTCACCAGCAGCAACGTCCCTGCCAAAGCGCCCACAACAATGGGTAAACGACGTAAAACTTGATTTTGGTCGGGTTTTGCCATGCCTTGGGGCCTGATTCTATCTATTCACCATCGTAATAGATAGAATGTTTCCGTCTTGGTTTTAGCTTCAGCCGTGTGGAGGCAAATCAGTAGTGCTGGAATTAGTCAGCTCTGGGTTGGTTTCGCTTTGGTTCAAAATGGCCCATGTGCCACAACCCATCAATCCCGACAGCTTGCTTGCGTCTTGGAATACACCTGGCCTAGTTTTTTCTGCCCAGCCTGACCCAGCAGGCGAAGCAACTGTGAAACAGTATTTGCAAGGTCTGAGCGCCACAGGGCTGACTGAGACGACCCAAGGGGTCTGGGTGCAAGTGGGCTACAATCTGTTGGCCAATCACCAAGGAACGCAACCCCTACCTGCGGCCTCTTTAACCAAGGTCGCGACTTCTTTGGCCGCACTAGAAACTTGGGGGCCTGCTCACCAATTTGACACGTTGATCGGGGCCACGGGACCGATTCAGAACGGAGTGTTACAGGGAGACTTGGTAATTCAGGGCAATAACGACCCTTTCTTTGTCTGGGAAGAAGCGATCGCCCTCGGCAATACCCTCAATCGCATGGGTATTCGCCAAGTCACAGGCAGCCTAGTAATCACTGGCAACTTCGCCATGAACTATGAGACTGATCCCTTGCTAGCAGGAACGTTGCTAAAGCAAGGGTTAAATGCTCAACTGTGGTCTGAGGAAGCCAAGGCACAGCACCTCAACTTACCCAAAGGCACCCCTCAGCCTCAAGTCGCGATCGCGGGCGATGTGAAGGTCGCTACCTTGCCGATTCCTAAGCAAATTGCTTTGTTACGGCACCAATCCCTGCCATTGGCACAAATCCTCAAACAGATGAACATCTACAGCAACAATCCGATGGCTGAGATGTTAGCTGCTTCCGTGGGAGGAGCACCTGTCGTTGCCGCTCAGGCTGCTAAAGCTGCGGGGGTGCCACAAGCAGAAATTCAACTGATTAATGGCTCTGGTTTGGGGCCAGAAAATCAAATTTCCCCACGGGCTGTTTGCGCCATGTTTATGGCGATTGAAAATTACTTAAAGCCTCAGCAGATGAGTGTAGCTGACTTGTTTCCCGTCTCTGGTCGCGACGGTGGTACGCTCGAAGACCGCAATATTCCTGTCGCCTCAGTCGTTAAAACTGGGACGCTTTGGGATGTGAGTACTCTGGCAGGAGCCTTACCTACTCGCGATCGCGGCTTAATTTGGTTTGCGATTTTAAACCGAGGCGAAGACCTAGACGGGTTGCGGAATCGCCAAGACCAACTGCTGCAAAACTTACTAGAGCAGTGGGGAGCCGATCAATCGGTTGTGGCTGAGATTGCGCCCAACAGCGCACCAAGCTCTAATACACCACTCAATTTCTCAGCTCCAGCCTCCAGCAGTGAACCCGCCGCTACTCAGCTAATGGGAACTACAACTGCTCCTAGCAATCCCAAGGCAGCATCACCGACCCTGCACCAAAAGTTTCAACTAGGCGATGACAGGCGCAATCAAATTTTGTTTAAGGTCCAGGTTTAAGGTTCGAGCTTAGGGAATAATTTCCGTCACTACTCGGCCACCACTCACCACAATATTCTGGTCTTGCAAAGTTCCTGAAGCTTTGGGGCCTTTGAGGTTAAAGGGTGGATTCGCTTGGCTATAAACCACGTTTCCTGTGGCTTCAATTTGCTGCGTCGGGATATACCAAGTGAGGTTGTCTGCTGCTAGTTGGGATTGGTTGCGCTGTCCGTTTCCTTTCACATTTCCCGTCAGGTAAAAAATTCGCGGCTCCAGATTACCACGTCCTTGATTGGCCGTGATAGCGACCAGTTGCTCCCGGTGCAACACATCAACTCGCTGGTCGGAAACTACTGTTTGGTCATTAAGGTTCCAAACCAAGGAATTGCTAGCAATTTCGAGTGGTGGATCAGCCACAGATAGTTTAGCGTTCTGTTTCAGCGTCGCGACTTTGTTTTTTAGCTGCACTTCAGCTTGGTCAGCTACGGCGCGATCGCTCACGACAGTCCCCACATAGCGATCGATTTGGACTGGCTTATCAACCACTACTAACTGCTTAGCAATTTCCCAGATCAAATGCTCGCTCTTAAAGCCCATAGCAGGATCTTTAGACATAGCTGCTACCTGACCAAAAAACTCCATCCGCCGCGCCCGACTGTATACTTTGGCTTCTTTGGCCGTAGCTTGGAATTGGGGATGAGTGCCCGTGATGTTATTACGAACTAGCAAAAGATCGATTTTGGGCTGCCATTCCAGCTCATTACCCTTGACGATCGCCCCACTTTGGATGTCAGTAGCGACAATTTGCCCTTTCAGCAGGATAGTTTGGCCGTCTTTTCGAACTTCGCCACTCTGAGCCTGAATTTTGTAGACCGCTTTGCCATCCTGAAACAACTCACCCGCAGGGCTTTGAACGTTAGCAATTTTTTGGTCTTTACTGTAGCGTGCTTGCTTGGCTTTGACTTTCCACAGCAACTGACCTTTTTCGTCTACCTGCTCTAGGGTGACATCATTAAACGTCAAGTTGTTATCAAAATTCTGCACCGCAGAACTATCTTGAGCCAGCTTATCAACCGTTTGGCTTTTCTTGGGTCCCCCACAAGCACTGAGACCCACCAGCAAGATCAACCACACAAGCTGCGAGGAGTAAATTGGGTGTCGGTGCAAGCTAGAGGGTCTCAAGCGAGGCAGCAGTGACATCAGCATTCTCAAAGTGTTCAATACCAGAATTGACTATACAGTAGGCTTCTGGTTCCACTCTAGACGCTGATGCCCTTTTCTCGCGATCGCCTTTTAACAGCAGTAAAACGATTGCCTCATCCAAGATGGCCGTTTCTCAGCCATTAACGCCGCGCCGAGTTGGCAGTTTCCCTACCGCTCCTCTGGCTCTTCAACGATGCTAATACCGGAGAGAGGCCGATAGGTATAGCTTTGTCGCGGTGTTTTTTGAATATCTTCTTTAATGTTGTCCAGATCAATATAGCGATCTGACACATTGATTAAGCTATCACTGGTCATGGAGCGAAGGCTGACCACTTCAACCCGCACACCTCGGTAACTAACGGCATTAACCGCATAGGCTAAGTCACCATCGCCACTCACTAAAACCGCCGTATCGTAGGAATCGACCAAGGCCATCATATCTACAGCAATTTCTACATCCAAATTGGCTTTTTTAGAGCCATCTGGCAGCTGCACCAAATCCTTAGAGATCACTCGGTAGCCATTGCGACGCATCCACAACAAAAAGCCTTGCTGTTTTTCGTTGGTGCGATCGACTCCTGTATAGAAAAATGACCGTAATAAGCGAGAACCCGCCGTCAGACGACAAAGCAGTTTGGTGTAATCAATTTCAATCCCTAACTGCAACGCGGCATAAAACAGATTAGAGCCATCAATAAAAATGGCCACTCGACCCCGATTCTCTAGAACTTGTTCTGGGGTGAATACAGTATTGCTTTCTAAATTGTTCAACATTGTTGTTATACCTCTTTTTTATTATGAAAAAAATTGATGTTTCATTAGTTTACCTATTGATGACCGTAGCACTGTTTGCTAACACTGTCTGCTTAGACTGACCTTAGATCACTGCTTCCGGAGCCTCTAAGCGTTGAAACACAGGTTTAGCGTCACCTAAGGATTGGTTACCAGGTAGTATTCCCCAGGTAGCATGGGTCACAAACGGCAGCGAAACATCAATTAAACTTCGATCATTAAAATCTACAGCAAACCCGAGCTGCTGGTAGATGGCACCACTGACATTCGGAATAATTGGAGACAAGAGATAAGCGGCAAGCCTGACCGATTCTAGAACTGAGTAGAGGACTTGCTCGACTGCTTGTTGTTCTCCTCGCTTATAGAGACTCCAGGGAGCTTGTTCATCAATAAATTTGTTGCCCATTCTCACTAGGGCCAGAATGGCTTCACAGGCTTCACTGAAGGCTAGGGCTTGGTAAGATTGGGACGTGCGATCGCCTAGAGTTACGCCAATTGCCTTCAACGGATGATCAGCAGCAACCTCTGCGCCCACGACAGCGGGAACCTTGCCATCACAGTACTTATAGACCATCTTCAAGGTCCGATTTAGCAAGTTGCCTAAGTCGTTGGCTAAGTCAGCATTCAAAATATTGATGAAACGAGTTTCATTGAAGTCGCCATCTCGGCCAAACTCGATTTCCTTGAGGAAATAGTAACGCACTGCGTCTGAGCCATACCGATTAACCAAGGCCACTGGGTCGATCGTGTTGCCCAAGCTTTTGCCCATTTTTTGACCGTCTTTAGTCAAAAAGCCATGACCAAACAAGCGCCTTGGTAAGGGCACCTCGGCTGACATCAACATGGCAGGCCAATAAACCGCATGAAAGCGTAAGATATCCTTGCCAATCAAATGCAAATTGATCGGCCACCAATGGGCTAAGGCATTTTCTAGGGTGGGTTCGTTGTCCGGGTCCAGCAAAGCCGTTACATAACCTAATAAGGCATCAAACCACACATACAGGGTATGACCAGGATCGTTGGGTACCGGGAATCCCCAGTCTAAATTGACGCGAGAAATCGAAAAATCCTTTAGCCCTTGGCTCACGAAACTGAGCACTTCGTTACGGCGAATTTCTGGTTGAATAAAATCTGGTTGCTGTTGGTAAAGCTCTTCTAGTTTTGTTTGATAGTTCGATAGCCGAAAAAAGTAATTTTGCTCGTCACGCCATTCTGTTTCGCGTTGGTGAATGGAACAACGATGACCTTCTAATAAATCTCGCTCTTCTTTGAATTCTTCGCAAGAAACACAGTACCAACCTTTCTGTTGGCCTAAATAGATGTCGCCGCGCTCCCACACCCGTTGGAAAAACTCTTTGACAATGGCTGCGTGACGTGGGTCAGTGGTACGAATAAAGCGATCGCACTGGACATTGAGTTGCTGCCAGAGCTGAGAGAACCCAGCTGAAACTTCATCACAATGTGCTTGCGGCGATCGCCCTAGCGCTTCAGCCGTACGCTGGATTTTCTGCCCATGTTCATCAGTACCTGTAATTAGTAAAACTGATTTACCTTGCAATCTTTGAAAGCGCGCAATTACATCTGCGGCGATCGTGGTGTAAGCGCTGCCAATATGCGGTAAATCATTTACATAATAAAGAGGTGTTGTAAGAGCAAATTTTTCTTTATTCGTATCGATAGAAATCATGGAAGAGAAAAATACAATACACTAAAGCCGTTTTTAATCATACATGAGCACCTGCAAATAAGTCCTTTATTTGCTCTTTGATCGTAGGCTAATTAGCTTTAATTAATAAGTCTAGAATCAAACAAAAATATAATTAAGGTGACAAAACTGAAGTTACTTACTATCTTAACCGTAAACTTTACTTAAAATAGGTTACAGAACCTTAAATCAATCGAAACAAAGCAACTATACCTTGTCACTTTACGCGACAAGGAGTTCTAGCTCGTAAGCGGATTAAGTTTTCAGTCTGCCTCGTTGGATAGAAGCAGCAGGACTAGCCGCAACTCTTTACTTAGCTAGACTCGTTAGTTTCTACTCTAAGACATGTGTCAAGCCGAGTAAAGCAATGTTAACACTGTCATTAAGTTAAGGATTGAGGCGTTTATTTTCTCCGATGTCTTCAGATAGCCCACTGCAAATTTCTCGCTGGCTGCTAACTGCCTTAGGAACTCGCATGTTTCTCTACCATGAGAATTTGGTTCCTCGGAATAGCGCTGTTTTGGTAGTGAGCAACCACCGCAGTTTTATGGATGCTCCGATCCTGATGGCCGCAGTTAATCGCCCCATTCGGTTTGCCTGCCATCACTATATGGACCAAGTGCCAGTGATGCGGGAGATCGTCAAACTATTAGGCTGTTTTCCTTTAGATTCGCTGGAACATCGACAACAGAGTTTCTTCCGGCAGGCTAGTCAACTACTCCAGTCCCCTCAAATGATTGGTGTGTTTCCTGAAGGAGGAGAGCCTATGGTGCAAGCGACTCATCCTCAAAAAACTGGAGAGTTCCATCGAGGCTTTGCTCACCTGGCTTTGCGGGCTCCGATTCAGAATTTGGCCGTGTTGCCTGTCGCGATCGCCTCCTGCGAGGAAAGCAATGGTGCCGGGGTCCCGCTGAAATTATTAAGCCTAATCGATCCGTCAGAGCCTTTATTTGACCAAAATGGTTGGCATCCTTTGGTAATCTACCATCGGGTCAATGTGTTCATTGGTCGGCCACACTGGGTCAAAACCTCTGAACGCCAACATTACCGAGGCAAGGATGCCAAAACAGTTGTCGCTGACTTAACCAACTACTGTCACGCCGAAATTGACCAGTTACTTGCTCAAGGCTGCTATTAGAGCCGCCTACCTGAGGCTGCTGCTTAACGCTCCAGCTGGAATTTACTAATTCTCACCTCCCTCAGAAAATGCAGGAAGTCAAGAGCCAAATCTGTTTTCTCACGCCCAGACGGCTGAATCCTCACCATTCCCTGTTTGTGTTCCTACCGGGTATGGATGGGACTGGGCAACTTTTGCGATCGCAGACTTCAGGGCTAGAAACCAGCTTTGATATCCGCTGCTTAGCCATTCCTCCCGATGATCTAACTAACTGGGATGTCTTAGCCACCAAAGTCATCAATTTGATTCAAGAAGAAATTGCCAAACAGGAGCAACCACGGGCGGTCTACCTCTGCGGTGAGTCCTTCGGTGGCTGTCTAGCGCTTCGAGTTGCCACTCAAGCTCCTCACCTTTTTGATCGGCTCGTGCTCGTCAATCCAGCTTCGTCCTTTAAACGGCGGCCTTGGATTCAGTGGGGTTCATCTTTGACTCGTTGGTTGCCAGAAACTTGGTACCAAATCTCATCGGTAGGATTGCTGCCGTTTCTAGCATCCTTTGGGCGCATACTACCGGAAGATCGCCAAGCGCTGCTCACAGCGGTGCAGTCAGTCCCGCAAAAAACTTCCATCTGGCGTCTCTCTCTGCTCAATGAGTTTGACATTGCCGATGACCAACTGCGTTGTCTCACACAACCTGTTTTACTCTTAGCCAGTGCCGCCGATCGCCTGCTACCTTCCTTAGCCGAGGCAGAGCGCTTAGCAGCAGTTTTGCCAAACGTCACAACGGTGGTTCTGCCCGATAGTGGTCACGCCTGCCTCTTAGAAGCAAATGTCAATCTTTACGAGATTATGCGTCAGCATAATTTTTTGATGTATCAAGATGACCTGACTTTATCAGCCTCTATTTCAGGTTTGGGTGTGCAGTCCTAACTTTTAAGCTAAAAATCTGGATCTGCTTGGCAGTAGACTGAAGTTCATATTATGCGAGGATTGAGGCAGGTTAGTCTGCTACTACCTCAACTAGGGTGTATTGCTAGACTTCAAAGCGCAAGCTCAAGTGTCGGTCATGGCGATCGCATCAACCTCTTAAAGCTTGGTGTGGCTCTCGAATTCACCTCATTCCTGAAGGGAGAAAATATTCATGAAACCAATTCACTTTTCGCCTAAAGTGCAATTTTTTGGTAAATCCCTTCTGGAAACCGCAAACTCTGCTCAACAGTCGCTAGAATGATGGAAACTCAGTGCTCCAGATCACTGGCCAAGTTGCTGGTAAGAAGTTACGTTTGCCCCTCAGCAGCATTGACGGTTGAAACCATAATGTCTTTCAGCAGCTCCTCCACACCTCCCGGCAAACGGCTTCATTTGCGCTCTCGCTGAATTATTCCTTAACAACCTTGGATAATGACTGTAACAGGTACCATCCATCTCCAAGAACGTTTCCAAACTACTCTCTTCCATTTGAATCAGGCTCAACTTGCTAAATTTTCAAATCACATCAATCAAGGGCTACCTGCTATTAACTGCACCTTACAGGCAGGCAGGCAATAACTCAGCAATGCTCACTTCCAATTACCCATTGGACGCTTTCAAAGTCAGCCAGAACCGCTGTTAGGTTTGGGTGTTTCACGTTGAAGGCGACAGCATTGATTCGGGTAAAGCTACGGCAATTGATTAAGTATTCGAAGAGTTAGGTGCTCAGGAGAAACCAAACATGCTACACCGCAAGATCTATCAGCTCTGTTCAGATGGTCGCGAAGTCTGGATCTTCTTGCGGGACCAGCAGCGCTGGATTGAACGCGCACGCATTCTTGACATTGAGGGAGATTTAGTTACGCTTCGCTACGAAACTGAAGAAGAGGATGAAATGTGCTCCTGGGAGGAGATGGTGCGGCTAGAAAGCATCGGTGCTGTGACCCAGAAGCTAGCCACAGTCCCCAGAGGCGATGTTGAACCTTTAGTTTCCGATGACTGTCCTGAAGCAGAGCAAATTCGTAATCACCCTGATTCCAACCCAGACTAAGACCTAACCTGATGTAGGTTCCTTAGCAGGTTAAGACAGACTTTAAGGCAGGTTCCTCAGCCTGTCTTTTTGCTTTAAACGACTGCTAACCCTGTTTGTCAGCTTACCTGCTCATCTATACATTGCCTTAGTTAAGTTCTGGTTCGTCGTCACTGTTTGGCCCTTCTAGATCTCCTGTCAAGGTGTTGCTCAGAGGCGAGATGGAGCTAGGGGACTCAGGGTGAATGGGTTCAAAAACAGGGCAGTACCCTTCAGGGGCAACTTTGAAGTCGAACAGAGGCGAAGTTTGATTCCAACACCGCTGACCTCGGTAGTGCTGACAGTTGCCACAACAATCTAGCGTCACTGGAGCAGGGCGATCGCTACCTTGGGTCAGTAGCTCCCATTGAGGCAAACCACGTAGCACGAGTTCCTCCCCCTGCCAACGAGCTTCAATCAGACCCGTATCGGCAAAATTGTGCCATCGAGTATCCACCGTGATGGCATCAGGTAGCGTAATAGTGACTACAGTGCCTAGCTCGGTTAGCTCACCCTCGTAACTGGTTTCAGGTGCGGCAGGTTGCAAAAACGTTTCGCCGACTGGTAACTCGACTACCGTACCCGATGCGGGGGAATGCAGGTGATAGCGGTTATGCAGCTCATCCAGACTAGTCAGATCAGACAAGTAGGTAGGAGAACTGTGTACAAACACTACATGCTGAGGCCGTAAATTGTGAATCAGTTGGGTAGTGCCTGGTCCATCGCAGTGGTCAGCGAGCAGGTAGGTTTCTACGGCTAGGCGACCCGCTCGGATCTCGGCTTGCAGCTTCTTCTCAACGGTCCTCGACTGCGACAATACCAATTGACGATGACGCTGCGATCGCTCAGCTAAGGATGGCTCGTCCGAGGATGAGTGAATTGTGACTAACTGCTGGGGCAGCATTAGCAGCCAAGGCCCATTTCCAGGACGGCAGTACTGGCTCAAGTCGGCAGTTGCATCGGTGAGAATAATACAAGGAGGTTGTAAATCCCTGGTTCTCAACTCCTCAGCGGTGCCGATAGGGTCGGCGTGCAGCCGTCTTACTCGTGGACGAACTCGCTCATCCCAAAACAAAGGTTGATGTTGAGCAAAATTCTGCACTGTCGTAGGTAGATGGGGCAGCAATTGAATATAAGCATCACAAGCAGCTGCCACAGTGCCACTAACCCAGATATTGAGGTCACGCCCCGTGAAGTGGTGATGGCTCCGCAGCAACATTAATAACTCTTGCCCTAAACCTAAAGTAGGCGTAGGCAGCAAGACAGAATAGCCCTCTGTAATAGCTTGGCTGACTCGTTCGGCTAATTGATTTTCTTGCTGACGGCGACGTGGATGCCGCGAAGTTCCATAACTGCCTTCGACAATCAACACGTCAGGCCGCAACCCCCGTAACTCTTCCAGTGGAAACCCCTCAACCAAGCGAGAATTAGAGAGGAAGCAGTCTCCTGTGTAAAAAACCGTGTAGGTACGCTGCGGTGTGGTGTAGGTGAGTAAGAATGCTGCGGCCCCTGGAAGATGACCTGCGGGCCATAACTCAGCCGTCAACCCTTCTTGAAACTCAATCGGCGATCGCCACGGCAAGGCTTGGCAGAAAGGCGGAATCTGAGCTGGATCTAGCTCTGGCCAGTTAAAAGGCAACAATTCGGTGGTAACTTCGCTAGCATAGATAGGAAGTTGTGGAAACGCCTGGTGCAGCGCCAAGAGACCTCTGGCATGGTCTAGGTGGGCATGTGTGCATAAAACCAAATCGGCAGGCAGCGAGCGAGCGGCATCTACGACCAGAGGCGAAACATCTTGCAGACCGCAATCTAACAAAATCCGATAAGGTCCCATCCGTACTAGTAAGCAGATGCCTTCACCTGCTTGACCAGCACCATAGGGCAAACATTCCAGCTCAACCACGTCCGTATTACATCTCCGCAGAACCCAAAATCAGAGAAGTGTGCCGGATTTTCCGAGGGCAACCACTATCTCTTTAGCCACGAAAAATCAGCATAGTTGCGAATGTAGGCTAGATATAGCAAAACTTGGGTTTTAACTAGGGAGCGCTAAAAACCCAAATTCTGATATTTCTACTCTCAGCTTAGGGCAGCACACTCTGCCCTTACCTTGATGCTATCTCGTGCCAGTAAAATGTGAATTAAATCAACTCTATAGCACTTAGCCGCTATTAGTGAGCGGAACCATTTCCGTGGTAATCGTCTGAATCGTAAAAGCCGTTTTGGGTGCCAAAGAATAGGCAGGAAATGGTAAATACAACGGTGAGAACGGCCAAAATTAATTTAACGTCCATATTTATAAACTAGGTAAACAGCAATATCAGGCTTAAATTCAGTAACTTATGGAATGTGAAGTAGGAATTCAGTGACCAAACTTGACGGCATTGTAGAACAAACCAATCAAGATCTTAGCGATCGCAACATTTTTGACACAATCTCCCCGAGTTCGATTTCCACTGCCCAGTTTATTCAGCCCGCTTGGCTGGCTCGTCCTTCTACAGAGGTAGCCCCCGATCTCTTAGGCTGCACCTTGGTTAGACAAACTGCGGATGGTACCGTGTTGCGTGGCTTGATTGTAGAAACAGAGGCCTATGCACCCGGAGATCCTGCTTGCCATGCCTACCGACGGCAGACCACTCGGAATTCTGTGATGTTTGGTCCCGCAGGGCTGAGCTATGTTTATCTGATTTACGGCATGTATCACTGTCTGAATGTGGTCACTGATCTTGATGGCATCCCTAGTGCTGTCTTGATTCGGGCTTTGCAGTTGGATGCTATGCCTCCGGGAACCGACCCCCTCAAAGAACGCAAACTAGACCGAGTAGCCGCCGGACCCGGAAAACTTTGCCGTGCCTTCCAAATTGACTTAAGTTTGACGGCTTTGCCATTCGCCCTAGGCCAACCCCTCTGGCTGGAGCATCGTCAACCCAACTGGCAAGAGGATTTCGAGCAAGGGGCGATCGCGTTGGTACAAACCACCCGGATTGGTTTAACTCAAGGGATTGATCTTCCTTGGCGCTGGTATGTCAAACAGTGTCCTGCGGTTTCTAAGCCCTAGAGTTTGCGCCTTCTAAAGCACCACTTCTTCTCCTTGCTCTGTAAAACGAACAGACTCAATTTTCCATTGCGGATTGGTAGTCAAGGTTTTATTTACTGCCCCCAGCAAAGCTAATTGCTCACAGCTAGAGAGCGACTCTAGTTGCCGTTTCGAGCTTGGGCTGACGCGCAGATCCACGGTGGCAACCCGACTGTCTGGATCAACGCTGACCCGGTAGCCTGTCAAACTAAAATCAGCGGTATCCCATTGCGCTAGGGTTTTACTAACTGCTGCCTCCATCGATTTCTGAGCTGACACCGTTACTTTTTGCGGCACCAAGTTTTGGCATTGACCATCCACCTTGTAGATCGTCACGGGGACTGTATTTTGAGTCTGAGCCGTTGTGGTTGCCGCCACGGTTTTAGCGGGTGCCTTTAGCGGTTGGCTGCGAGCGGCTAGAGATGGAGTTGCTGAGGAAGGGCTAATTGTGGGGGTTGGCGTTGCCTTTGGAACGGAGGCGGCTGGTTGAATGGTTGAGTTCGCTGAGGTTGAGTTGGGCGGAGATGAGCGGGTGCGATCGCCTTCTTCGCTGGGAGGCGTATCACAACTGCTGATGCCTAAACACAAACTACCAGCCAGCAAAATTATTAAAGATACTTTATAAAATTTCATCATCTTCTTACCTGTGATTCCATAAACTTCAACCGGACTCTACCGCCAGAAGCAGGAGAGGGTTAGCATAGAACGTAGCGATACCTGGTTTGGGTGTCGATGTTGAGTTTTATTGATTCCATGGACTCTAGTCCATTCCCTGGTAGTAGATATCTCCTCTAGCCTGGTGGCGTAAGTCTCCCAGCGCGGGGGAGACGTAGGAGGTTGTATGCTAACTCAGGAAAACCGTGCCTTGCTGTCCGATATTGCGGACTTAAACCAGCTCAAGTCTGAGCTGAATCAATTACCTGCTGTGGATGTGGGGGACTACATTGTTGAACTCCCGCCAGAGCGGCGAGCGATCGCGTTTCGGTTGCTGAGGAAAGATCAAGCCACCGATGTTTTTGAATATCTCCCCTCTGAAGTGCAGGAAGAATTGATTAATTCCATGCACGGTACCCAGGTCTGTCAGATCGTTGAGTCGATGCGACCCGACGATCGAGCCGAGTTATTTGACGAGTTGCCTGCTGGCGTGGTCAAGCGGCTCTTGCAACAGCTCAGCCCTACGGAACGCCAAGCAACAGCGACAATTCTAGGCTATCCCGAAGGCACTGCTGGACGGGTGATGACCACCGAGTATGTGCGGTTACGCCAAGGATTAACCGTCGAAGAAGCCATTCGCAAAATCCGCCTGACTGACCAAGACAAAGAAACGATTTACTACGCTTATGTGACTGACAACAACCGCAAACTGGTGCAGGTTGTGTCACTGCGCCAACTTCTCTTTTCACTGCCCAATGTCCTAATTCAGGATATTGCTAGCGATCGCGTCCTCAAAGCTCGCACCGAAATGCCTCAAGAAGAAGTGGCGCAGTTGATGAAGCGCTATGACCTGCTGGCTGTGCCTGTAGTCGATCGAGAAGACCGCTTAGTAGGCATTGTCACAATTGACGATGTGGTCGATATTTTGGAAGAAGAAGCCACAGAAGATATTCAAAAGCTGGCAGGGGTAAGTGGTGGAGACGAAGCAGCTTTGTCGGCTCCCCATGTCACAATTCGCAAGCGCTTGCCTTGGTTAATGGGCAACATTGTGCTTTACGTAGGTGCAGCCAGTGCGATCGCTCCTTTCCAAAAGACGATTGCTCTGGTGCCTGTTCTAGCTGTGATTATGCCAATTTTGTCTAACGCTAGCGGCAACGTAGCGATTCAAGCTTTATCGGTTACCGTTCGAGGTTTAGGGGTGGGTGAGGTCACACCAGATGACACATTGCAAATTCTACGCAAAGAAGTTTTAGCTGGCTTGGGCACTGCTGTAGGCTTAGGTCTATCCCTCAGCCTCCTCTCCCTGATTTGGTCTCCCCCAGATGAACGCTGGGTGGCTTTGGTGGCAGGAACGGTAATGGCGATTAATGTCTTCATTGCTGCCAGCTTAGGAACAGTGCTGCCAATGGGCTTGAAACGGCTAAATCTAGATCCCGCCTTGATCAGTGGGCCACTGCTTACTACCCTGCTAGATGCAGTCGGCTTTCTCACCTTCCTGACCCTGATTTCCATCGCTCTACAAGTTTTCAAGTAAAGCTGGATACGCAAAGCTCTTAAAGTTTTGAAGCAGGAGAATCACGAGAATCGTCCTGATGGTCTGCCGATGTAGCTCTAGCTCCAGCTAAGGGAGTTTAGGTATGCAACAACTGATCGAGGGTTTGGAGTAGCTCTTTAGCAGTAAAGGGTTTGTTTAAAAAGGTTTTAACCCCAGCCTTGGCTGCCGCAACTAACTTATCGCTGGTTACCAAACCGCTCACCGCGATGGTTTTTAGCTGGGGGTTAATCTTCTGGAGAGTCCGGATGGTGGTGGGACCGTCCATAGAGGGCATCATCATGTCTACTAAAGCAGCGCTGAGGTCATCCTTGTGTTGAGCATAGAGAGCGATCGCCTCAATGCCGTCATTAGCCACCAATACTCGGTAACCAAACGCCTCTAGCGAAGTTTTGGTAATATCCCGAATTGCTGCTTCGTCATCCACCACCAAAATTTGCTCACCCCTGCCCCAAGGTAGGTCTGAGGCTTCAGCTATCGGTTGGGGTACCGTCGCTTCTGTGGCTGGCAAGAACACCTTAAAGTGAGTTTCTTGATTGAGTTTGCTAGAGACATGCACAAAGCCCCCATGACTCTTAATAATTCCCATCACCGTTGACAGCCCTAAACCTGTACCCTTGCCTAAGTCTTTGGTAGTAAAGAAGGGTTCAAAAATGCGATCGAGAATTTCTGGTGGAATTCCGGCTCCTGTATCCGATACCGTCACAACAATATAGGAGCCTGCTTGAGCATCAAGGTGCATCTGAGCATAATTTTCATCAATCAGCAAATTCTCAGCCGTGATGCTCAGCGTGCCTCCCTCATTCATGGCATCTCTAGCATTCACGCAGAGATTCATCAGTACTTGGTGGAGCTGAGTAGCATCTCCCGAAACTGGCCACAATTCCTGCGGAATATCTGTGTAGATCTCAATCGACTTGGGAAATGTCTCTTTGGCGATCTTGGCGATCTCTAGAATTAAATGCCTAATTTGGAGTAAAGTTCTTTCTCCTTCTAATCCCCGCGCAAAGGATAGAACTTGTCTAACTAAATCCGCTCCTCGTTTAGCATTCAACTCAACGGTGTTCAGTAAGCGTTGGCTTTGTTCATCTTTGATTTTGCGCTCTAACAATTGAGTAGACATCAAAATCGGAGCCAACACATTGTTCAAGTCATGAGCAATACCGCCTGCCAAGGTGCCGATACTCTCCATGCGCTGCGCTCGGAGAAACTGAGCCTCGATTTGCTTCTTCTGAGTGATATCGGTATTCACGACCAGAATCGATTTAGGCTGACTTTGCTCATCTCGCAATAAAGTCCAGCGGCTAGACACCACGACCTCGGGGCCATCGTGGGTAGCCTGGTGTAGCTCGCCATACCACTCCCCCTTCGCTAGAGTTTGCTGCCAAGCTGTTTCTAGCTGCAAGGAAGTCTCTTTAGCCAAGAACTGGTTGGCAGGTTGCCCTATCGCTTCTGCCGCTGTCCAACCGTACAGAGTCTCAGCACCTCGGTTCCAGACCAAAATTTCACTGTTGAGGTCTTGCACCCAAATGGCATCGGTTGCAACTTCTAGAAATGCTGCTTGTTCTCGGAGTTTGTGCTCGGCTTGTTTTCGGGCGGTGATGTCCTGGAAATAGACCGACAAACCATCTTGAGTCGGGTAGGCATGCACCTCAAACCATGCCCCTAGAGCGGGGCAGAGTCCCTCAAACTCAACACTCACTCCCCTCGTCATTGCTAGCTGATACTGCTGTTGAAAGGTTGAATCAACGGCTTCAGGAAACTCATCCCACAAGCGTTGCCCTAATAGTTGGTGTTGAGCCTTTTGCAATAAGCGTTCTGCGTGCGGGTTGATGTAAGTAAATCGCCACTCATGATCGACGGCGAAGAAGGCATCTGTAATGCTCTCTAAAATATTCGTCATTCGCTCACGCGCTACTTCTGCCTCTGCTCGCGCTGTCTGCTCGCGGGCCAAGAAGCAACGCCGCTCTTCTTCCGCTTGCTTACGTGGTGTTACATCCGTTTGAACCCCCACGAAGTAAAGCAGTTCTCCTAACTCCGAGAAAATGGGCGAGATGCGGAGTTCGCTCCAGAAGGGCTGTCCATCTTTGCGATAGTTCAACAAAGTAGTCTGCGCTTCTTTACCTGCTGCGATCGCCTGACGAATTTTTGCCACCTCTTGCAAGTCAGTCTCTGGACCTTGCAAAAACCGACAGTTCTGGCCTATCACTTCTTCGGGTTCATACCCCGTCATGCGACTGAAAGCAGAGTTGACATAAATGATCGGATTGTCTACTTGATGCGGGTCAGTAATCAGTACTCCATCAGTCACCGCCGCGATCGCCCTAGCTAAACGCAAATTTTCTACCGCTGCTTGGCGTAGAGCTTGTTCCTGCTGCTTATGAGCCACGATCGCCGCTTGCTGCTTTACCCAATTTTGTTGTTCTTGTTGCACCCGTTCTCGGTAGTGCTCAAAGAAATCTGCTAAGTTAGGCGCTTCTTCTAATAAAGCCTGAAAATGCCCCAAAACCCGCGCATCATTGGTATAAGCCACCTCAGGATGGGCCTCCATCCACATGTGGCAGGTTTTGACATAGGCGATAAAGGCAATTAAGTGCTGGTACATTTCCAGCCCTAACATCCGACGTAGCTCCTGCCGACAAAACTCTGCTTCCTCGGAATTGAGAAAAATAAAGATAGAGCAATACAGCAAACTTGTTTCTACAGCTCTGTCGCCTTCGGATAGAGCACTCAGCACTTCGGGATGAGCCGACAATAAGGTGAGGTGGTCGTCTACCTCTAGCTCCGTAGGAGGTGGCGCTTCCAACAAAGCTAGGACCTCCTGAGCTTCTACTCCCAAAGGACGCAAAGAGCAGCTATGGCAGATCATGCAGTAAGGAATCGCGCAATAACGAGAAAGATAGGCAGAGAGCTTTTCTTTGAATACTGGCGATAAAGGATTACCTAGATAAGCTAGCTGAGTCTGGTGCCATAGGTTTTCTAGGACTTGAGGATAGGTCTGAGCGGGACCAAAAAAGGGTGGTACAAAGCCTAGTTGCGTTTGAATATGAGTTTGAATGTCTTCACTGGTTCGCAACCCTAGAGATTCGCTTGCCTGCGGTAGTTGACTGGCTTGACTCAGGCTTAAGCGCTGACGTCTGAGTTCTAGCTGAGCTACTACTTGATGGCTCAGAACCCGCAGGGCTTCGAGCTGATCAACATTTATCTCTCTAGGAACATAATCAATGATACAAAGCGTTCCTAAGTTAAAGCCTTCAGGAGTCGTTAACGGCACCCCAGCGTAGAAGCGAATATAGGGTTCCGTAATCACTAAAAGATTTTGGGCAAAGCGGACATCTGACAAAGCGTTGGGGACGACCAAGATGTCATTTTGCAAAATTGCGTGAGCGCAAAATGCCAGATCTCGCGGAGTTTCGCTGATGGACAAACCAACCTTTGACTTAAACCACTGGCGATCGCGATCAATGAGACTAATGAGAGCAACTGGCGTACTGCAAATGCGGGCAGCTAAGCTAGTTAGTTCATCAAAAGTAGATTCAGATTCTGTATCCAAAATCTGATATTGCTGAAGAGACTGTAGTCTCTCTGTCTCATGATCTGGACAAGCAGCTTTCATGAATTTTTATGGTTCCTGAAGAAGTAGTGCTTTGCTAAAGCCGTGGGATTGGTTGTCTTGAGACAAGTCTCTAGATCTCGCCAACATATCTAGCGGACCTGTCTATCCAGCCTGGATCAATGAAGGCTAAACAAATGGCATGCCACCCATCGGTTTAAACCTGTAGCGACTCCGTACATACCCGTATATAGTGCCCATTTGAGGGGAGAGTTACCTTAGCTAGATGGCTGAATCTAATCCGCTAAAGCGCAATGGTCGAAGCTCGAAGCTTACAGGACCGATTTGGAAGGTTGTGCTCGTTGACTTTGAGTAACTTTAATTGGGGCTGATTTATCGGCTGATTGGTCTAATGGTTCCGTAAAAGTTTTAAAGTTGGAACCTGAGACTATCGGGCTAAATCACCAGCATGGCTACTACAGCTTGGACTCGCCGTCACGTCATTTCTTTGATTGATTTTTTTCCCGCAGAGTACGACACAGTCTTACAAACTGCTGCCAGTTTTCGAGAGGTTTTATCTCGGCGAACCAAGAAAGTTCCAACTCTTCAGGGGCAGGTAGTTGCTAACCTGTTTTTCGAGCCATCTACACGCACTCGGAGTAGTTTTGAGCTCGCGGCCAAACGTTTATCCGCTGATACTCTTAATTTTACTCCGGGAAATTCTTCTTTAACAAAAGGAGAAACGATTCTCGATACGGCCAAAACCTACTTGGCGATGGGTACTGATTTGATGGTGATTCGTCATCAGCAGGCAGGCGTACCCCAAGCGATCGCCGATGAGATGGACCGATTAGCCTCGCTAGTTGGGGTGCTAAATGCCGGAGATGGCCAACATGAGCATCCCTCCCAAGCTCTGCTCGATCTATTCACAATTTGTACCCTGCTTGATCCAGAACGACCCCGCTTAGATTTATTGGCTGACAAAAAAATCGCGATCGTCGGAGATATTTTGCATTCACGGGTGGCGCGATCGAACATCTGGAGCTTAACGGCCAGTGGCGCAGAAGTACATTTGGCTGGACCTCCGACGCTTCTGCCCCAACTGTTTGCTGACTGTGGCAAAGACCGAGCGGGCAAGCTATTTTTGCACTGGAATCTAGAGCCCGCTTTGCAAGATGCTGATTTTGTCATGACGCTACGGCTGCAAAAAGAACGCATGACCCAGCATTTGTTGCCTAGCTTGCGAGAGTACCATCAACAATTCGGCATTACTCGCGATCGCCTCAAGCTCTGCAAGCCAAATGTCAAAGTCCTTCATCCGGGCCCTGTGAACCGGGGGGTAGAAATTAGCTCCGACTTGATGGACGACCCAGAGTTCAGCTTAATTTCGCAACAAGTCACCAGTGGCGTAGCTGTCCGAATGGCTTTGTTGTACTTGATGGGCAGCGGCAAAGCTTAAGACGTTTGGATTGGAGAGAGCGGCGGAGAAATTCTGCAATCTCAATCCAAAATTTTCTCTGTTTCACGCAAAGATCCGCACAATGGAGGCAGGACGTTCTACAAAGCTGATGCCAATGGATGCTGCTACCACCCTAGCCATTTCTGCCCCCACTTCCCTAGACGAGCGAGACAGTTTTGCTATGGCGTTTGCACCGTTATCTCTAGACGAGGTGTATCGCTTAGCAGACGATGCTGCCAACGGAGCGATCGTGGTGATGAGTGGGATGGTGCGTAACCAAACCGATGGCAAACCTGTGGTTGCATTGGAATATCAAGCATATGAGCCAATGGCGATCGAGGTTTTTAAGCAAATTGCCACCCAGATTCGGCAGAAGTGGACAGACGTAACGCGGGTGGTGATTCATCACCGCACTGGGAAGCTAGGAATTGGAGAAATCAGCGTTCTTGTTGCTGTAGGCTGTCCGCACCGCACTGAGGCATTTGAGGCATGTCAGTACGCGATCGATACGCTGAAGCACAATGCCCCCATTTGGAAAAAAGAACATTGGGCTGATGGTTCTAGCAGTTGGGTGAGTATTGGCGCTTGTGAAGCTAAGGTAGCTACCTGAATGCCTGAAACCAAGTTCGTAGCGACTGAACTGCTGTAGCGATCGCCTCTCACTTAACTCACTGACCTGCCGTAAACAGTTGAGATACTGTTAAATTTAGTTCTTCAAGCTGGGGCGATCGCATCTGATCCTCACCCTGGAGCGTGGAAATTTCTGTATAGACATCACCACTTAGTTCTAAAACCAGCACTGTTTGTAGTTGCGGGTCTACGATCCAGTATTCTGGGATGCCCCGATCTTGGTATTGCATCCGTTTGGCAATATAGTCGCGATCGCGCTGCAACTCTCCGGGGCTGACAATTTCAACCACAAGCAAGGGAGGAGCCATATCAAACCGTAAGGTATTGCGTCGTCTCAACTGCTCAACATGCTCCTCTCCGATCACTGTCAAATCGGGGTAGCGGTTTCTCGGCTCGCCTCGGACTTCGAGTTCCAGCCCGTGAGGTCTCACTCTGGCATGACCTACGATCGTTGCCAACTTTAACAGTAAAAAGATTGCGATCGCTACATTTTCTCCTGATTCGGGTGGCACCTCGATTAGTTCTCCATTGAACAGTTCATACAGCTTTTCTGTGCCATCGTCGTAGGCTAGGTACTCTTCAAAGCTCTCAAATCTGGGTTTAGTTGAGATCATGATGTTGAGCGAAGGCGATCGCATCTATTTTGTTTTAATTCTAGGAGCTAGAACTAGTGGCAGATTGGCATTGCCTGGCTAGTTCAATGCAAACGGCGATCGCGGCGTTGGTTTTGATGGCCTGAGCATTAATGTGAGTGGGGCTGGCTTGGTAGCCCTCAGCCTGAAGTAGCTGGATCAGGCGATCGCGAGGAGGTGGGTCCATTTTGCCGCGCCGACCAATTTCACCTAAACCGAAAAAGTAGGGAGGTAGGTCTGCTTCAGCCTGCATAGTTTGTAGCAGTTGCACTCGTTCTGGCCAATTCCACTGTTGGGCCAACTGCTCCATTCGTTGCAACATGGGGCGATCGTGTAGGGGGCCGAGCCACATTGGGCCGCTGAGGGTGAGTGGTTCTGGGGAAGCGTGGTGGTGGCAAACAGCACGGCTGAGTTGACGCCAAGACACGGTTTCATAGTGGCCGCAATGATGGCAGTAGCCCAGAAATCCATAGTGTTTTAGCTCAGAACTAGGATGGGCTAGAACTCGCACCATCACCCGGTAAACCTGACCATTAAACAGCGAAAAAATTGGTTGAATACTTAAGCCCTTGTTATTGGCTTGTTGTAGAACACTACCAAGTAACAGCCGCAATCCCTGTTCATGCAAAGCAGGATGCCAGCGGGCGTAAGCCCCATATACTTGCAGGCTTTTTTCAGGTTCATGGCCCGAACTGGTGCGTCCATCGGTACTCGTTAGATAGAGCAATCCACCAATTTTTGTTGCCCAGAGACTAGTGCTGAAGTGGGGTGCAGGACTGCCAAAACTATCTACATCTACTAAGTCGTAGTAGTCTTGCCGTTGATAGCAATCAAAAAAGACGCGATTGGCATCTTGATAGGTGATTTGATAAGAACTTGGCTCTAAATAGCTAGCTAGATTTTGGCTTAAAGTCACGTTTACTTCTGGGTTGGCATCATTCACCCAAACCCAATCTGCTTGGCTCTCTAGCACATACCGTAGAGACCGCACGCCACAAGCGGTCATAACGTCCAGAACTCGCAGTTTTCCAGTATCAGCTTTATAAATCGCAGCGGCTAACAACCCTAGGTCTCGGCCAATTTGGCTCTGAGAGCGATAGAAAGTATTGCCGATTTGAAATTTGACTTTACCCTCCTGCTGCCAAAGTGAATTTCGATTCATTTTTCTTGATTAACTTTAATTAACTAAAAAATTGATCCCAAATTAGAAAGGATTGGTTAAAGCTTTAATCTGCTTTAGTTCTCGCAGTTAATAGGGAATTATAAAAGTGCGAAACAAGATTCTTTCTCGCACAAATTCATTGCAGTTTGTAATATTTTCGTGAGTTAAAAGCTCTAATCTTTTAGACTAATTTTCGATTCAATGCGTAATCAAGGACACAATGATGCCAACGCTCCTCTGGCATGACTGGTTGGTTTTGCTATCATTTTTTGCTTGTCTGGCTGGTCTCGGCTTGCTGGTTGGCATGCCTCAAGATCAAGGGGAAGATTTTGAACAAGCTGAAAGCATGCTGATGCTGATGATTTTTACCTACTGGGCTGTTCACTGCGTCGCTTTGGGCGTGCAGAAATTTGCCTTACCTGACTGGGAAGTTCTGCTGCTAAGCCTGAAATTCACGGCAATTATTTCTTACTTACTCACTTTTGCCTGCATGATTAGTTTGCCGCTAAATCGTTTGGCCGTCGTACTGCGTCAGGTTGAGTAGTACTAGCTCAGTAGAATAATGGCTTTGTTAAGGCTGTTACTTCGCTAAAACCGTAGCGATCGCACTTTCCAAAACTTCCTGACTTAAGCTCGTCAAAATAAACACTTCCTGTACCGTTTTACCTTGTCGGGCGAGCACCTTAAAACCGCCGCGAATCGGGACAGAGATCTTAAGTCTGAGCTTTGGAGAGTGCGCTCGTACGGCACCAATCACACCAGGAGTAATCGTTTGAATCCCCTCTTGCTGAAGCAGCCGTTCCAACAACGGAATCAAGCCCGGAATGTGGGTGGAGTGGTTGAGAACAAGCCTGCCGCGAGAGGGGTTACCCATTGTTTTGCCAGTTGAAGTGTGCTGCGATCGCCGAGTTCCAGCACTTCTCAGCATAGAGGAAATCGCAGCGACCGGAGAGTTTGAGTTAGGCCGCTTCTAGAGGAGCCATCGTCAAACCAGCGCGGCTTAGTTGCGTGTGATAAAGTTCCGCCTGCTCTTGCGGCCCTACCCAAACCACTGCCTGACCTTCAAAGTGAATTTGATTGGTCAATTCCCAAGCGCGATCGCTAGTCATAAACGGGATGTACTTAATCAAACACTCGGTGACATGCTGAAACGTGTTGAAGTCGTCATTCAGCACAATGATTTTGTAATTCGGGTAAGTTTGACGGGTAACTTGACCAGCTTTTTCAGGCGCTACCGTAGGCGCAACGGCTGCAAAATGGGAAGCTGCCGTAAGTACCAGATTCATAGGCCGTTACCGGAAACACTTTTAACAAAACTACGTATTTTATCCTAGTGCAATTCTAGCGACTTACCATCGCTTCGGCCTCCAGGTCAAAAATCTATTTCCAATCCTCCCATTTCTCATTGAAGATCGAAGTATCAGGGAATGTGATCGGATTGCCATTTTCCGCCAGCCGACGTTGCAAAAGTTCGAGTTGTGGCTCTGCTCGCGGTAATTGGTCAACCAGCTGATAAGGCATGATGCCCTTTTCGAGCGCAAAGGCGGCTGTCGTGCCTGCTGCTGCGCCTGAAGACCACTCAAATGAATGTACCCGGTAAGCTGCTGCGGCAACGTGGCTAGTGGCAATACTCTTACCCGCCACCAGCATGTTGTCAATTTTTTGTGGAATCATGGCTCGTAGCGGCACTTGGAAGGGGTAGGCATTACCCGCCCCACGTCGCTCTCCTGCTCGCTCGGTATTGCCAGGTTGCTCAGGCGGACTCTGAGTCATGCAAGGATGAAAATCGATCGCATAGTGTCCAATCCCAACCGCGTCTGGATAAATGGTCGATCGCGTCCGGCGGGTCACTTTTTCAGACGGCAATTTGCTACCTACAAAAGACGTAGCTTCTAGGCCTGCCAAAGTTGCTTGCAAGCTGCGATACATCTGGGGTGACAGTGTTTTGCGGTAGTACTCATCTTTGAAATAATCCTGTCGAGAAATATCTACCTCCCAAACTGTAAAACCTTGAGGCTGCCCCCAAGACGGACGCCCAATAATCCGGCGACCCTCGCGGATGTAAGGATACTTAGACAGACCATGAGCAGTCCCCATGGGTGTATCAAATCCTGTCAGGTAACGGTGATTGGGTTGCGGTTGTTTTACGCCTGCTCCGAGTTGAGAGTCGGTCGTACCCGCAACTAACCAATGGAAATATCCCTGAGACAACTCCTCAGCTCGCTGGAGACTTTCCGTTCGTAAACCACCCATCCACGCTCCTGGTTGCAATTGCCCCGTACTGGCAAGTTGATCGCGGGTGTAGACAAAGTTATCGGTTGCGGTGCCAGGGCGATAATCGTTCCCCCAAGTCCAGTTCTGCATGGAAATATCACCAGGGGTAACCGCGCCAGTGTTCGACTGAACCTTCACTTCTTGGCGAGTGGGGTTTTGGTTCAGAATCCGGCGGTAGGTGAAGACAAGCGGGAAACTCGCCAACCGGGGCAATTCGTAGCTGTAGTACCCGGCGTAATTGGGGTAAAACGCAGGCTCAGTATGCCGTTGGGGTTGCTCCGTGGCCTGCATTGCAAAGGTGTAGGTAAAGCCTTGAGTGCAATAGGGGTCACCCGCTTCACTAGAGGAAGACGGTTCTAGATAAGAGCGAGGATCGATGCCCAAGCGATAAGGCACATCAGCCAGTGCTACTAGTTCCCCGGTTTCGGTGGCATCTACCACATACCATTGCGGAGCATTAGCCGGGGATTGAGTGGTTTGAGATTTAGACGGTTTTGCTGGAGCTGGCACAAACCGCACGATCGCTTTTTGAAACTGGGCTGAGTTTTCGTAGCGATAGGCATCTTCAATCGTTTGGGAAAGGGGCAAGGCATTGAGCGGACTTGCACTAGGAGCAGGCCGATGCTGAATGGCGATCGCTCCTTGAATCTGTTGCCCAGCTCCGACAGGAGTTGTGTTTAACTCTTTAATCACAGTGGAGGGAAACCATTTCAGCGTCCCCTTGCCACGCTTAGCAGCACTCTGCAACTCATCGAACAAAACTTTGTGGCCGTCCCGTGGCAAGAAACAAGACTCGCTTACCCAACAATCACCCGGATTCAAATCGCCTTTGTAATAACGCTCTAGACGTTGCCGCAGTTCGAGATAGCCGCGCGGATAGAACAAGAGCGATCGCTGAGTCTGCCGTTCATCCAGCGCTGAGGTGCCTTGAGCTGAAATTTGCCCGCCGACCCAATCTGTAATCTCGGTCATGCAGACAGTGCGTCCTGCCAACAAAGCTTCGTAAGCCGTTGCGACACCCGCCAAGCCACCTCCTGCAACTAACACTTCGCAGGTCACAGTTTGGTCAGGGGTTCGAGGAGGAGCCGCGATCGCAGAAGGGGGCAAGAGTTGTAGGGCTAGGGTAGCACCCATGAAAACTTTGCTAATGGAAGAGAGACGACGTTGCATCACGAGAAAACTGTAGGGGACATGTAGGGGGTTAGTGATTTGCAGCAGCCAGCGCATTTAGCAACCCATCTAGGCGAGCTTTGCGATTAACACTCAAGTCACTGCTGCTTAAACCTGACTACAAGGCAACACCTTAAGTTTCGGAGTCTGAGCAGAATCCCTACAACTCTACTGGGGACGTACTAATCACTCAGACGCAGCCTCTAGTTTTACCTGAAACTGAGTCAAGCGTATTCATGGCTTGCCAATAGGGGCAGATTTTATGGCAGCAGGAGATCTAGCCTAGATTTGCTTATTTTCTTTGCCTACATTCTTTCCCTTCCAGAACTACCAGAAAACCTTAAAGTTATGCAGCCGATTTCCAAATGGCAGACCTTAACTTCACGCATGGTCTTTGAGCACAAATGGTGCCGAGTCCGCCAAGACACCGTGAGACTAGGCAATCAGCAATTAATTGATGACTATTTTGTTGTGGTTCGACCTGATGTGGCTTTGGTGCTTGCGATCACGCCCAACCAAGAAGTTGTCTTTGTGCGGCAATATCGCCACGGGGTGAGGGAAATCTTATTAGAACTCCCAGCGGGCACGTTTGACCCCGAAACTGAAAGCCCAGAAGTTGCTGCCCAGAGAGAGCTGCAAGAAGAAACAGGTTATAGAGCTGAGCATTTAGTAAAGCTGGCGACGCTCCACGATAACCCCGTCAAAGATACTAACCAAATTCACTTATTTCTCGCGCAAAATGCTTTTGTTTTTGCTGAACAAAACCTTGATATGACTGAAGCCATTGAAGTTGTTTTAATCCCGGTGGAAGAATTATCAGAAAGGATATGGGGTGGAGAAATTTGCGTTTCTGGAACGATCGCAGCTTTATTTTTGGGTATGCAATTTCTTAAGGTTTCAATTCCACTAGTGCCATAGTTTTTATTTCTTTACAAATTGAGCTATTTTTCCTAAAAAGCAGTCTCAGCAATTCTTCTAGAAATTGAACAGCTACTTCTAAAGATTTCTTTTTTAGAGAAATAAAAGATTGATTAAAAAATACTAGTATTTGCGTCTATCTTGGGAGCTATTTTTTATCTACCTTCAGGTATACTTGGCAAAATCACAATTCCTTAAGAATTGACTTAGTGCCCAACATGAGCGACTTGAAGTTAGAGCAAGAAATCGAAAGAATGGCTTTGGCTATGATGATCCGCAACACTCACGTCGGTAGAGATCTCATAGCCAATCTAAAATGCCAATTAACTCTTGTAGAGGTAGCAGGAGTATTGCTCGTCAGTTTTGAGCGTTTAATTAGTTTTGACACTGATTCCTTTTTTTGGGCAGTTGAACACTTAGTTCCTGCCGATGTGATGGCAGAAATCCGCAGCATCACCTCTCCTGCGATCTACCAACGGCTGATCGGTAAAGGCTTTTTACCCGGTAGAGATATCAGTGTGAGCGAAAACGGCCAATTACTTCTCAACGAACGAGCCAAGACCGTATTAAGCCCTTGTTGCCTCGTGTTGATCTAAGCCTGGGTAGCCAACTGGTCCCGAGTCTGATTCACTACTACACCAGGTTGCGATCGCTGAGGTTCTCCTAACAGCACCACAGAACAGGTCAATTGTTGAGCGACTTGAGTGGTGACATCGCTAATGTCGAGTCCAGCGTTAGTCCGACGGCGGAGCGATCGCAACACCACCAAATCGCAAGATTTAGCAGCCTGCAAAATGGCCGTCACGACATTATCACTACTCACCACCTGAATCTCTGGCTTCAGTTGGGGTGCCCATTTCGCTACGGACATCGCTAATTGTGATTCAGTCCAAGCTCTTTTGCCCGCCGAAGCTCGGCGATCGGTGATATGGAGCAGCGTCACAGTGGCTTGATTGGCGGCGGCTAGCATTTGAGCAAATTGCACCGTTCTGCTAGACGCAGATCCCAAGTTATCAATCGGCACCAAAATGCGCTGCATGGTGCTGGGAGAGTTTAACAGGCGGGTAATTGCGACTGGACAGTGGGACGACCAAAGCACGCTGTCTAGCACATTCCCAAATAGACGAGCCCGGAACCCAGTTCGCCGTCCCCAACCCATCACGATGAGGCTGGCGTCTTGTTCTCGGCTGGCACGGCTAATTCCTTGAGCGATTCCATCATCAATTCGTAATAATGGCTCTGCCTCAACTCCGATTTCTTGGCTGACAGCTTTAGCATTGGCTAGCAACGCTTCACTGCGCTCCATTGCTGCACCGATGGTGGGAGTATCCATGTTGGCTTGAGCTGTGGCGATCGCTAAAGGGACAATCCGCCCCGACTCATACCGAGCCAGCAGCGCTGCCATCTCAATTAAATACTGCTCCGTTTTAGGGTTATAAACCGGAACCACCACCGTAAAAGGATGATCGGTTGTGCCAGCACCCCAATTGCTGGGCGTAGTATCAGGCTCCAATGTCGTGTCTGAAGTAATCAGCTTGGGAGCAACCCGACTCGTAATTAAGGGACCCAACGTAGCAGTCACCAGCATCAATACAATGACGCTATTCAGCACGCCTTCAGTCAACATGCCAGCTCGATAGCCTACCAAAGTTGCAGCCAAAGTTGCCCCTACTTGAGGCATCGACATCGACCACATCGTGAGCAATTCGTCTTGGTTATAGTGATATAACAGTTTTGCGCCATAGGCAGCCAAGAACTTGCTAATAATTAAGCCAGTGACAATCGCTAGGGTTAACCAAATCGAGGAGATGCTGGCGATGAAAGCAGGAATATCAATCAGCAGACCTAAGTTAACAAAGAAAATTGGAATAAATAAAACGCTACCGACAAATACCACTTTTTCTTTAACGGGGCTTTGACCAACAGCATCATTAACTGCTAAACCTGCGAGGAAAGCCCCCACAATCTTCTCAACCCCAATGAGTTGTGCCCCTAGAGAAGCTAGGAAGATGGCTAACAAGACGAATAAAAACTGATTGCCTTCGTCATCTCCAGTGCGTTTAAAGAATTGACGACCTGCCCAATCAAACCCAAACAGCACCACTACTGAGTAGATTGCTAGAGAGCCGAGTAAGATTGCTAGTTTGGTAGCGGTAAAATCACCCGCATTAATCCCAATACAAATTGCCAGAACTAACAGTGACCCGACATCGGTAAAAATAGTCGCTCCAATCGTCACCGTCACCGCCTCATTGGACACCACCCCTAAGCGGCTGACCATTGGGTAAGCCAGCAAAGTGTGAGAAGCAAACAACGAACCGATCAAGACCGAAGCGTTCCAGTCAAACCCAAATAGGCGACCTACAACCGTGCCAAATATTAGGGGTATGGCAAAAGTCAGGCTACCATACCCAATCGAACGATATTTTTTGCGGCGGAACTCTTCAATATCGACTTCCAGACCCGACACAAACATTAAATAGAGCAACCCAATTTCCGCCAGCAGGCTGAGCGTTTCTGACTCTTTTTGCAGCAAGTGCAAGCCATTCGGCCCTAAAACCACCCCTGCTGCTAACAACCCTACTAAGCCTGGTATCCGGAACCGCTCTACTAGGATAGGTACAGTCAGAATTACTGCTAGGAGAACCGCAAACGAAACGATGGGTTCCTCAAAAAATTTCAAAATCGATTCCATAGAGCGTCCATTAAAGTGAATGAGTGCCAGCAGCTCTCAGGCATTACGCGGAAAGTCTTGCTTGAGTGCTGACTTGTCCGCATCATTCCAAACCTTAAGGCTCTAAAGGAAGAAGAAGTAAATACCTATAGGTGGATCTGACTCAAGATTACTCGCAGGCGATCGTAATCATCTTTGAGTAACACACTCAAAGTGCGTCCCGCGTTCACTAGCCAAGTGCGATCGGCTTGGCGTAATTGATAAATCTCTCGAATGGCTGCCGCAGTTAACGCATCGACTGGAGCTCCATTCACTTGTAGCAAAGCTCGCAAAAAATCTAGCTTTTCACTAAAGTGCAGCACTTCCTCTGATTCACAAACATATACTGCTTGGTGAATTTGTGGCGGTCGAGGCGGCAAGTGCTGATAAATCGTTTCACTCAGGCGTTGTGTCCCAGCTACTCCAGTTTCGCAGGGCCGAAATCCAACGATCGCAGCCCGAAACTCTGTCTTCAGCATGGCAAAAATCTGGGGTTGCTGCTCGCGTAAATCTTGTAACGACAACCCTAAAGCCCGCGCCCGATGCACTGAATCGATCGGGCTCGTCGTGGCATGATACACCACAGCATAAACGTGATTCCCCGACTCTTCATCAATAGAGCGTACCCAACTGCCAAAAGGCGGCATGACCGGAAAACTTAAGTCCTCCGGTTCTAAGCACTGCGCCAAAAACTCCGTCGTTGCCGTCTCAATCACTTCAGCAATGTGATTCGGTGGACGATTTTGGTGAGCAAATTGGGGTAGGGGCAACCGCATAGGTGCTACTTCGCTTTCTTACGGCCTGCCGTCGCGTCTACTAATTCCAACTGCGATAAGCGGAACGTAACCAACTTGTCCCAGTTACCTCCTTCAAACAAGACGGCTGCCTTGCCATCGGTTACACGCTGCACAAGACCTTGGAAGCCGTAGTAAATATCAGAGGTGCTGGTCACACGAACTGCTGAGCCAGGCAAAATCATAGTGTTCAGTGAATAGGTGTTCAGTGAATAGGATGGAGTGACTGGAGTCGCTTCTCTTCTAAATAGCTTACTAGTATTTCACCGTGTTAGTTTTGGTTGTTGGTTAGGCGAAGCCCACTCAACAAATCCAATTGAGTAAAGTACTAGCAGCTAGCCTAATTCTGCCGCTCTAGAACTTTAGCCTTTGGCGGTAATTTGCCACCGATTGCACCAAGCCGATCGCGACGAAGTTGGTTAAGAGGGCCGATCGCCCATAACTCATCCAAGGCAGGGGAATTCCAGTTACGGGAGCCAAGCCAATGGTCATCCCGACGTTCACGACAACCTGGAACACTAGCATGGAAAACACACCCACTGCTAGCAACGAACCAAAGTTGTCCTTGGCATTCTGCGCCACCATAATCAGCCGCAGGCAGACCAACCAAAAAGCGAGCAACACCAGAAAAGAACCAATAAAACCAAGTTCCTCGCCAATCGCAGAAAAGATAAAGTCGGTATGTTGCTCCGGAATGAAGTTGAGCTGCGTCTGAGTGCCTTTCATAAACCCTCGGCCCCACCACTCACCCGCTCCGATCGCAATTCGAGATTGAATCAAGTGATAGCCGCCGCCCAAGGGGTCTTTGTCTGGATCTAAGAACAAAATTAGGCGGTCTTTCTGGTAATCCTTGAGCAATCCCCAGAGAACATGCCCTAGCGCTCCAGAGATCAGGTTAACAGCCACTGCCCCTAGTGCTCCGAGCCTAGGCCAGGGTAAGGTCATCCAGGCGATCGCCCCCATCGCCACCACCCAGATAAGCTCCAAACCCAGCAACCAACTAGAGAAAAAGACATTAAACAGGATGGCCGAAACAATTGGAGAAATCAGCAGCACCAGCCAACCAGGATTGGCGTTTCCCCAATAGAGCATACCAATGGTAATTGCCCCAAAGACCAGCGACGTACCCAAATCTGGCTGCAAAAATACTAAACCCCAAGGCAGCGCCGTCACTGCTAAAGTCTGAATCGCCGCAGTCAGGGTGGAAGCAGTCCGCCCGTGCAACATGGCCGCCAAGGTAATAATCATGCCTAACTTGGCAAACTCAGACGGCTGAATGTTAAAACCAGCAATCGTAATCCAGCGCTGGGCTCCCAGCGCTGTGGTGCCGATAAACATAACGGCTAGCAGAGATGCATTGGTGATGCCGTAAATCACCCAACGCCACTGCAACAAGTTTTCGTAGCGGCACCTAGAGATTATTAACGCCAGCACTAACCCAATGCCGCCGATCAACCAGTGTTGCCACCAGTCAGTCCAGCCTTGATTCAACTCGGTGCTATAAATCATCACGCCACCGAGGAACGTGAGACCAATAGGGAGGAAAAACAACCAGCCGTCAGTCTCTTGCCAAGGTTGAATTAAAGATTTCCAGCGAATTCGGGCTAGCGATTTCTGCAACATGTTCTAGCAAATGGTCAAGTTTAAGTCGAAAGCTGTTAGGGAGGTAACTGGGTTGTCCCAATCACCATAAACATCTATTACGCTGATGCCAGCGCGGCGACAGAAACTTTTGCCGCAATTTGTTGAGCAATTGCTTTTAAAGCTTTGGCTGAGGCTGATTCAGGATCACCAACTGTAATTGGTAGGCCGCGATCGCCTCCTTGTCGGAGCGGAATTTCTAGCGGCACACATCCCAGCAAAGGTACACCCAGTTCCTGAGCCGCCTTCGCTCCGCCTTCTGAACCAAAAATGTCATATTGGCGATCGGGCATGTCAGGAGGAATAAAGTAGCTCATATTCTCTACAATGCCCAAGACAGGCACTCCCATCTGCTGGAACATCTTTAAGCCCCGGCGGGAGTCTAATAGCGCGACCGTTTGCGGCGTCGTGACAATCACGGCTCCAGCCATCGGTACCGCTTGCGCCAGTGTCAGTTGAGCATCCCCCGTCCCAGGTGGCATATCCACAATCAGGTAGTCTAGGTCACCCCACTGCGTCTGATAGAGAAACTGCCGAATGATGCCATTCAGCATTGGTCCCCGCCAGATTACAGGCTGGTCAGGGTCAATCAAAAAGCCCATTGAAACCAGCTTAACGCCGTGGTTAAAGGCAGGCTCCAGAATATCTCCTTGAGGGCCTTTAGAGACCATCACTTGGGCATCAGCTAGACCTAGCATCGTCGGAGCGTTGGGACCATAAATATCTGCATCGATCAGTCCTACTTTGGCTCCCGCTTGGGCCAGGGCTACTGCCACGTTCACAGCCACGGTGCTTTTGCCAACACCACCCTTACCGCTAGAAATCGCAACAATATTTTTTACACCCTCGATGCCAGTGCGATCGGGCAGCGACTTTTGGTGTGGAGTTTCAGCAGTAACCTCTACCTTGACTTCTTGAACTCCAGGTAGAGTTTTGACTGCTCTCTGACAATCTTCAACAATAAATTCGCGCAGGGGGCAAGCAGGGGTTGTGAGCACTAAGGTAAAGCTAACGGTGCCATCTGCGATCGCGACGTTGCGAATCATATTCAATTCCACCAAACTCTTGCGAAGTTCGGGGTCTTGAACGGGGCGCAGAACTTCTAGAACTGAATCAGCATTAAGCATACGAGATTATAAATTCTCCACCCTAACTGCAACGGGAGGATATAAGGTAAGTGGCTTTGTCCTCTAGTGCAATCTTACCGTTACCGCGGGTGGATTCGTGTCTGTAGGCGATCGCGACTGCCGAATCGCCTATCAAAAATCAAAACAACTATTTCCGGGCGATCGCGTCCTGGCATCAACTGGCACTGTGGATAGGGCTGCTTGCTCTGCCGCTTGCACTAATTTTGTTGCCACCCTAGCTGCGTAAGGTTGAGTCAAGGACCAAATTAAAGGGGAAAGCCAACCGCGCAACGTCACTGAATAAGATACACGGGTTCCACAAACCGTTGATTCAACCTGGTAAGTAACACGTTCTTCCACCCCAGGAATTGCTAAAATTCGGACGCTGAGTAATTCTCCTGGATTCACCCGCTCCACAAAAATCCGAACTGGAATGGGGCTCAAACGCGTCACGGCTCGATAAATTAGCCCTGGTTTCACGACCAAGCCATGCGGGACATCAGTGCTAGCCAGTAAAGGATGCCAAGACACATCGGTGAGGTCACCAATCTTGCACCATAGATCTTCTACAGAAGCCGTACTGAGCGCTTGATAAGTTCTCACCAAAGAATACTGAAACCTGATCCGATGACGCCGAAGTCGCAGTTTAGTTAAAAATTTTGCCATTTTTGTTCCCGCATCGAGTCACTTCAACAGGTTGGGATAGCGCGATCGCTGCCTAGCTCGATCCTAACAATTGCGATCGCTCATCTCGGATCAGCCATCATAACGATTGTCACAATCAGGTGCGATCGCACTAAAGATAGATCAACGACGCCACAGATTTTGTGTGTGATTAAGCCATTTAAACTGAGGTCTAGCAGGCAAAATCAACGACCTTCGCGCCCTCACATTAATCCAACCGCAGAGAATAAGTTTCAGAGTAATCTAGGGAAAAGTTAGACTGCTAGATAATGTTGTAAAAACGTATCAAGTTCGCCAATTTTGTGCGGCTATCTGTTAAGCTTTTTGCGATTCTCTCGATAAAACTCTATAGAAGTTTACGCACTGGAAGACCTTGAAACTCGGTCTTGATGCATTTCACTTAGCCTAACTAAGCCCAGTTAAACTTCGGGCTTGCGATCATTTTTTAACTTCTGTTGAGATTCCAGCACGCCAGCCAAAATTTTTAACGGTATTGCACTGAAGGTTATGACTACTTCTTCCACTCCTGAGGCAACTGCATCTAAACTGACCCTTCCTACTGACTCACGGCAGCAGGTCAGCCAATTCTTGAAAGACCTGCAAGATCAAATTTGCCAAGGTTTGGAACAGCTAGACGGGCAAGCAACGTTTCAGGAAGATGCCTGGGAACGGCCCGAAGGCGGTGGCGGGCGATCGCGGGTGATGCGAGAAGGCAGAGTGTTTGAGCAGGGAGGCGTAAACTTTTCTGAAGTTTGGGGTACTCATCTCCCTCCCTCCGTGCTGGTTCAACGACCAGAAGCGGCGGGTCACAAGTTTTATGCCACAGGCACTTCCATGGTGCTGCACCCCCGAAATCCCTACATCCCCACGGTGCATCTCAACTACCGTTATTTTGAAGCGGGTCCCGTTTGGTGGTTCGGTGGTGGCATTGACCTAACCCCTTACTATCCTTTTGCTGAAGATGTGGTGCATTTTCACCAAACTCTGAAGCAAGCTTGTGATGCTCACCATCCTGAGTACTACCCCACCTTTAAGCTGTGGTGCGACGAATACTTCTACTTAAATCATCGCCAAGAAACGCGAGGAGTTGGCGGCATCTTCTTCGACTATCAAGATGGACTCACTAATCACTTGTATCGCGGTCCAGCGGCAGACGGCCCAGCGGCACTCCATAGCAATCAAGTAGGTCAGATCGGTAGCCGTAGCTGGGAGGAAATTTTTAGCTTCATTCAGTCCTGCGGTCAGGCTTTCTTGCCCGCCTATGTGCCCATTGCAGAGCGCAGACAAGGGACTGAGTATGGCGATCGCGAACGGAATTTCCAGCTTTATCGTCGGGGTCGTTACGTCGAGTTCAACTTAGTCTACGACCGAGGCACCATTTTTGGTTTACAAACCAATGGCCGCACCGAATCAATTTTGATGTCTCTCCCGCCCCTCGTACGTTGGGAGTATGGTTACGAACCAGAACCCAACACCCCTGAAGCCGAGCTGTACCAAACCTTTCTTAAGCCGCAAGACTGGGTTAACTGGTTTTCTCCCGCCTCTGAGAGCTGAGGTAAACTACGGGAGGTAGGGCTGCGATCGCCAGAAATTTTTCTGCCCGATATGTTATAAACCTCTGCCACCTGCCAACTATAGATAAGGCGCAACTCGTGTCTAACTCGGGGAGTCTACAGGCTTAACAATGGCTGGTACCCACTAATCTACGGATCAGTAGCTCAATTTTTATTTAAGTTGCGGCTGCTCCTGATCTTCTCAGTTATTGCCAGCACCAGTTCATTTCCCAAATACCCATTATTGCTAGGGGAGGATCAGCGATCCCAATGGAGCAGAGAACTTACACAACCCAAGACGGTACTACAGTCATTGTCTTAACCCCCACCGGACGCTTAGACATTACAACCGCCTGGCAGTTTCGCTTAAAGTTACAGGAATGTATTTCCAAATTGAGCCGCCATGTGGTGGTGAATTTAGGCCAGGTCAATTTTATTGACAGTTCTGGTCTCACCTCTCTGGTTGCAGGAATGCGCGATGCGGAAAAAGTCAAAGGCAGCTTCCGTATTTGTAACGTCCATCCAGAAGCCAAGCTAGTCTTTGAAGTCACCATGATGGACTCAGTTTTTGAAATTTTTGAAACTGAGGAAGAAGCTTTAGAAGGCGTACCTAGAGGTATTGCTAGCTAAATATATTGATTTAATCGAACCTTGCCGTGACCGCAGATGCACAAATCAAGTTGCCTCAGCGATCGCTTGGTCGTGGTGCTCAAATTCACCACCAAGGTAGTAGGCTAAGGCCACTCATTCAGGTGAAAATTTCAGAGTAGGCGAGTCTCTGCAATCTCAAATTGTAGAATACAGAGACAGCCATCCTTGATTGGCGTGCTGTTGCCTTGGCAAACCTCCCGCCAAGCGAGACAATGAAGTTACTGATCCCCTGAATGCTTCCTGTGAATAACGTTCGCACCGTCTCCGATACTAAGCGCAACTTCTATACGGTTCATACCCGTCCCATCAACTCGATCTATCGACGAGTGGTGGAAGAGTTGATGGTAGAAATGCACTTGCTTTCGGTCAATGTTGACTTTCACTACGACCCAATTTACGCGTTGGGGGTTGTGTCTTCCTTTGACCGTTTTATGAAAGGCTATCGTCCTGAGCAAGATAAAGTCTCAATTTTCAATGCCCTTTGTCAAGCTTTAGGAGCCGACCCTCAAAAGTATCGTCAAGATGCTGAACAATTAAAAACCTTAGCGACTCAGGTATCGGCCCAAGAGTTGATTTCCCCAACTGGGCAACTTAGCAGCCTAGAGGGTGGTCAAGCGCTCCAAGAGACCCTGCAAGCGATCGCTGCCAGTTCTAAGTTCAAATATAGTCGCTTGTTTGCCATTGGCTTATTCACGATTCTGGAGTTGGCTGACCCAGAAATGGTGAAGGATGAAAAGCAGCGCACTGAGTTCCTGAAGCAAGTAGGAGCCACACTGCACTTGCCAGAGGATAAAGTGCAAAAAGATCTGGAACTATACCGCAGCAATTTGGAGAAAATGGCTCAGGCGCAAGCAGCGATGGAAGATATCCTCAACGCCGATCGCAAGCAACGTGAGCAAAGAGCACAGGCCAAGAGTGAAGCAGCCATTGCTGATGCTCCTAGAGACGAAGCTCCCTCCGCTTAAGGCAACCTCAACTAACCCTCAGCTAGCTTGTTCGATTGGTGAAGCAGGCTAGCTAACGACTAGTCCAGCAACTAGCTGGTGACAGAGTGAGTTCAGTTCCCGCTCATTGTTGTGAATCGTGTTTTGAGCAATTCGCTTGAGGAAAGCAATATTTTCGGGGCTGGCATTATCGATGTGGTTACCGCGATCGAGCTTACCGAGAGCATGGAGTGAAGCCTGAAAACGGTAGTAGCGCGGTGGGTTTTCCTCGTTAGCTAGCAACTCTTGTAATTGATAGTCTACGGTGTCACTGACGCCATCTGAAACAATATTAAAAATAGGGCGTGCCCACTCCAGTAAGCCCCAATTTTTGATCTGAGCATAGTTGAAACTAGTGGTTAGTTCACCTGTGCCGAGTGAAACCACCAAAAAATCATGGGCTTCTGGGTGATTTTTTCTGGCTTCCACGTAAGCACACATGGCGGGATTGTTAGCAAACACGCCACCATCAATAAAGGTGGAGGGCACCAAACCCTGATTCGATTTAGCTTGTAGCGGCTCAAAGTAAGTTGGGGCCGCAGAGGTGGCGCGAGCAACAGTTGCCATAGGAAAATTGCGATCGCTATCTGCCTTCGCTTTGCGACTTTTGAAAAAATAAGGACGCCGCAACTCAGTATCGTAGCTAGGCACCAAAACAGTCTTTAGCGCTTGGCTCAGCATGGTGTCGCCAAAGTACTGCCTGAGGACGGCTTCAATACCGATTGCTGGATATTTTTGATTGACTAAGCCGCGTATTTTACTCAGCGAAGACTTGGGGAAAATCCGTGCTCCTTCAGCTTCGTATAAATGTACGAGATTAGCTGCCGAATAGGCAGGTTTGCCGCTAGCGTTGGGCTTAGTTAAACCTAAAGCTAGGATGCCACCGGTTGAGGTTCCAGCAATGACATCGAATAATTCAGCGATCGCTTGGCCTGTGCGTTTCTCAATTTCGGCTAGGAGCATCGCCGGAATCACACCCCGGATACCACCGCCATCAATCGCTAAAACTTTAATCAGGCGAGACATAGAGTTTCCCTAGAAATAACTAGTGCGAACAAGTGCAACACTTTACACCCATGAATTTATAAAACTACTGGGTCTACCTACTGTTGTATCTAGAGAACTTACGGAACCGCGATCGGGCTCCATCAAGTTTTTAGTCAACAGTAACTAGACCCAGTTAAAAATTACTCGTTAGCCACTCCAAGGAGCGGGCTGTAAAGTTTAGCGTCTACCGCGCACAGGTACCTTGTTCAGGTAGTCAATGTCAAAAGCAGAAATCCGCTGTGCATAATTTCCTTTGGGTGCGATCGCAGCTGCAACATCCCGGAAGCGACGAGGATCGCCTTCAGGCAACTGCCGATCTTGGAACTTGCGAGTGTAGAATTTCTCCAAGGTGATGCGCCAGTCGGTGGTAGCAGTTCCAGCCACTTCCTGATAGTCTTCGCCGTAGCGAGGCAGGAAGGTAAAGGGCCGATTCTGCATCCGCTTCCGCTGATAAGGGACAGTGCTGTCCCCAAAGTTTTGGGTGTACTCTTCGCTATCTACTAAGGCATCAACGAAGCCGTGGAAGCCTAGAGTACCAATCTTGATCGACCAAGCGATCTTTTCATCTTGGTTGTAAGGTTCACGACCTAGCAAGCGCTTGAGGCAGACTTCTACCAAGCGGTAATTATCATTCACGCCTACCACCAAGGTGTAGAAGCGCTCTGATTTCGCCAATTCTCGGATGAAGTCACGAACCGTAATGGAGCCGTTTGCCAAGCGAGTTTCTAGAGTCACTTGACGGTTAAATCTCAGAACTAACTGTTCGTTAAAGACTTGACGATAAGCTGCCCAAATCAACTGGCGCAGTTCTTCGGGAGAGCTGACGTTCTCCGTCCGATAGATGTAAGGGGTGTCCTCGTTTTGGTCAGAAATACCAAAGCTACGAACCCGGTGATTTGGGGCAGTTGGTTTGTATGCAAGTAACGGCAATGCCATGCCAGAATCTCCCTTATGAAAATAGTTAAAAACTTACAATGCCTAGAGCGTGCAAACTGGATCACCCGCAAACTGCGTCGCCAAAGGAATTTGACAATTCCACGCCTCTCTTGGATTGTACGCTTTTAGCGGATCGGAAAACCAGCGGATGTATTGATTGAAGCGAGGGTGCCTGTGGGCTGCGCGTCGCGAGTGGTATTCGGAATCTGGATGTTAGCGGTTTTGACAGTCACAAACTTGGCTTGAGGCAGCTTGAGCGATCGCGCCATCTCCAAGAAGTTATTCACATCGCCCCACTTGTAGCGATCGCCTTCTTCCTTATCGCGCCAGTAGCTGTTGTAGCGTGGCGTGACTAAATTGAACGGGCGATCTTTATAGCGACGGCGCTGATAAGGCACCGTGTTGTCGCCAAAGTTTTGGGTGTACTCTTCGCTATCTACCAAAGCATCCACAAAGCCGCTCAGGCCTTGGGTCGCAATCTTGATTGACCAAGCGATTTCTTCGTCTTTGTTGTAGGGAGCACGGCCCAACAAGCGCTTGAGGGTTAACTCCACCACGCGATAGTTGGAATTGGTTTCTACAACTAGCCGCCAATACACATCGGACTTAGCCAAGCCCCGAATGAAATCGCGGACTGTAATCGCCCGATTTTTCAGTTGAGACTCTAAAGCCGTTTGGCGGTGGTTGCGGAGGGTTTCGTGCTCACTAAACACCTGACGGTAAGCAGCCCAAATGATTGCTTGAATATCATCGCTGGCGCTACCGCTATCTAGCTTATAGATATCGGAATTATCTTCGTTTGGCACTTCATAACCAGCAACTCGCTGATTTTGTGAAGAGGGTTTGTACTCTAGTAGAGGAATTGCCATCAGTAAACTCCTAAATAGTCCTGTAAGCGATCGCCCCGATTCATCAGTTTGAAACGTGGACTGAGTTAGACCTTGGGTTGAGTCGGAATATAACGGTAGGGCAGTGCTACATTGGTCCGCTTCACAGTGGGGGGTGGTGGCACATCATGGGTAGAAGCAGTCTGACCGGAGGTATAAGCTGCTGCGACACCCCGAGCCTGGTCAGTTGTTCGCTGATAGTTCATTTGAGGCACCAAGATACCTTGAGCCATATTCAAGAAGCTTGCCGGAATCCCTCTGCGAATGACTTGCAGATCGCGATCGCCCGCTTGGTACTGCCGACCTTGAGCAAACGCACTACTGCTACCTGAAGTAGACTTCTGGATCCGCCAGTAGTCGCTGTAACGAGGAGTCACTAAGTTGAAGGGTCTCCCCTCCATGCGTCGGCGCTGATAAGGCACGATGGAGTCACCAAAGTTTTGCTGATACTCATCGCTATCTACGACAGCGTCAATGAAGCCGTGCAAACCTCGTGTGGCAATCACAATTGACCAAGCGATTTGCTCATCTTTGCCGTAGGTAGCCCGCCCTAAGAAGCGCTTGAAGGTAATATCAACCAAGCGATAGTTCGAGTTGGTGTCGGCAACTTCACGACGGTAGACATCCGACTTTCCGAGGGCACGGATGAACTCCCGCACAGAAAGTTGACGGTTGCGTAGTTGCGACTCTAAGGCGAGTTGACGGTACTCTTCTAGAATTAAGTGCTCACTGAAGATTTGGCGATAGGCCGACCAAATCAACTCTTGCACATCCGACTGGGAAGCAGGTTCCCTAAAGCGGTAAGGCTGAGGAGCATCTTCATTGGGCACCTCGAAACCAGGAACCCGTTGATTCTGGGTTTTGGGTGTAACTTCAAGGAGTGGAATAGACATAGGTAACGTTTACCACTGTATCGAGGAACAGGTATCGAGTAACAAAAAATGACAGCCGATCGCTAGCCGATCGCTGCCAACTGATTGCTCAATGCGTTTAGTTGCTGCTGAGCCATTTCAGCTCTAGCACGCACAGCTAAGTCGGCATCGGTTTGAGCAATGTGATTGAACTGGGCTAAGATTCGTGCAGCCAGCTCCACTTCAGTCGCCTCTCCGGAGGAGGCTAAAGCTTGGAGACCCACTACCGCTGCATAACGAATGTCCCAATCTGGATGCTGGGCTAAGGCCAACAGTGACTGCAATGCCCGATCTTGAGCTGCTTGGCGTTGTTCATCTGGAAGTTGAGACCAGTGAAGTTGCCCAATCCCCTTAGTTGCTGCCCGACGTACACTCGGAGCAAAGTCAGTTTCTGCGGCATTAATGAGAACGTCTAAAGCTTGAGGGTCGGCGATCGCGGCTAAAGCTCGAAATGAGTAAGCCCTAGCGCCATAGTTGTAATCATCTAACCGCTCAATTAAAGGTTGAACTGCTGCTTCTCCCAACTCAACCAATCCTTGCACTGCAATCACAGCCGCTTCGGGGTTGTTGTAGCCCAGCGCTGAAATAAGTGTGGGAATGCCTGCCTCTAGACGAGCTTCTGCCAAAGCTTGAACTGCCACCACTAAACTAGCGGGAGTAGCCGCTTGTTCGATAGCAAAAATCAGATCAGAAGCGCAAGCAGAATGGGTCATAGCTGTATCAAGTTCAAGAAGATGGGCAATAGATTTTGAGGGAGTTCAATGAACTGAGTGCTGATGACCTCAAAATCCGTAACCGCCTACAGCAATGAGTCCAGCAAATTCATGACTCGCTCAGTAGACGGTGAAACCAAGACAGCCTCTAGCTGCTGCTTAAGATGGTTTTCTAGCAAGCTTTTAAGGGCCATTACTTTAAAGCTATTTTCCACAGAAGCTTGGGCAATCGCCTCAGCTCCTGACAAATAGCCACTCGCGCCCATATCTAGCAAAATCATGCGACGCATTTTCAGATCGCTATTGCCTAACTCTTGAACCAACCGTTCTCCATAAACCGGATCTTGAGTTAGCACATATAAAGCTCTTGCTGCTCCATGCCGCACCCGGTCCAACGAATGCTGGAGAAAGGGTTCGATCAGCGGTACTGCCTCTGTTACCTTTAAGGCTTCTAAGGTTTCCATTGCTGCCTCAGCAGGTTGCGTCAGGTGAGGTCGCCCTGGAAACAGTTGCACCGCTGCCACGCCGCCTTCTAGCCAAGACATCAAAACCGGAATGCAGGTGCGATCGCCCAACATGCCTAAAGACTGAGCCGCAGCTTCGCGGACATAATAGTCAGGGCAGTCTAAACAACCTAACAATCCTGGTACGGCCCGGTCGTCTGCCAGCTTCCCCAATGCCCGAACTGCATTTCGCCGCAGTGGATAGCCTCCTAGCTCAGTGCGATCGGCTTCATCCTCTAGGACGGCAATCAGAGCGTCAACGACTTCAGGTTCGCCTTTGGCAAACTTTCCCAGCCACCAAGCAGCATAATAACGGAGACTCAAGTCCTCATGAGTGAGGTTGGCGATCGCTTGCTCAACAGTTAAAGCTTCGCCAGAAGACTCAGTGGGTTGTGACTCTGATTCAAAAGACTGCTGTAGGCTGGTTTCGGACATGAATCTAACAGGTTCAGCACAGGAACAGGGAACAGACAATGGCACCCAAGTTAACCTTTGGCAACGGGTGCGGCTGTCACGTTATCAGCTTCTGCGGTCGCCTCAATATTCTGATGTGCCGCCGTCGCCTCTGCTTTTGCTTGAGGATGATCAGCGTTCAGAGGTTCAATGCTGACAATCTTGCCGCCCAAACGATTAATCCGCTGCATCTCTTCACTCATGCGACCGTAGGGTACAGTGACGTAAGTACTGCCACTACGGCGAATCGGATAGCTGAGCTTATTAGAGCGATAGGTTTGACGCAGACCCCGCACTTCAACCCGAAACATGCGGCTAGCAGAATCATCCACCGAGGTATTGCTTCCTAAGGAACTTTGACCAAACATAATTGCAACAACTCCCTCATCAAAACTTAGAAGATTAGCTCTGGGACGAAATCAATCCAGTGTGAATCGAACCAGTGTGAATCGAATGGGAGCAAAAAGCTTCACTCCCTGGTGCCATAGGCACTAACTAAGCAGAGACCGAGGTGATGTTGACAATCTTGCCGCCCAAACGGCTAATTCGCTGCATTTCTTCATTCATGCGACCGTAGGGCACAGTTACATAGGTGCTACCGCTGCGACGAATCGAGTAGTTGAGCTTGTCAGCTTCTTCGTTTTGACGCAAGCCTTGAACTTCAAAGCGAAACATGCGGCTAGCGGAATCGCTTAAAGAAGCTTTTCCTAAAGCAGTTTGACCAAACATCGTTACAATAGCTCCTATGAAGTTGAACTAGATGATTGCAGGCAGTAATGGCAAGCTCATTAAATTGATGCCTGCCATTACCGTCTTTTCTTAAAGACTTAATTCAGTAAGATGCGATTAGCAGCCTTAAGCAGGCGTAACGCTGACAATTGTGCCGCCCATGCGATGAATCTGCTGCATCTTGGGGAGCATCTGCTCGTAGGGAATGAGATAAGCAACACTGCTGCGACGGACTTTTGGATATCCAGGGTTGCGAATTCCTGTCACCTCTAGACGATAAATCCGTCCGCCTTCGCCCCAAGAGCCACCCAATGCCTTGTTGGGAGTGTCATCACCAACGCTGCTATGGAAGCTACGGCTACCTTCACCCGTAGGCTTTACGATGCTAGAAGCGCGGTTCTGAGCCAACTCGCGGAATACGTGAGGAGCTTTACCTGCAACTTGAGCGCGATCGCTATTGGCATAACCCCGATAAAGGCGGAACATGCGGGTAAAGCCCGTGGTTCTAACACCAGGATCAACCGAGAAGCCACGGTAGTAAGGAACTACGTTGTTGCCAAAGTTATCTTCGTATTCAGCACTGTCGATGTAAGAGTCGATTTCAGCGTCGTAACCTTTTTCGTTGTAAAGGTTAAGGTGAAAATTGATTTCGTCTTCTGAATAGGGAGCACGACCGAGTAAGTGCTTGTAATTCAGTTCAATAAAGCGCGTATTGGAATTAGGAAAAAGAAATTTGTTTTTATAAAGGTCGGACTTCGCGATCGCTCGGACAAACTCCCGCACCGTGATGTTGCCTTGGCGGAGTTGAGACTCGCTATTACTGAGGCGCTCAGACTTCATCACGTAGTCATTGCCTAAAACTTGGCGATAGGCAACCCGGATTACGGCCCGGAGATCATCTTCTGACCAGTCTGGACGCAATTCTACTCTGGTCGCATCAAAAGCAGAAACACCGAGCTTCCCTGCTGCCGCCAAATTGGACGCTGCTAAACCGCTCATGCATGCCCTCCCAACACAAAAGATTTTCGAAGATTCTTATATTCAAATTGAGAAAAACAATGCCCGGGAAGATAAACAACTGCTAACACTCGCCAGCACTTGCATATCTTTCCGGGCCATGCGTTCAATTAGCTTAGAGCGTTGATCGCGTAGTCGATGTAAGCGTTAGCTTCTACAGCAGCTTGTCCGGTGATACCGTGGTTAGCTTTGATGTGCTTCAGAGCTTCAACGTACCAGCTGTTGGAGAGGTCGAAGGTCCGGTGCATTTCATCTAGACCAGCGAGGAGGTACTCATCCAAAGGACCTGTGCCACCAGCTACCAAGCTGTAAGTGATGATGCGCACGTAGTAACCGATGTCACGAGCACACTTGGACTTACCACGAGCATCAGAAGCCATGTTGTTGCCAGCTTGCTGAGTGGTGTAAGGGAATTTTTGGTAAACAGCATTAGCTGCACCATCAACCAACTTTTGAGCATTGCTGGTCAAAGCACGAGCAGCTTCCATAGCAGCAGCGGCACGCTCATAGCGACCATAAACTTGGTGCATCTCAGCGTTGCTGAGGAAACGGCCTTGAGTATCTGCTGCGGCGATCGCTTCGGTAATGGGGGTCTTCATAGTTACGGTATCTCCCTAAATATCCTGTTCTGCAAAGTTTTTGTAGAAACGTATTCCGTGACTTGGTTGAAACAGAGGCTCAATTAGCCAACTGCAGCAGCAGCGCGGTCGAAGTAGCTAGCGAGTTCGGAGACCAACGCACTGCAATCGCCCTTGGTGATACCGTTGGGGTCGTTAGCAACTGCGATCGCAGCATCCTTCATTTTTTGAACGCCAGAAGCCACAGAACCACCAGGTACACCTAGAGCTTGGTAGGTCTCGCGGAGGCCATTCAAGCAGCGATCGTCAAGAACACTGGAATCACCAGCGATGGTTGCGTAGGTTACATAACGCAAGATGATTTCCATGTCGCGGAGGCAAGCAGCCATCCGACGGTTGGTGTATGCGTTACCGCCGGGTTGGATCAACTGAGGCTGTTCTTCGAACAAAGCGCGAGCTGCATTAGCAACGATGGTGGAAGCGTTGCCAGTGATGCGGTTAACAACATCCAGGCGCTTGTTGCCTTCTTTAACCATGTTGGTCAAAGCATCGAGCTGAGAGGTGCTGAGGAATTCACCCTTAGCATCAGCCTGAGAAACAACCTTGGCGAATGCATCTAACATGGACTTTTTCTCCTAATTTTGACTTGAGTTTGAATCTGGATTCAGAGCTGGGATGTTAGTTCAGCCACTTGAAGCTGCTCAGGTAGCCCAGAAAGGTTGCAACAGACATCAACCAAAACTATTTAGCTCTCCCACCCTCTAACTCGTTACCGACGGTAAAAGTAAAGGCAATTTAAGAAATCTGAGAAAATTTCATATTTGTATGAGAGAACTCAAAACTCAATAACTCGGCGCTTTGGTCAACTTTTGCCTGTTGTTTATACCCTTCAGGTTATTTTTATACACCGCGGTAAAGGCTTTATTTATTACAAGTTATTAAAACCAGCAAATCTATGCGAACGATTAATTCAAATCCTTATCAATCAAAGGCTTCAGCCGACCATTAACCAGAAAATTCAAAACATTTCGTTACATTTTTGTAGAGTATTTATACTTAGTCACTACCAGTTAATAGTTTTATAGATTCTTAATAAAACCTCAAAACTAGATATAGCAAAGGATCTAAATTTCGAGCTGTTTCTTGTAAACTCCGCTCTTGTGTAGATATGTGTAACGCAAATTTTCGACTAAATCTTTAAGTTTGGTAAAGCAATTCGTTTCTTTAAGACTTCCAACAGCGTCTTAAAAACAGGCGGAGGAGGGGCTGTCGCTTCGATCCAGTCATTTGAGACAGGGTGCTGCAATCGGAGTTTCCAAGCATGTAGTGCTTGACCTGGCAGGTTTACACCGATAGGGCGCTGGGAACTGTAAACCGGATCTCCGACGATGGGATGACCTATATGGCCACTGTGGACCCGAATTTGATGAGTGCGGCCAGTTTCTAGCTGAAAGTGCATCAGCGTGTAGTTCCCCAAGCGCTCCAATACTCGCCAATGGGTCACAGCTCGGCGTCCTCCCTTTGCTTCCACAACGATCGCCATTTTTTTACGGTCTACCGGATGCCGACCGATGGGCAGGTCAATGGTGCCACTTTCGGCGTTGGGGGAACCGTAAACCACAGCTAGATATTCCCGGCGAGCCGTTTTTGCTTTTAGTTGGGCTTGTAAGTGGTGATGGGCCTGGTCAGTTTTAGCGATCGCGATCGCGCCACTGGTGTCTTTGTCGAGACGATGGACAATTCCCGGTCGCTGCACGCCGCCAATTCCAGGCAGAGTATTTAATCCAGACAAAGTTTGACAGTGAGCCAACAGCGCGTGTACCAGCGTGCCCGAGTCATGTCCCGGTGCGGGATGGACCACTAGCCCAGCAGGCTTATTTACAATCAGTAGATGGTCGTCTTCGTAGAGAATATCAAGGGGGATGGCTTCAGGTTGCAACTCCAGCGGTTGTGCTTCAGGAATCTCGACCTGTACGCGATCGCCCATCTGCACAGTAGCCTTCTTAGAGGTGCAGACTTGACCATTTACCTGCACTTGGCCTTGCTCAATCAGCTTTTGCAGCCGCGAACGAGACAAGTCAGGCAGTTGCTCCGATAGCCAGCGATCGAGCCGTTCGCCAGCCTGTTCAACCTGTAAATTAACTTCTGAAGCCAAAGTAACCAGCCCTCAAAACCGAATCATGGATGCGCTTCTTCCATTGTCGGTTGTGCAGCCGCTCCAAGACTATCTGCAGTCGCTATTTAGCTACAACGAGGAATAAGTTCTCACTTCTCACTCATTACTCATTACAGCCCACGCCTTACCCCCAACTCCGAAGGTCGAGAACCAGAAAGCAGCCCATGTAAATTAACGACCGAGCCAATCACCGCGATCGCCGGAGCACTAAACTCAGCGGCTTCCATCTGGGCCACGATGGTGCTGAAGGTGCCAATCAGTTCTTCTTGGTCGGGACGAGTGCCCCAGCGGATTAAGGCGATGGGGGTCTCTGCTCCCAGTCCAGCCGCTTGCAGCTCGCTCAGGATGTAGGGCAAGTTGTGAATGCCCATATAGACCACGATTGTTTCTGAGCCGTGGGCGAGCGCAGCCCAATTTACCTCTGGACGATACTTGCCAGCAGATTCGTGACCTGTGACAAAGGTGACAGAAGAACTGTGCGATCGATGGGTGAGGGGAATTCCAGCGTAGGCAGGGGCAGCAATTCCAGAAGTTACCCCTGGCACCACTTCTACAGGCACTCCTGCCTGGATCAAGTCTTCCATTTCCTCGCCGCCACGCCCAAACACAAACGGGTCGCCTCCCTTCAAACGCACGATCACGGCTTGAGTTTGAGCTTTCTCAATTAGTAGTTGGGTCGTTTCTTCCTGAACTAGGGAGTGCCGCCCTCGCCGCTTGCCTGCATTGATTTTCTCAGCGTGGGGATTAATCAAGTCCAAAATCTGCGGACTAACCAACGCATCGTAGATGACGACATCGGCGCACTCCAGCAAGGTCTTGCCTTTTACCGTCAGCAATCCGGGGTCTCCTGGCCCTGCCCCAACTAGATACACTTTACCGAGGCAGATTCGAGTCGGAGCAGGCGCAAGGTTAGCTTCAGCAGTCATAGAAGTTTTGAGGCAAGCGGGGAGAGGAGGAACCGAAAATCGTGCACCAACTGAATTGGCAATGTTTCAGCCTAAGAGAGTTGGTTTCACAAAACTGAAAGATTTGATACAAAAAATACCCAATTTTGACCTGCTATTTGCTAGCAAGTTGCATAGGGCGATCGCTAGCTGGGGACAGTACTCAAGGCAAGGTCTAAAACCAGGGAGGCTAAAGCTGGGCTGGTTCCTATTGGCTCGGCCAACGTGAGTTCTATCTCTGGAAATTGCCAAGACAGCCGAGTCACTAACTGAGCGATCGCATCTGTGATTCCTCCAGCGAACAAGAAATAAGGCAGGATGCCAACTCGGTGATGTCCCATCTGCACCAAGTCAGCCACAGTCGATTCCAGATTGGGTGGAACTGACCAATAAGCTGGCATAGCTTTCAGTTGTGTGGCGATCGCCTCAATGGGCGCATTTGCCTCAGGGCGGCGACTCCCATGCGACAGCAAAATCCAAACATCTACGCTAGCCGCAGCCATCTGATTTGCTAAGAGTTGCACCAAGTTCGGGTGCGTGCCCAAGTAAGGGCAAATCTGTAAATTAAGGTGTGAATCTAAAGCGGTTTGAGCCAATTCCACTTCGGTAGGAATGTCTTCCATCACATGCACCCCAGGCAACAAAAACAGGGGAACTAATTGCATGAGTGAAGATTCAATCTGAAGCACTTGCTGCCGCTTTAAGGCCAAAATGCGATCGCCAAATTGTTGAATTTGTTGATGTAGAGGCTGAGGGCCTAGCTCTAGGCAAGCAGTTCCAACTAAAGGCAATCGTGGATTACTAATAGTCGCTGGAGTTGAAGCAACAGTCGGTGTGAGCCAGCCTTCTGCTGAGTAAGGGCTACCAACATAACTTAAGCGCGGTGCCACATCTTGGCCCTCATCCCATAAGTGATAGCGCTGTTGAATCTCTTTGCTGACCAATAGCGCTAACTGTTCCACCGCGATCGCAGGCCGAGGATCACGGCTACCATGAAACACCAACAAATAGGCAGAGGGTAAGTTCAAGAGTGCGCCGAAAAGATAGAGGTCTTCTTTGTAAATTGTATCTTTCCAATCTCAATACTTTGTATAAATAGTCGCTGTTTATCTCACAAATCTGCAATTTCTACCACTCAAATAGAACGGCGAGTAAAACAATTTAGCGCAGCCTAATTTCTTAGGGTTGTGACTGAAATGGATGAGCTGAAGAAAACAACAAGCTAAAATGCAAAATTCTGGTCAAAGTTACAACTTTTTTAGATTTAGAACTTCTGGCCAAAAAGAAAGGTGCCTAATGGCACCTCAGCGAAGTTTAGCGAAAAGTGTAGTTGGGTTTACAACCTTTTGGCAAAACCTTTAATTACTCGAATTAGCTGCCTGAACAAAGGCCAAGGTTAGGCTGTCGTGAGTCAGGAAATGAGACAGGTGGAACGCTCGGTCTTCCGTCTTCAGCAAGATTTGCTCATAGAGGTAGCGAGTAGCGCGATCACCTAAGCTTTCAGCTTGACCTGCTTGACGACGCAGCAGCTTGATTAGGGCTTGCTCCGCTTGCAAGTCGTTCTCTACCATTTGACGGCAAGAGAAAACCCCATCTGGCTCTGGAGTAAAGCAGCACAGTTCTGCCAGCTTCGTAAAGCTAGCCACTGGCACACCACCCAAACCATCTAAGCGTTCGCCCACATCATGAGCATGGCCTTGGACAGCTTCGTAACCTTCCGAGAAAAATTCGTGTAGGGAATAAAATTCTGCACCTTCAACGACAAAATGGTGCTTTTGATATTGCAGATAGAGCGCCTGGAAACTTGCGAGGGCAATATTTAGCCCTTCACAGACAGGAACAGTTACACTCCGCTCCAACAAAATTGGATTATCGTAAACCTGGTCAACAGAACGTAATAAGTTTTGAGTTTCAGACATCGTTTCCCCTCCCGTGTCACTGTCTTCAAGACTGTGAATAAGCTCAATTTACCATGCTGATTCTGATAGTCAACATAGAGATCTATTTCTATTAGGAATGATTGTCAATACACTTAGAAATTCTGCTGGAGAAAATTTTACTCAGATCGCGATCGCCCTTATTTTCGTAGACCTTCAGCTTCAATTAAGTGAGATTAATTCACATAAATAAAATTTGGAATTTTATAATCTCTACAACTTTCCTGGTGGAGCTCAAGCTGGGTTTACTCCAATTTTCTTCACAGATTGAGGGCTACATTCAGTTAATTTTGTCGCGATCGCTTCCATATGTCGCCACCAGTAGGAGCCTCCTACCCAAACTCGTGAAGGTAAATGGCCGATCGGCGCGGAACGGTTGAATTTGAGGCTGCTATAGCTAGAAGTGGAGTTGTGCAGAGGCCAGCCCACTCGTTGGCAAAAGCTGCCGTAATCTGCACCGACACTTTGATAGACCTGGACTTGCACCGTCCAACCAAACCGCCTCTGGCTGTGTTTCATCCACAAGCCATCGATCGACTGCAAGTCTTCACAGGGCAATTTGCTCAGGTCACCGGGCAGCAAATAGCGACCCAACGGCTTACCTAAAGCTTGACAGAGCACAGCCCAAGTCTCTTGGTCAGCTTCTTTCCAATGGGCTGCGGCTAACAAATCTCGCAACTTTGTATAGTCCACTCCGATGGCTGAGCTTAACTGACCAGGGCAATGAGTTGGAGTAACCGCAGAGGATCGCGCTGAGGCCGAGGTGAGTGGCGATAGATGCAGAGCCCGAGCCTGAACCGAGGTAAGCTGACTCGTGATTTGACTGGCATTGATAGCTTGCAACACTTCATCCACTGACTGATAGCGCTGACTGATAGCCTCTTGGAGAAGTTTGTCTAGAATCTGCCCCAAGCGATCGCTAATTCTGGTTCCCTTGAGCAAAAAATCGCGCCACGCCCAGTGGTTGTTGGCAATGTCGAACATATCTAACGCAGGCACTTGGGTCAGCAGATGAATGCAGGTGACTCCCAAACTGTAAAGATCGCTGGCAGGCACAACCTTACCTTTGATTTGCTCCGGTGGCATATACTCTGGGCTGCCAATAATCGTGCCAGTGCAAGGCGTAGGGCTAGCTAGAGATTTTGCCACGCCAAAATCAATCAACACTAATTTGCGATCGCTCAATGACTCCACCAGCGATCGAGCTGCTGGGTCGATTCCTGAAGCAGATAAACCAGACCAGCCTGAGCTTCCCTGTGGCAACGTTGGAGTCCGGTTGTAGCGAATAATATTGGCAGGTTTAATATCTCGATGAATGACTTGGTGCTGATGGATAAACTGCAACACAGGCAGCAAGTCTTGCAGCAATTCCCAAATCTTGCCCTCGCTAAATCTGCCTTGTTCATGCAGTTCCTGTGCCAGGGTCTGCCCACTAATCCAGGCTTGGACTAAGTACAGGCGTTTTTCTTGCTCAAAGTGGGCGAGTAATCTGGGAATTTGAGGATATTCCCCCAACTCTTGCAAGCGCATTGCTTCCCGGTGAAACAGCTCCACTGCCTTTGTGAAGTGGCTGCCTGTATGTCTCGGCACATGCAGTTGCTTAATAACGCAAAGCGGCTTGAAGGGGAGATCCTCATCTATGGCTAAAAAGGTTCTACCAAACCCGCCTCGACCTAACGGTTGGAGGGGCCGATAACGCTCTCTGAGTAACAGGCGACCTCCACAATGCTGACAAAACTGAGTAGCACTGGGGTTGGTCGGTCGTTGGCAATCCGGATTCAGGCAGTAGCTCATGGGCGATCGCGGATTAGGTAATGTTCTATACCTAAAGGATTTTTGAGCTGCTAGAACAATTTCTCACAATTCTTGAATATTGCTTCAGCCACCAAGTACTACAAGCGTTAAACGCAACCCGCTAGCTGACGCGATCGCCCTACCGTCTTTGGGCTTTGTGAATATAGAAAGTGTTGAATGCCCCGACCGTCTCAAAACGGTAAGCGGGCAAAAAAGAGCCACCAAGCGAGAGATAAGGCGGCAGGAGTGAATTGATCGACAAATCAGTTTGGTAAGTACTAAAGAAGATATAGTCTTGGCGCTGGGTATTTTCAGCGATTAGTTGCTCCATCTCGCCACGATTGTTGGCGGCTAAGGAGAGACAGCGCTTTTGCAAGCCGAAGGCAGTGGGAGCTTGAGAGCAAATATTATCTTTTAAATATGCGCCTAGCTGCTCAGCCGCATACTTGTTGTAAGCCGCTTCACTCGGATTAGTTACTGCTGAGCCAACTCCCACGCCTAGCAGAGCCACCAATCCAGTCAACAATGCGGCTGTCCTGACACCTTTCATAAAACCCTGCTAAGAATTGCTCTGCCGTGATCTGTGCTGAGTGAATCGCTCGATTTACCCATTACAGATTAACTGATTGCAAATCCAGTTTTTTTGCTCCCAGATCTGGAGAATTTTCTCAAAGGGGTGCTATACTTAGAAACGCAATGGCGAGCGTGGCCAAGAGGTTAAGGCAGTGGATTGTGGTTCCACTACTCGCGGGTTCGAGTCCCGTCGTTCGCCCTTATTTCAGCGACCAACGTAAATAGCTGATATAGATTTGGTCTAAAAAGCACCTACTTTAAGTTAAAGGGGTGCTTTTTTAGTTGGGACGACTACGCTTGCAATTTCACGGGAGCTTGCAGGAGTTCGACATTCCTAATCTCAAGAATGCCGCTACTTTCAAAGTCGATAAGGACCTGAACTTTAGCAGGGGTAGTGTCTTGCTTGAAATGAGCGCGAATTTCAAACGAATGGAAATCTTCAGTTGGTGAAACGCTTTTCGACCAAGCTTTTGCCGATGTGCCTACTTGCCTTTGCTTACACAAACCCAACTTCACTGTGATTGCTTTTTCGGTATTTAGTGCCTTTGCTTGAAATCGGCAGGCAAGGACACATTCTGGGTCAGTAGGTTCGGCGATTTCGAACAAAATGACCTTTCGTAGAGGCTCGTTGTCAATTAGGCGTAGGGAATTATCTTCATAGGCTTCAAGCCGCCAGCTTTCCCCAACGATCGCAATGCCTCCTTTTGTGATGGTTGAATCAGCAATCGTGAATTGGCGGATGAGGGTAAATGGTTCTGCGGGTTCAGGAACAGCGAGACGTTTTTCAAGCTCTTTGGCAGCTTCCTGCACTTTAGAACCAATCAAGCCCGTCAAATTCTTGAATAGCTCATCAAACATAAGAATGATTCTAAAGACACAACGCCTCTATCATTCCCAAATCTAAATTATAGGCTCCTAACAAGTTGGCTTTTGCAGGGCTATGGACCCAAAGTAAGGCGATCGCTCAGGCCTAATACCGTTATTTGCACTTCAGGTTTCGCCTAAACTTTGCCTAAACAAAAATAGAGACTCCTCTAGAATTTGAGAAACCTCTACTCATCAAGTTAGGAATTTAATGTTTTAGAAAACTTTGGTAATAGGTACGCTTTTATGGCTGTTTTCGTGACTTGAATCTTGAGCAGCTTCTAAAGCTTCAACACGATTTTTCAATAGAGCGATCGCTTGAGAGTTTCCTCCTACCGATCTGGGCACCACTCTAAATCTAACTAATAAGCTTTCCACTAGTTTAGTGCGATTTTCTAAAACTGTAATTAGCTGGGTATTTAGTTCCGCTTTTTCTAAAGAAGGTGTAATTTCTTGTGTCAAAGTTTCCACACAATCAAGGCGGTTGTCTAGAGTAGCGATCGCCTGACGAGAGTCTTTCATATGCTGTCCCAAAGCACCTTTTTCTCCCAGATATTGCTCGATTGAATTAATCCGCTTTTCTAAAGCTGCCATTGCTTGATCGCGTTCATACAATCGTTCTACTAAGGTGCTAAGTTTCAGCAATAATTGCTCTGTCTCACTGGTGTTATTGACCACAGGTTGTTCTTCAACTTTGGGTTGAGGAGCAGGCTTAGGCTGTAAACTACGATTCACGACAGCGGTTAACCAGTGTGCTACAGCCATAATTACTTCTTCTGCCACGACTTGCACCATCTTAGAATCTCGCATTCTGGAATCAGTGGATGGCTGTTCTTGCTCTTGAAATTGTTTTTTCAGAAAAAGCTTTTGTAACCAGCCCATAATAATTAGTGTGATACTGCTATGTCTCTACCAAACATTTAGAACATTTAAAGAATCTATATTCATCAATCCTAGGATTGAATAAAATCACAATTTCTTATGGGTTTTCAGATTCAACTTCGTATCTTTTTCTTGCAAAAACCACCTACCAACTTAGTGTTAGTAGGCAGTCTTTTTAAAACGGATTAAAACGCCAAAGCTCAAAAAAGTGTTTTAGCCAAAATAGGAATCTGGCAGAAATCGCAAGATCAAAGACTTACGACTCTGGTTTACTTGGGCTAACGGGTACTAGCTTATAAAGCATTTCCTCAGCTGGCACATCAATACTATCTTTGGGAGATTCCATGATGTCTTCAGACTGGTGCTTGATACTGTCTAAAGTACTTTTGACGGTGGTGTTAACATCTTCTGCCGTGCCTTTGACAGAATAAAATGTGTCTTTTACAGTACCGTTCACACCCTCAGCCGCATCTTTAACTGCATCTCCAACATCGCTGACCGTATCATTCACGCCCATAGCAACTGATTGCACGGCATCTCCAACTCCCCTGACCGTATCGTTGACCCCTCTAGCCGCATCTTTAGCCGCATTGCCAACATCTTTGACGGTCTGATTAATTCGACTGACTACACGCTTATTAGTTAAAGCACCAGCAATGCCGCCTACTGTAGCGCCTATTAAGGCTCCAATGATCACTTTTGCTAAGCTGCTAGTGCTATCTTCCTCTTCAGTTAAAAGCTGATCGCTGTTAGTCACTGTTATCACCTCCTTGGTTGCTCATTACAACGGTTTACTATTAGGTCTCAGATAGGTGTTCTAAATACCAGTTGAACTAATGCTGGAATCAAAAGCATCAGCTGAACTAGCAGTGGGGTCAAATACTGGGTCAATAGGGCTAACATATCCACTTTCAACGCTGTCAAACTTTTGACTTGTGGATATTGCGTTGTCCTTAACCATCTCTTTACTTTGCTCTGCTACATCAGTAATAGATTGCTTAGCAGATTCACTAGAAACTTCAATGGAATGTGCTGCGCGTTGAATCGTTTCGTTAACGCCTTCTGCTGTTGCTTGCACTACATTTGCTGTCGCCATTCCTGCTTGCTTAGCGCCTTCAACAATACCTTTGGCTGCATCGGAACTACCACCAACCACAGCATAAGTTACACCTTCACCGACGCTCTTGGCTGCGTCTCCTACGCCTTTCGCAGTTTGACCTAAGCCTTCACCGATTGTCCTAAAAGCATTACTAACGCCTTTGATGGCATGATTAACACCTTCAGAGGTTTTTCTACCTGCCAAAGCGCCAGCCAATGTGCCTAATGTCGCACCAATTAGTCCGCCTACTAAAGCTCTAGACAAGGCGGGACTCATTGCTTTATCTACAGATTTGGCTTCCGTGGAAGGGCTATAGGTGACTGGCTCTTTTGGCACTTCAACTGCTCTATAATCTGCGCTTCTTTCTGTTGTGCCAGCGTAGGGTTGTGCGGTGCCTACAGAAGAAATATTCTCCTCAGGCTGAATTACAGATTGATAATTGTCTGCCATTACAACTGCTTCCTTTTTGGTGTCAAAAACTGTATAAAATTCGTTTAACGCCTGGCTAGAAGATGCACCCAAAATATTGCTTTATACAGCTTTAAGCAAAACTTTTTACACCCTCTAAAACCAAGCGTTGTTAGCGACAATTTAACAATAAGCAGTAAGTACTTAACTAATCTACAGGGATAGATGATATAGGCAGCAGCCTATCTAAAGACATAGATAGTGACTGTGGTTAGCGATGCAGTCCGACTTAACTCAAGCCCAGAATCGGCCAAAATGAAGTTGTCAAATTAGTACAGGTAACCGCTAATGGTGAGGTTTAATTATTTCCAGCCTGCTGCTCTTATACCAATTCCTGAAAATCAGGCTACAAATGCTTGGCTGTAGGCGAACGGTCGTTCGCCTCTACGAATATCTGTAAATAGAATTTGGAGAATTGGTATTAGTACTTCTATTACTCTGATGAAATACTGAAAAATTGCTCTTATAGTTCTGCTCAAAGAGTATCTTTAGCTATCTTCAATAGCTGAAGTTAAGAGTATTTCAATTACTTCAATTAGGATCGGCTTAGCACAGCAGAGAGGTCTTACCTCATCCTCAATCTGCTAATTCAAGCGCCAAAGCGATCGCTAAAATTTAGCTATATTTAGCTACCTGTAAAGCGATCGCTTTTCAAATAAAAAGTTTCTGTGACATTTTAATGAAGGGAAGTAGAGAGTTTTAAGCTTTCTCTCTACTTCCAAATACGTCTTCTGTAGTTACGCAAAAGTGCTTATCTTTTTAAGATTAAGCTTTTAAGATTAAGCAAGGTATTTATCTAGAGCGCTAGTGAACTCTGCATAAGGTTTAGCGCCTACTAGCGTTTCTGCTAATTCGCCTTGCTTGAAGATCATGATGGCAGGAATACTGCGGATGCCAAACCGCTTAGCCACGTCCTTGTTGGAGTCAAGGTCTAGTTTGCAGACCTTCGCGCGATCGCTATAATCTATTGCCAGTTGATCGACTAAAGGGGCAACTAGTTTACAAGGACCGCACCAAGTAGCGGTACAGTCTACTACCAACAGTGGCTCGCTCTCTAAAAGCGTATTGAACTCAGTTTCGCCTTGAATATACGCAGCAGTCATAAGATTCTTGCAAAGATATGATTGTCCCACAGTTACGCTACGAAAAGCGAACCTGATCTATGGTTGGTATTTCTTGGTCTACGCTGATTCTGGTGGCAATTTTAATTGGGTTGGGGATTGCTTTATTGATTTGGTTCTTGGGCAGACGATGACAAAACGCGATCGCGTTAGTAAGCCTGACGTTCTAGTAGGACTGACGTTGAGCTAACTCAGCCACAGCCATCACAAATTCATTAAACTCTAGTGGCTTAGAAAAGTACTTCTGAAACCCGACAGCTAACGCTTTGCTGTTTACTTGTTGGTCTAATAGCTTGGTGCTGTAATTAGTGATGGCGATCGCAGGAACAGCTTGTATCCTTTTTTGGTCCCCTAAAGCTCTTACCTCGGCTAAGAGCGACCAGCCATCTGTATCAGGCAACCGAATATCAGTAATGAGCACGTTGGGAACAAAGCATTCCATTGTTTTGAGCGCTTCGTAGCCCGACTTCACAGTGATGACTTGAGCCCCATACTGTTCTAGGACAAAAGTTAGCAACTCAGCAGTATCTGGCTCATCTTCTATCAGCAGCAACCATAAATCTGCTAACGGTAATGGCTGCTCAATTGTTTTTTGGTCTGCGGATCTGGACATAGCAGAACTGAAAAGCCCCTGCTGACGCTGATTAGGAGCTATGAGAATAACTCTTGCTAAATTAATGGATTGCGATGTTACTGAGGAAGCCCCTAAGGAGTGGAAATGCCATGAAGTTGAAAAGTGATATATATCACTTCCATGGCTTGTGTGATTCAATCTACTTGTTCGACCAGTTACCGTGAAGCTTTTGGTTTTACCAGGGTTGCGATCGCTTGAATAAGTTCATCCGGTTCCACAGGTTTAGCCAAATGCTTTTGGAAGCCAGCTGACAGGGCTTGTTTTTGGTCAGAATCAGCAGCGTAAGCGGTGAGGGCGATCGCAGGAATGGGTTCCTCCAGATCTTGATCAATGGTCCTGACTTGGCGAATCAGCCGATAGCCATCCATTTCGGACATACCAATATCACTCACCAACACATCTGCTCCTGACTGGCGCAAAACCGCCAATGCCTCACTTGCAGAGGCAGCTAGCTTCACCTCAGCCCCTGCTTGCTTGAGGACTGTGCTGGCTAATGTCCTCATATCGGCCTCGTCATCTACCACTAGGACTCTAATGCCCTCTAAGCTCGTTTCTTCTGGAGCTAAGGATGGCTGAGGCTCTGTTTCGGTCGCGGCTTGCATCATGGGTAGCCGCACAGTGAAAGTTGCGCCCATTCCTTCGCCCAGGCTGTCTACTTGTACTGTACCGCCATGCAACTCAACGACTTGACGCACGATCGCCAGACCTAGACCCAAGCCACCAAACTGCCGAGTCGTGCTACTGTCCGCCTGCCGAAAATGATCGAATACATGGGGTAGAAATTCTGGACGAATGCCTCGGCCTGTATCAATCACTTGAATCTGGGCATAAGGCGCGATCGCCTCTAAGCGCACTTCTACGTTGCCGCCAGCAGGCGTAAACTTGACCGCATTCGATAGTAAGTTCCACACGACTTGCTGAAGTCGGTTGGCATCTCCCGCCACCAACCCCACCCATTGATCTAGCTCCGCGTGAATCTGAATCGACTTTGCCGTTGCGGCTAACCGCACTGTTTCGATCGCCGATTGAATGGTTGTCGCTAGGTTCACGGTGGCGACATTTAAGCTCAACTTACCTTGCAGAATCCGAGAGACATCGAGCAAATCTTCTACAAGTTGGGCTTGTAGCTTAGCGTTACGTTCAATCGTTTCTAGAGCTTGATCCGTTGTTTCCGGGTCAAATTGGCGAGTGCGTAGTAACTTGGCCCATCCCAAAATTGGGTTCAGGGGCGATCGCAACTCGTGGGACAACACCGCCAGAAACTCGTCTTTGAGCTGGTTAGCCGTTTCTGCTTGTTCGCGGGCGGTTTTTTCTCGATTCAGTAGTTCGCTTCGTTCCACCTCCACTCGCTTACGAGCTTCGATGTCAATAGCCGTGCCCACCCATTTGATAATGCGTCCTGCTTGGTCATGGGCTGGTCCTAGGGAAGCCAAATACCAGCGATATTCTCCGGTAGCTGAGCGCATTCGGTACTCAATCTCGCAGGGATCACCTGTTTTGGTTGCTTGCCGCCACTGTCGTCTCGTGTGAGCGTAATCCTCTGGGTGTAGCGCTACTTCCCAGCCGCAGCCTAGAGTTTGAGCTTCACTCAAGCCAGTGTAGTTGTACCAATAGCGATTGCAGTATTCAACTTGTCCTTCTGGGTCTAGAAGCCAAACAAACTGTGGCAGCGCTTCTGAGAGTAATCGATATTGCTCTTCACTTTGGTACAACGCCTCTTGTTGTCCGTTTAGCGTTGAAACCAGGTAGCGCAGAGATTGCGATAGTTTGGCTAGCTCGTCTCGCCCCTCCAAGAGCGGAATTGGTACTCGTTGGTCTCCTTGTCTCATCCGGTTGGCGATCGCGGCAATTTCCAACATCGGATCAACAATGCGACTAGCACTCAGCCAACTGAGGAGCGCAAACCCAACGCCACAGATTAACCCCAGTCCCAAAATTTGCCTTTGCAGTTTGCGAGCGGGGGCTAGCGCTACCTCTGCTTTTTGCCTCACTAGCACGAGCCAATCTAAACCGGGGTAATCTCGATACCCTTGAGCGCGAGCAAATCCAGTTAGAAATTTTCCTTCCCCTGCCCAAGATTCAAGCAGATAGTGATTCTGGTTCGCCTGCACCTTCTGCACACTCGGTACGGTGAGGGTTTTGCCTTGCAAAGCATCTGGTCCCAGTAAGACTTTGCCGTCAGTACTCAGCACAAAAATTTCGACTTGGCTGTGCTGTCCCAGCGGCTCCAGCAGGGACTTCTTCACTTCCTCCGCCCAGGCCCAACTAAGATGCGCTGCAATCACGCCTTGAAACTGCCCCTGCTCACTCAGCACCGGAGCTGCTAAGTCGAGAAATCTTAAAGGTTCGCCATTCGGATGTGGCAGCAGCTTAGCCAGCATGACGGCATCGTGAACATCGCCAACAAAAGTTTTGTTGCGTCCCTGCTGAAACACATCCCTCGAAGCAACACTAACCCCTTCCAGAATGCCGCCTGTACTTGTAAGTACGTTGCCCTGAGGATCGATCAGCGCAATCCAGGCGTAGTCAGAAAAGGTGGATTGCAACTTTTCTAATAGCGATCGCCGAGCTGGTTGCGAATAAGTTGCCTCTCGAATGGGTGGCAGAGCCGCCAAAATTTGGATTTCGCGGTAGCGCTCAAACATGCCGCGATCGAGTTTGTCGGCCATTTGATAAGCCAACTCAGCCAGAGATTGCCCCTGAGTATTTTGTAGCTGCACACTCGTGGTATACCCTACCAACCAGCTCAGCAAGATTGATAGCAGCAGCACAATGCCACCTGTTGCTAACCCCAATCGAGCTTGAAGGCTACGAGAAGGATTCAATTGAACCCAGCGGCTAGGAAAAGTCATCTAAAACCACAGCTATCAACAGCAATGTACCTACTAGGCTAATGAAGATTAACTGAGTTAGCAGAAATCCAGCTAGATCTCTTTATCTCAAAAAAGGCCATAAGTCTGCCCCAAAGCCAAAAAGCACAGCAAAATCCCCTCTAGTCTGGTCATTAACGAGCACCAATCCGGAGGGGCGATAGAAGTTATGCAGTTGTAAGTGATGCAGGAGTATTAGTGGTGGCATGGGGCGATCGCGACTTCCCCATCATTTAGCGGCACTATGCAGCACTATTTAACAGAAACAGCATCTACATCAACTGTGCTGGAACCACCAGAACCAGTCGCAGAGGCATTATTGGTGTACTCGAAAGCTTCATCTGACTCAGTAGGCTTAGAGGCAGACTTCAAGCGGGCGGTTAACATCTGGGAGACTTCACCAATTAGGAGGGTCAGAATGACGGTATCGTCGATCCAACCAATCACAGGGATAAAATCGGGCGCAATATCAATCGGGCTGAATAAGTACAGCAACGAGCCGAGAATAATCCACCAACGATATTTGGGGTTCCGGATGGTGTCGCGGTACCAGTTGTAAACGGATTGAATAGAGAAGTTCATAAGCTTGCCTTTGAAGTTATCTTGATTTTGGCAAATTTTGCATAGAATTTCTGGTGTGGATATCTGGTGCATCCGGTCGGCAAGCTCTACTTAAAAAACTCTTTTAATTTTCTAGAAACTATTTCAGCGGGCGATCGCTCTCTACTTCTTGGCACCAATTGCAGGTACCCTGTAGAGAAAATGCTGGCTTGAGGAATGCACGGAGGCAGGAAATAACTGTGAATATTGCAGAGCTATTTCAGAAGGGCGGAATCGCAATGTGGCCGTTGCTGGTCTTGTCGATCATTGCTCTGAGTGCCATTATTGAACGCTTGTGGTTTTGGTCTCGCATCTTGACCCAAGAGAAAGAAATAGTAGAACGGGTGATGGATGCAGCACCGCATGACTGGGGTAAAGCTGCCGACTTGGCTAGAAGAGCTGACGATCAACCCGTTGGGCGTTTTCTCTATGCGCCTCTAAGACTACAAAATCCTGACCCAGAGTTATTTAAGCTGGCGTTGGAAGCCTCTGCTGATGAAGAATTGGCCTCTATGCGCCGAGGTGACAAAGCGTTGGAAGCAGTGATTGCGCTCTCTCCGCTCTTAGGACTTTTAGGAACAGTCGTGGGCTTGATCCAATCGCTGCGATCGATTCGGATTGGTGACATTGGTACTGCTTCTACAGCAGGGGTTACCACTGGTATTGGTGAAGCGTTGATTAGTACAGCCGCTGGCCTAATTGTGGCAATTTTGGCGTTAGCATTCTATCGACTATTTCAAGGTCTGCTGTTTAATCAAGTGAAACTATTTCGCAAAGCTGGTAACGATTTAGAGCTCCTCCACCGCCAGCAATGGCTGGAAAGAAAAGGGGTTTCGCCTTTGGTAGGCAGTGCTGCCGCTACCTATCCTTCTACTTCGGAGACAAAAACGGATACTCCTAACCTGACTGACTATTAAGTTTGCTGCCCCTATTTTCACAAGGTCATGAAAATCAACCTGGAGTCTCCCGGCGAAGAAGTTCAAATCCAGATTATTCCGCTGATTGATGTCATCTTTTGTATCCTGACATTTTTCATTTTGGCAGCTCTGCAACTGACGCGACAGCAAGCTATCAACGTGGATCTACCCCAAGCGGGTACTGCTGCTACCCAAATGCGTCAGATGTTGGTAGTCAGTATCGATTCGGTCGGGCAGACTTACATTGACCAAAATCCGGTGACGGAGGCTGTACTTTATCAGCAACTTCTGGGCTATCAACAAACCAATCCTGACGGCATGATTGTGCTGTATGCGCCCAAAACCGCAATTTATGATGATGTGGTGCGGGTGCTGGATTTGTTGCGCTCGGTAGGGGGCGATCGCGTGGCTTTAGCGACCTTACCTGGTAGTCCAAACCCTGCTGGAAATCAGACAAACCCTGCCAATCCTACTTTGCCTGGTGTTGCTCCACTTCCAGGTGGAGCGCCGTTGCCTGGTGCCTCACCCTATCCATTAAATCTAGAGCCGCCAGGAGCTAATCCATCTCCCACATTTAATCCCAATGTGCAGCTATTCCCCAGTCCGGGACAGGTGCCAAATGGTGCTGGACCGAATGGTGCTGGACCGAATGGTACTGGACCCAACGGTACTGGAGCAAATGGCGCTGGGCCAAATTCAACAGGTACCTTGACTCAACCGATCGCACCTGAAGCGGCTCCTCAGTAAAACCCCCAAAGAATCTTCGCTTCCCCTTCCCTGCGAGGGAAGGGGACTGAGGGGTTAGGTGCTCTAAGCGGGAACTTGGATTTTTTGGCTACCAGAGAGATTGAAAGCGGCGTGGATGGCTTGGAGAGCAGTCGTGCCTTGGTCTTGAGCCACAACGCAACTGACTTTGATCTCGGAGGTAGCAATCATTTGGATATTGATTTGGTGTTGAGATAGCGCCTCAAACATCTGGGCGGCGATGCCTGGTTTGCCCACCATGCCAGTCCCAACAATGCTGACTTTGGCGATCGCAGAGTCTACGACAATCTCACCACAGCCTAGCTCAGGAGCAGCTTTTTCGAGTACGGCGCGGGCAGCTTCAGCATCGATTTGCGCCACGGTGCAGGCGATATCGCGGGTGCTGGCTCCGTTGACCACTCGGCAGCGCTGAGACTGGATGATCATGTCCACGCTGATGTTTTGCTCAGCCAAGATCTGGAAGATTTTTGCGGCCATGCCAGGGCGATCGGGGACGTGTCGGATGGCGAGACGCGCTTGATTCAGGTCTAGGGCCACACCCCGCACTGGGGGTTCGTCGGGAGTATGAACTTCCACGGCTGGCGTGAGCTTGGCGGAGGAACTGTGAACCTCAAAGGTTTCGCACAAGGCAGCAATGGCGCGATCGCAATCCTCCGCATCGATCACGCAGCTCACTTTCACCTCTGAGGTGGAAATCATCTGGATGTTGACGCCTGCGGCTGCCAAGGTAGAAAACATTTGCGCGGCCACCCCAGGCCGACCAATCATCCCTGCGCCCGCAATACTGACTTTGGCAATTTGGCGTTGCACCATGACATCGGCAGCATCTGGCCCTAGGCCAAGTTGTGCGCCCAAAGCAGGTACAATCGCGGCGGCTACAGCTTCAGCTCGGTTTAAAGAGTTCTTGGTGACCGTGAAGGCGATGTCGTTGGAGTTGCCCTCATGAATAGATTGAATAATCAGGTCTACATCTAAGTCTTGGGTAGCAATCTCACCGAACAATCGGGCTGCAACTCCAGGGCGATCGGGAATGTGCAGCAAAGCCACCTTGGCTTGGTCGGTGTCAAACTCTACGCCATCAACAGGACGCGCCAGTTCTAAATTTTCCAGGGGGCGAGGTTGCGGTGTGGGTGAAACAACTTTGGTTCCAGGCTCCTCTGTCCAGCTAGAACGCACCACCAAAGGCACGCCATAGTTTCGGGCAATTTCTACTGCGCGCGGATGCAGAACCTTAGCTCCTAAACTTGCCAGTTCCAACATTTCGTCGCAGGTAATTTCAGTCATCAGTTGCGCGTCTGGCACCAAGCGAGGATCGGTGGTCAAGATGCCAGGGACATCGGTGTAAATTTCGCAGACATCGGCTCGGAGGGCTGCCGCTAATGCCACCGCTGAGGTGTCGGAACCACCCCGACCCAAGGTGGTAATCTCTAGTTCTTCGCGACTAGCAACCCCCTGGAACCCTGCCACAACCACAACTTTTCCTGCTTCTAGTTGGCGTTGGACGCGATCGGGCTGAATGTGCAGAATCCGGGCACGACTATGTTCGGCTTCGGTGACAATGCCCACTTGTGCCCCCGTCATGGAAATGGCAGGCTGACCGAGTTCTTGAATCGCCATACTAAGCAGGGCGATCGAAACTTGCTCCCCGGTCGAGAGCAGCATATCCATCTCCCGCCGATTGGGTTGAGTCGAAATTTCGTGGGCTAACTTGACCAAACCATCGGTAGTTTTCCCCATTGCTGAAACCACCACCACCAAGGAGTTGCCAGCTTTAACTGCCTTTACCACTCGCTGAGCAACTGCTTGAATGCGTTCTACCGAACCAACAGACGTTCCACCGTACTTCTGGACAATCAGCGCCATGACCCTTCCCCTACAACCCTCCCACTCTGCTGTGAACAGTTGTAGCGTCAAATCTGTCAGGGAGCAGGCAGGTACTAATAATTAAATTAACCTAATAAACTTATCAGAATGGACTAGGCCGAAACAGCAAGATTGAGAATAAACCTTACAAGTTTTTTGGCAATGCTAGCCAATAAGAATCGAAACCAAACAATTTTTACTCCTAGGAACGATGTATATTCGACCTCAGAGGTGCTTAGATAGCATTCAACTAGCCAACTTCTAGACCGCATTAAAGGAGATCATCTTTGAAGTCAGCGTCCTCGCCACAAAAGATCCTCGCTGTACTGAATGGGAAGGGCGGAGTTGGCAAGACGACTACAGCAGTTAATCTGGCAGCAGCATTCTCAGACAAGTATCGGGTGTTGCTAGTGGACTCAGATCCGCAACATTCTGCCAGTTGGTGGGTGGAGCGGAGTGAAAAGGGCATTGGCTTTGATTTAAGACGCGAGACAGATGCCACGCGCCTCGCAGACCTGCGAAAAGTAAAAGGTTACGAGTTAATTGTGGTTGATACGCCACCTGCGCTTGGTTCGGATGCTTTAGCAGCAGTGGTGCCAGCGGCGGATTATCTTGTACTTCCCAGCCCTCCTGCGCCAATGGATTTAACGGTGTTGATTGAAACAGTGAAAACGGCGGTGATACCCACGGGCGTAATGCACCGAGTGCTGTTGACCAGAGTTGATCCGCGCAGTTTGGCAGAAGCGCTAGAAGCTCAAAATACATTGCTAGAGTTAGGCATCCCTGCTTGTAATGCTTTCATTCGAGCGTATAAAGCTCATGAGCGCGCAGCTTTAGATGGGGCATCCATTATGCAATGGCGGGGCAAAAATGCTCGTGAGGCTGAGGCAGACTACCGTCGAGTTGCAGAAGAGATACAGAGAGACTGGAGGAAGTGATGGTGAAGAAAGGCTTGGGCGATTTGCTGCGAGAGGAGGCTCAGAAGTCCCTAGAATCAGAAGTAGTTGGAACTGTTGAAAGGAGTCAGGAGTTGGTGCAAACGTCCCACAATACCCCTAATAATGCCGAGCCCGCCTCAGCACAGACTGTAGATGTCAAGGCTCAACCTGTTGCCGCTCCTGAGCAGCCTGAAGATACGGCGGCTAAATCTAAGCGTGGTTCTAGTGCAGGTGGCAAATCCACCCCTGCTAAAGCTGCTGCTACAAAGCAGGCTACTAGTAAGGCGAATCACAGTGATGATGATGCTAGCCCTAAGCCAGCTACAGGTAGCACTTCAAGCTTAGAAGCCACGATCGCAGAGTTACGCAAAGATTTAGAAGCGGCTCGGAAAACTGAAAAGTCCTTATTAGACAAAATTACTGCCATCCAAACAGATTTGGATGAGCAAAAGTCGTTGTCTCATAAGTTGCAGACCGAAGTGAAGCACAGCAAGAAGCTGGAGTCTGAGCTGGAGGAAGCCAAGAAGGTGATTCTGCAACTGACTGAATCCAACGCTAAGCCAGAACCCGCAGCTAAGTCAGAACCCCCAGCTAGGGCAGCACTCGTACCAGCACATAGGGCAGCAGCAAAGAAGGAACCTGCTAAACCCCAAAGTGTACAGTTGGCAAGGGTGCCTCAGTCTCCTGCGCCTGATTCAGGCAACCGAGACTACCGATCGCATCGCATTGTGCTACAGGAGCGCATTCCTCAACACTCAATGCACAAGCACTATCCTAGCAACACTACTTCTGATTCTGACCTGGGTTGGTTTGACTAAGGCTGATTTGCAATTGAGTTAATTACAGGCGATCGCTTCTAAAACAGGGGCGATCGTTTTTTCTTGAATCCCCTAGGCGATCGCCGTAGTCTTCTCAAGGTGCTCAGTTAGGCGATCGCGAACTTCCAAGAAATCTTGCCAGGGTAGATAGTTTTTTTGGTGTTCATCCAAGTAGCGGGTGAGGAGCGAACGGGCAACAGACCTCTCCCTAAATCCCTCTCCTGAGAGGCGAGGGACTTTGAAACTCTAGCTCCCCTTCCCTACAGGGAAGGGGCTGGGGGTTAGGTCTTGCTATTGTAAATGCGATCGCAAAGCTGGCATCAAATATTGGGTCAGCGTAAACGCATCAACCCCTAACTCTGTGCGTTCCTGAGCCGCAAGCATTCCTGCTTCGGCATGCCACCAAACCCCCGTTTGTACTGCTGCCTCGATTGGAGCCGACTGCAACATATCTTGCGCTAGTAGTCCTCCAATCAAACCTGTCAGCACATCACCACTACCACCCCGCGCTAGGGCAGGTGTACTGGCTGGGTTGATCCAAACGGTGCCATCTGGATTCGCGATCGCGACTCTGGCTCCTTTCAGCAACACCACCGCTCCCGTTTGTTGAGCTGCTTCTCGGACTGCGATCACTCGATTTGTCATCCCCGCTGCGATTTCAGGAAACAAGCGCTTAAATTCCCCGAAATGGGGTGTGAGGATGGTAGGAGCTTGGCGTTGAGTGAGAGTTGGGATGGTACCTGCTTGAGCCAACACGTTTAAGCCATCGGCATCTAGAACTAAAGGGCGATCGCTAGCTATAACTCGCTCAACTACAGTGCTGGCATCCATCGTCAGACCGGGACCACAAGCGATCGCATTGTAAGAACTGAGTTCTACGCTTTCAGGTAGCTGAGCGATCGCGCCACTGCTGTTTTCTGGGCAACCAATGATTAGGGCTTCGGGTAACTGAGCAGAAAGCAACGGCTTAATTGATTCTGGGACTGCGACAGAGAGCATGCCCACACCACTAGCTCGTGCTCCTAATGCCGTCAGAATCGCTCCGCCTGTATAACGATGAGAGCCGCAGATGGCTAGTAAGTGCCCCATTTTGTATTTGTGGGTGGTGGCGGACCGAGGGAGGGGCAGATTGGCGATCGCACTCTGCGGTGTGACTCGATGGATGCACGGAGAATCAGCCAGTACTGCCTCAATATCCGCTAGAGGCAAGCCGAAATCAATTAACTCGGCAGTCCCGACATACTCCAAGGCGTTGTCTTGCAGAAGTCCTAGCTTCCATAATCCTAAACACAGAGTTTGGGTGGCTCGAATCGCCGTTCCTAAAGCGGCTCCTGTATCGGTGTGCAGACCAGAAGGTAAATCAATGCTCACGACTGGCACTGACCATTGATTAATCTGATTCACAGCTTCGGCGATGGAAGCAGAGAGCGATCGCTCTAGCCCAAACCCAAACAGGCCATCAATCAACCAATCACAGGATTGCAGAGCTTCTATCTCGTTTACCAAGGCAATGCCCAAACTCTCGGCATACTGAGCGTGCTGCTGGGTTAACTCTTTCAGCCTAGAAAATGGGCGATAGATGACCACTTCATAGCCTTGCAAGTGCAGCTCCCGCGCCACGACTAGGGCATCTCCGCCGTTATGCCCTGGCCCCACCAGCACCCCAACTTTTTGATGAGTAGAGAGTGGATATAGCGCTTGCACTCGTCGCGTGATCAAGCCAGCCACTTTTTCCATCAGTGCAGCCACAGGCATACCCGCCGCAAATGCCCGTCCCTCGATCGCCCGCATTTGCTCGGCAGTCACGATAAACTGCTGAATTTGCTCTAGCCTGTTTTGTCCTGGAGCCACAGTGCTATTCCCCCACCTACTGATTCAAGCGATCGCTAGCCAGCTTTAGCGTCCGTAGTAAACTCGCGCATTGTTAATGCCGAAATCTTTGACATAGCGATTCCAAGAATTCGCAGCATCCCAATTGGTGAAAGGCCCCACCGCAATGTGCTGACCTCTCGGCTTTTCTCGGGGAATCACGTTCACCCGTAGGTCGCCTGCTAGCCGTTTCACTTGATCTCGAATGGCGGCAAGTTCTCTATTTCCCGCTGGAACCACCACATAATAGCCCTTCGGCTTGGCTGATGCTGAATTGCCACTACCACTGCCAGAAACTTGGGCAACTTCAGCGCGAATGCCTTGGTCTTGCAATGCCTCGGCTCGCCGTCTAGCATTCGATTGGTCGATAAATTGCCCCACTTGGATGACTGTACGGCCTCGATATTCTTTGCGAAAAGCCTCTGGCTCGACTCGTCTCACTTGGTCCAGCATTAAGGGGCTATTGCCATTCACAAAAACTAGATAGGTTTCTGAGGGCAGCGCACGGATGCTAGGCGATGGCGCGGTGACTGGAGCAGCGCTATTTGGAAAAGGAGCGGGGGCTGGCTCTAAGGTGGGTAGGGTAGGATCACGGGGCACAATCACTGAAGGAAACTGATCAGACGGTGGGGGTGGTGCTTCAAAATTAAATTCCTGCGCCACTAACACACTGGCTTTCGGTTCAGCCGCGATCGCCCCATTAACTACCAGCGCTAGTCCACCTTGGCATAGCAACATTGCCAAGGGTGCCGCAGCCCAGCTCCATCGGGGTTGGGTTCCAGGTTTTAATTCACCCACAGATAAGCGCAGTTCTTGAGTAGATTTCTTAGATCTGTTGCCTGAATGAATGGTCATAGCGATCGCAACCCTAGGGATATTTCCTAATACTTTGGCGATAAAAATTTGCGGTTAGTGTAGCACGGAAAAAGCGCTATCTCTTGACAAGCTCTGGGCAAGAGAATGTTAGCCTAGGAGAGTTAGCTTACTCTCAGCAGTATTGGCAGTCCATGAATAAAGTTGTGGTAGGACTCTCCGGTGGAGTTGATAGTTCCGTTACAGCCGCCATCCTCCACCAGCAAGGCTACGAAGTCGTTGGCATGACCCTATGGCTGATGAAGGGGAAAGGCCAATGCTGCTCCGAGGGCATGGTGGACGCTGCCCGGATCTGCGAACAATTAGAAATTCCGCACCACATCGTCGATATCCGAGACACCTTCCAAACCTACATTATTGATTACTTGGTGTCGGGTTACAGCGCCGGCATCACACCACTACCTTGCTCTCAGTGCAACAAAGCCGTGAAGTTTGGGCCGATGCTACAGTACGCCCGCGAGAACTTCGGCATCGATCGCATTGCCACCGGGCACTATGCGCGGATCACCGTTGATGAAGCCACTGGACGTTACCAACTGCGCCGAGCCGTCGATCGCAGCAAAGACCAAACCTATTTCTTATACGACCTGAGCCAAGAGATTCTGGCTGGGGTGTTGTTTCCGCTGGGTGAGCATCCCAAAACTGAAACTCGCCGCCTTGCCGCAGAACTGGGTCTCTACACTGCTGAAAAGCCCGAAAGCCAGGACCTCTGCCTGATTGAAGCCCACGGTTCTATGCAGAAGTTTTTGGATCAGTACATCACGCCGCAAAAAGGCGACATTGTCGATCAGGCAGGGCGGGTACTGGGCCAGCATGAAGGCGTACATCACTACACCATCGGTCAACGCAAAGGCTTGGGGATTGCTGCGGCTCAACCCCTCTACGTGATTGGCCTAGATGCAGGACGAAATCGAGTGATTGTAGGTGAGCGCACAGAGGCACAGCATGCAGAATGCACTGTGCAGCGAGTAAATTGGGTCGCGATCGCCGCCCCGACCACTCCGATTCGTGCAGAAGTTCAGATTCGCTATCGATCGCCTGCGGTGCCTGTGACGGTGATTCCGCTGGATCAGGATGGTAGCGATCGCGTCAAGCTAGTGTTTGATGAACCTCAGTTCAGCGTCACGCCTGGGCAAGCCGCAGTTTGGTACGACGGAGATGTGGTGCTCGGTGGCGGCATCATTGAACCCTTAGAAGCTCCAACTTCATAAACGTCCTACCAACTTGACCCCGCCTTCTGGCTCCCCTCTCCTGCGGGAGAGGGGACAGGGGAGAAGCCGATTTACTCGCGGGTCCAAGCCATCAGCGTGGGTTCCCAGTTGGCAATTTCTTCCTCTTTGAACCAGAGGGCAATTTCCCGCTGAGCGGTTTCGATCGCGTCAGAACCGTGGATCAGGTTACGGCCAATGTTGATCCCGAAGTCACCGCGAATCGTACCAGGCTCAGCGGCGAGGGGGTTGGTTGCACCAATAATCTTCCGAGCAGAGGAAACTACGCCTTCGCCTTCCCACACCATTGCCACAACGGGTCCAGAAGTGATGAACTCGACAAGACCAGCGAAGAAGGGTCTTTCCTTGTGGACATCGTAGTGCTGCTCGGCCAACTCGCGGCTCACATTGAGGATCTTGAGGCCAACTAAGGTAAAGCCTTTGGTTTCAAAGCGACGAATGATTTCACCGACTAATTTCCGCTGCACACCATCGGGCTTAATCGCCAAAAATGTCCGTTCCAAGGGGTACTCCTGATATTTCATCAACTGTTACAACGTCCAGATTACCCCAGAAAGTCTCTGCCAGAAGGTGAGGCTGAAAGTGCGCTAGATGATCATTTAGCATCAGATGAATGCGCTAGACTGGCATTCGAAGTTAAGTCTGATTTTGCCAGCAGCGAGTCAAAATCAGGCTTTTCTTTTGTCTAGGAGGATACTCAGAGGGTAAGACAGGATGGGTGGACGGCCAGCAGCAAAATCCGGAATGGGGAAAGCCGCTAACGATGGCGCTAACAAAACTCAGCTAGACAAAAGCCACGCTGAACCAGAACCATTGAGTTTAGCGAAGCCAACAGAAACTTTGAATCTCCGTAAATCCTGGACGATTGAAGATAGCGAAGAACTCTATCGCATCCAGGGTTGGGGAGAGCCTTATTTTTCCATCAATGCTGCGGGCCACATTACGGTGTCTCCCAAAGGCGATCGCGGCGGTTCTCTGGATCTGTTTGAGTTGGTGACTGCGCTTAAACTCCGAAACCTAGGCTTACCGCTACTGATTCGCTTTTCTGATATTTTGGAAGACCGTATTGAGCGTCTTAATGCTGCATTTGGCAGGGCGATCGCGCGGTACAACTACCCCGGTACTTACCGGGGTGTGTTTCCGGTCAAGTGCAACCAACAACGGCACTTGGTTGAAAGCTTGGTCAAGTTTGGTAAGCCGCACCAGTTTGGCTTGGAGGCAGGTTCCAAACCAGAACTGATGATTGCCCTGGCAACCTTGGACACACCCGGAGCTTTGCTGATTTGCAACGGCTACAAAGACCGCGAGTATATTGAAACGGCAATTCTGGCGCAGCGCTTAGGCCAAACTCCGATCATTGTGCTGGAGCAAGTCGAAGAAGTGGCGTTGGCGATCGCGGCAGGACGCAAGCTGGGCATTCAACCGATTCTGGGCGTGCGGGCCAAGCTGAGTGCCAAAGGGATTGGACGCTGGGGCAGTTCGGCGGGCGATCGCGCCAAGTTTGGCCTCACCATTCCGGAAATTCTCCATGCAGTCGAGCAGCTAAAAGCCGCTGATATGTTGGGTTCGTTGCAACTACTGCATTTCCACATCGGCTCCCAAATTTCTTCGATCAACGTCGTCAAGGATGCGATTCGCGAAGCTAGCCAAATCTATGTGGAGTTGGCGCAGCTCGGAGCCGACATGAAATATATTGACGTGGGCGGCGGTCTGGGTGTGGACTATGACGGGTCCAAAACCAACTTCTACGCCTCCAAAAACTACAACATGCAGAACTATGCCAATGATGTGGTCGCGGAAATCAAAGAAACTTGTGCCGAGCGTAATCTGCCTGTGCCCACCATTGTCAGTGAAAGTGGTCGGGCGATCGCCTCTCACCAATCTGTCTTAGTCTTTGATGTTTTGGGCACCAGCGAACCGCCATCAGAAACGCCAGAACCCGCCCGCGAAGATGAGCATTTGATCATTCGCAATCTCTACGACACCTACTCAGCCATTACTGCTGAGAATTACCAAGAGGCTTACCACGACGCCACGCAGTTCAAAGAAGAAGCAGTGAGCTTGTTTGGCTTTGGCTACGTTAGCTTGACCGAGCGAGCGAGAGCTGAGCGCTTGTACTGGGCCTGCTGCGAGAAGATTTTGGAGGTTGCTCGCCAGCAAGATTATGTGCCCGATGATCTCGAAGATCTAGAGAAAATCATGGCCTCGATCTATTACATCAACTTGTCGGTGTTTCAGTCAGCCCCCGACAGTTGGGCGATCGATCAGCTCTTTCCCATCATGCCGATTCATCGCTTAAATGAGGAGCCGACTCGACGGGCAACGCTGGCTGATTTGACTTGTGACAGCGATGGCAAAATTGACCAGTTTATTGACTTGCGCGATGTCAAATCTGTTTTGGAGCTACACGCCCTCAAATCAGAAGAGCCATATTATTTAGCCATGTTCCTGGGTGGGGCGTACCAAGAAATTATGGGCAATCTGCACAATTTGTTTGGCGACACGAACGCTGTGCATATCAGCCTCACACCCAAAGGCTACCGGATCGAGCATGTGGTCAAGGGCGACACGATGCACGAAGTTTTGGGCTATGTCCAGTACGATGCCGAGGACTTAATCGAAAACATTCGCCAGCAAACCGAACACGCCCTGCAAGAAAAGCGCATCACCTTAGCAGAGTCGCAACTGCTGCTACAAAACTACGAGCGCAGCTTGAGCGGCTACACTTACCTTTCTTCGTAGTTTGGTGTAACTGGCTCATTCATCTTTAGGAGTTTGATGTGGGGCACTCTTTAGGGGTGCCCTCACTTTTTGCCGATCGCCTGCCCAACGTAACCCCACACCAATTTAGTGAAGTACTAGAATAAGATTCATTCTCAATCGATTAGAATAAGATCGATTCTCATTTTCTTGGGGCTACCTGCTCTATCACTGCTGTCTCTGAGGAGAAGCTGTCTTGCATATCACCATGCGATCGCTTTTACAAACTCTGTCCCTGCTGCCTTGGTTGGTTCTCATGGGCTGTAGTCAAACTACCTCAGGCTCTCCTAGCGCTGAGCTATCCCAAGGTAAAGGGCAGTCTGATCGGGTGCAGGTGATGACCACCTTTTTGCCCATGTACTTGTTTACCAAGGCAGTGACAGGGGATGCGGCAGATGTGAAAGTCTTGATTCCGCCGGGGACTGAAGTACATGAATACCAGTCGAAACCGGGGGATGTGCAGGCGATCGCGCAGGCAGATGTGCTGGTCGAGAATGGCTTAGGGCTGGAATCTTTCTTACGAGATACCATCAAAAGTGCTCAGAATTCTAAGCTAGTAGTGGTTGACGCGAGCCAGGGGATTCAACCCATTGGTGCAGCGGCTACAGAGGAGCACGGACACGCAGAGGCAGAGCCTGGAGAGTCACACTCAGCAGACACAGCCGCCCATGCTCATGCAGAAGGTAATCCGCATGTTTGGCTCGATCCAGTTTTGGTAAAGCAGCAAATTACAAATATTCGCGATCAGTTAATTAAGGTCGATCCACCCAATCAACCTGCTTACACAGCCAATGCTGCGGCCTATCTCCAGCAACTTGATACGCTTCATGGGGAGTTTCAGCGAACTTTGCAAAAGTATCCCAACTGCACTTTTGTAACCTTTCATAATGCTTATCCCTACTTGGCACAGCGGTATCAGTTGCAGCAAGTCGCGGTGGTGGAGTTACCCGAAGATAACCTTTCGCCCAGGGAAGTGCAAAATGCGATCGCGACGGTGAAGCAGTACAAAGTAAAAGCATTATTTGGTGAACCGGGAACTGATAACAAGCTGCTGCAAAGCTTGGCCCAAGACTTAAATCTCACTTTGCAGCCCCTCGATTCCCTAGAAGCTGGCTCCTTAGACCCACAGTATTACTTCACCGCAATGAAGAAGAATCTCCAAACTCTCGAAGCTGCATGTCAGTAGTATTGATGAATTCCGATCAACCTCATTTCGACTTTGAGCAACAGTATCACCCAGAGCTTTCTCCTGCTGAAGGGAACTGGAGCAGCCCCATCTTGCAGATTGAGCACTTGATGGTATATCAGGGACAACACCCAGCGGTGCAAGATGTCTCCTTTGAGTTGCAACCTGGAACAGATACGGCTGTAGTAGGGCCGAATGGGGCAGGGAAGAGTACTTTAATTCAAGCCATTTTGGGCCTGTTACCCCGTAAGCAAGGCACGATCCAAATTTTTGGTCGTCCGTTATCTCGCTTAGGAAATTTACGGCATCAAATTGGCTATGTGCCTCAAAACTTTGTATTCGATCGCAGTTTTCCAATCTCGGTGCATGAGTTAGTCGGGTTAGGCTGGGTAGATCTGCAAACGCCAGCTTCTCCAACTGCAACACCCATAGAAACTTGGTTGCGGAGCCTGCAAACTTTAGCGATCAGAGGCGATCGCCATCAAAGACGACAAAGCGCGATCGCTCAAGCGTTACAACGAGTGGATGCGTATCACCTACGCCATCGGCCTATTGGCACCCTAAGCACTGGACAACTGAAGCGAGTGTTGCTGGCCTACTGCCTCGTGATGCCTCGCAAACTTTTAGTCTTAGATGAAGCTTTTGCTGGCGTAGATGCTCAAGGAGAGGCAGACTTCTATGCCTTGTTACACCAACTCAAGCAAGAACAACAGTGGACTGTGTTGCAAGTGTCTCACGATCTAGATATGGTTAGTCGCCATTGCGATCGCGTGTTGTGTGTGAATCAAAGACTCATTTGTCATGGACAGCCAGAGATCGCCTTATCTCCACAAAATCTCCTGGCTGCCTATGGACCCGCTTTCAGTCGATACCAGCATAATCATTAGGTTTTTCCGGCGATCGCTACCCCTAAATAGAATCTTTTGAATATGTAATATTCATCACAACCCATCGACTGTAGGCCCTTTATTGTTGAACTCATAGGTGGACGTCAAACTCCTAAACTTAGGGTTTGCTCCTAATTCCTTAAGCCGGGTATGACTGGGACATGGCTTTGCTGTGTCCTTCAATTATTGTTTTTAGTTTTCGCTTCGGTAGCAACTCGCAGGCGATCGCTCTCTAGGAACCTCGCCTCTTCTAAGGCAGGCTCTGATTTTAGAAGGTCAACGCACAGCCACCTGTTCTACTGCGGTGCTCAGCATTTAGAGCTAACAATTTCCTCTAAAATACCTCTCGTGTTTCGCTCCACTCAAGCGCTGGGTCTTGCTCGTGTCCAGCTACCTTTATGGCTCGTTGGTAGGCAGCACGCTGACTGATTCTCGCAAGCCACGCTTGAATGTTGGGGCGATTGTCAAGGCCTACGTTATAAAAGGCTTTCATGGTGCCGAAGGGGAAGTGCATCATGATGTCGGCGGCGGTAAATTCGTCACCCGCAAAGTAGGGTACTTGTGATAGGCGAGTTTCAACCCATTGTAGGTGGCGATCGCGCCGTTCCTGGAGCATGCGTAACAGTGGAGAGCCACTATCTGCACCCGCAGCCATTGTCGCGATCCAGTGCAGGCTCATCTGATTCATGAGACTGGCGTTGGCATAGTGGAACCAGTACAGATAATCGGGGTATTGAGGTGCTGTGACAGGTACTATGAGCCGTCCGTCTCCGTAGCGAGCCAATACATACTCAAGGATGGCTCCAGACTCAGCCAGCACGACTTCACCATCACAAAGCACAGGCGCACTACCGATCGGATGAATCGATCGCAGTTCTTCTGGCGCAAATTGAGTAGATGGATCGCGTTGGTATACTTTTAGCTCGTACGGTAACTCTAGTTCTTCGAGCAGCCAGACAACCCGCTCAGACTGAGAGACGTTGAGATGGTGAACGGTGAGCATGTAGCATCGATATGGCGGTACTTCGCTTTGAGTATAGCAACGTCGATATTCATTCACGCTCTGTTTAAGCCCTTGGGATACTTGGCAGAACGGTTATAGATTAAAAATTTCTAAGGAATCTGACTCCAGCCTGAATCAGGGATTGCTTCTGCCCCAGTGCTAGGTGTAAGGGGATTTGGCTTACGAGGAGAGTGGGCTTCAGAATTTGGCGGTTTATCTTCATGAGGCGGTTGCAATATGCCTGTATAGTACCGGGCACTCACGCCAGCACCAAAAACAATCTCATCCTGATTTTGCAAGTCATGAGCTTGAAGCGATCGCCCATTAATAAGGAGTCCGTTCGCACTAGGTTTGCCCTTGAGGTTGCCGTCTACGATGCGATAGTAAACTGTGCCGTGTTTGTGAGGTAACTGCACGAGGGTGGCACGGCAGCGTGCAGCAAACTGGGTATGCAAGTGAATATCACACTTCACATTCGTACCAATTGAGTAGATTGGGCTATCAAGTATCACCTCACGTTGCCCTTGATTGTCTTCAACAATCAGCAAATGATAAGACTGTGCTTCCATACGTACACTCATCATCTTAAAAATCAATTACCTGATTCGGATTAAAGGTAAGTGTGGGGCAGGTATCTTTTTGACGTGCGGAAAAACGTTTGCACCATACTCTCTTTAAGCCCTAAGCGAGTGCTATAAGACAAATGGTATGAAATTTTTAGGAATTGATCTGGGTTGGCGATCGCCTTCCGCAAGCCGTGCCTCTTCTGTGGCTACATGATTGTATTGGGGCAGGTGAGCACTTATTTAGCTATTGCCATGAAGTTAGAGAAAAACTTTTGAAACAACTGAAATTCCTGAAGCAGTCCCAACCCAATCAGAAACAGGAAGCGGCCTCAACTACAAGCGCTACGAGTGCTTAACTTAGTTCCTAAACCGATTTAGCGCATTACAGTTTAGACCCTTCTCAAGTGTTATGACAGAAAGAGGTCTAACGATCGCTGGTTTAGAGAGGGCTGAGTGCCATGAAACTTCCTGATGGTCCTAAAGGTCCGAAGCTATTTCTGACGCTGCAAGGTGTGTTGTGGCCATTGGAGTTTTTAGAAGATTGTGCACGGCGCTATGGTGATCCGTTCACTTCCCGCTTCGCTAGCTTTCCGCCGTTTGTAGTTTTCAGCAACCCCCAAGCCATCCAAGAGATCTTTACCGCCGACCCCAAGCTATTTGACTCTGGTCGCTCTAATACCGTATTTCGTCCCTCACTAGGGGACAACTCGCTTATTTTGCTAGACGGCGATCGCCACGCTCGACAACGGCGCTTACTCACGCCTCCGTTTCATGGCGATCGCATGCGGGCTTACGGTCAGTTGATCTGTGATGCGGCAGAAAAAGTGATCAGTGACTACTCCATTGGTGAAACAGTGGTAGCTCGGACGGCAATGCAAGAAATTTCCTTACGGGTGATTTTACGAGCGGTGTTTGGTTTGGATGAAGGGCCAAGACTGGAGCAACTGCGGCAACTTTTGAGTGCTTTACTCGAAGGCTTTAACTCTCCGCTCAAATCTCTCATTGTGTTTGTGCCAGCCCTACAGCAAGACTTAGGGGCTTGGAGTCCTTGGGGTCAATTTCTTCGCCGTCGGCAAAAGATTGATCAACTCATCTATGCCGAAATTGAGCAACGCCGAGCTGAACCAGATGCAGCCAGAGAAGACATCCTCAGTTTGATGATGGCTGCACGAGATGAAGCAGGCCAACCGATGACAGATGTGGAACTGCGAGATGAGTTGATGACTTTGCTGATTGCGGGGCATGAAACTACCGCTTCGTCACTGTCTTGGGCACTTTACTGGGTGCATGCTATGCCTGAAGTGCACGATCGCCTCTTACAAGAACTAGAAACGGTAGGGCCAGAAGCAGATCCCAGCGCGATCGCTCGTCTACCTTACCTAAATGCAGTTTGCCAAGAAACGCTACGACTTTACCCGGTGGTGCTGTTCACGTTTCTCCGCATAGCCAAGGCTCCAGTCAAAATTATGGGGCACGAGTTTGAGCCAGGAACTTACCTCTCACCCTGCATTTATTTGACTCATCACCGTCCAGATCTCTACCCAGAACCCAATCAGTTCCGCCCAGAACGCTTTTTAGAACGGCAGTTTTCGCCCTACGAGTATTTACCCTTCGGTGGTGGCAATCGTCGCTGCATTGGGATGGCGTTCGCTCAATACGAAATGAAGCTGGTTCTAGCTACTTTGCTCTCCCGCTGGCAATTCAGCCTGGTTGATCACCGCCCCGTTCGTCCCCTTCGTCGTGGAGCTACTTTCACGCCTCAAGGTGGTATCCCTCTGGTACTTCAAAGCGATCGCCCATTAAACAGTTTGACAGTAGTTTGATGATGAAGTTTTTGGGAATTGATTTGGGGTGGCGATCGCAACCTACCGGACTTTGCTGTCTCGAATGGCGAGAGGACAAATTACATTTGTTGAATTTGGAGCGGTTAGAAGCGATCGCTGATGTTTTGCTTTGGGTAGACTATTCAGCTCCAGCTGAAGCGTCGGCAGTGATCGCGGTAGATGCGCCAACCTTAATTCCCAACGCAACGGGGATGCGATTGCCCGATCGCCTCACTCACAAGCATTTCGGGCGGTATCATGCAGGCTGCTACCCTGCCAACTTAGGTTTGCCGTTCGCTGAACGGACTGTAGCTTTTGGTCTAAGTTTGGAAGCGCGAGGGTTTGCTCATGCGCCAGTATTAGCAGCGCAACAATCAGGACGCTACCAAATTGAGGTGTTTCCCCATCCAGCGATGATTCATCTGTTTGGGTTGCCGCAGATTTTGAAATATAAAAAAGGCAAGCTGAGCGATCGCCGATTGGAACTGTTGAAGCTACGTCAACATATTCTGCAAGACTTGACGCAGTTGGAGCCAAGCTTGTTTGTTCCAGACGCAACCTTAGTTCCGGAAATCCCCACCAAAGGGACAGAGATGAAAGCCGTTGAAGATCAACTGGATGCTTTAATCTGTGCCTATGTCGCTGCTCACTGGTGGTACTGGGGATTAGAGCGCAACTTGGTTTTAGGCGATCGCGAGACAGGCTACATTGTCATCCCTACGCTTCTGCCCAAAGGATCAACCCAGGCTCATATGGACTGCTGAGGTACTCATTTTTGGGTAACACGCGCAAGGATAGCCCTTGGAGACCGCTACTGGTGTAACTAATGTCGATTGTGTAGATACTATGCTGGTTTGGGTCTTGACCTTGATATTCCATCTCCACGGACACACCATCGGCAATCTCACCTTCGGCATTGACTGAACCTTGATACAGTTCTACCTGCACATCAGCAGGAGTTAAAGCTCCTAGCTTGAGGCGGGCTTTAACACTAATGGTTTCGTTGACTTGAATATCCGCAGGTTGAGAGATATCAATATCCTGAATCTTCATGTCGTACCAATGCTCAAACAGATGCGCTTTCCAATGGGATAACTCCTTGGCAGCCGCGTACTGGTTGTTGACCATCGCCTGATAGCGATCGCTAGCGGGGAAGTAAGCCTGCATGGCATAATCTCGCACCATTCGAGCCGTGTTAAACCGAGGACAGTTGAGGTGGATCGCATGTTTCATCTTGGCAATCCAACCACGCGGCAATCCCTCGGCATCGCGATCGTAAAATAGTGGCACAATTTGTTGCTCTAGCAGGTCGTACAGCGCATTGGCCTCTACCTCATCTTGGTAGTTGGGGTCTTCGTAGTCTTCCCCATGCCCAATCGGCCAACCTGTTTTCACGTAGTCAGCTTCATCCCACCAACCATCAAGGATGCTTAAGTTAGGCAAGCCATTCATTGCTGCTTTCATGCCGCTAGTGCCAGAAGCTTCGCGGGGTCGGCGGGGAGTATTCAGCCACACATCACAACCAGCCACCATCAACCGCGCTACATGGATGTCGTAGTCTGGGATGAACACGACATAGCGGCTCAAGCCTTCTGCACGAATAAAGTGGACAATTTGCCGAATCAGTTCTTTGCCCGGAATATCTCTGGGATGAGCTTTACCTGCAATCACAAATTGTACGGCTCGATGCCTGGAGCCACCTTGCAGGATTTCTTTGATTCGCTCCAGATTACGCAGGAATAAACTGGCACGCTTGTAGGTGGCAAAGCGACGCGCAAAGCCAATGGTTAAGACAGTCGGATCAAGCACCTCTTGGGCCTGCGCCAACTCGCTCAGGGAGCCACCGCGATCGCGCACATTCTTTTGCAGGCGATCGCGCACAAACACCACCAGTGCCGAGCGGCAGCGTTCATGATTGCGCCAAAGTTCTTCATCAGGAATCGATTCCACCCGTTCCCACAACGGATGATCCGGTGCTGCATCCGACCAATTAGGTCCAAGGTAGCGATCGTACAGCTCCTGAGTTGACTTGGCGACACAACTACGGGCATGCACCCCATTGGTAATGGCGGTAATGGGCACTTCATTTAACGGGAAATTGGACCACAAGCTTTGGAACATGTGGCGAGAAACTTCCCCATGCAATTGACTGACGCCATTGATAAAGGTCGCCATCTTAATGGCCAAAATCGCCATGCTAAAGGGTGAGGAGAAATCGCCTGTATTCTCCCGACCAAGCGCTAAAAATTCTTCTCTAGGGAAGCCAAAAGTTCCAGCGTAGTGCCCCAGGTAATGCATGATTTTGTCTGGGGGAAATAGGTCAATTCCTGCGGCAACCGGCGTGTGTGTCGTAAACACCTGGGTAGACTGAGCCACCTGGCTCGCTTCGGTGAAGGTCAAGCCATCTTCTTGGATCATCTTGCGAATCCGCTCTAGAGCTAGAAACGCTGAGTGTCCCTCGTTCATGTGATAAACGGTCGGCTTCAGCCCCAAGGCTTCTAGCATGCGGACGCCACCAATTCCCAGCATCATTTCCTGGTGAATCCGCATATCAATGTCACCACCATACAACTCGTCGGTGATGTCATGGTCGTAGGGGCTGTTGGGTTCAATGTTGGTGTCGAGCAGATACAACGGCACGGTACCTACCTGCACACGCCAAACTCTGGCATAGACCGTCCGACCCGGATATTCTACAGAAATTCGGATCTCTGAACCATCTGGATGCCGTTCTGGCTCCAGCGGCATGTTGTAAAAGTCGTTGATGGGATAGCGCTCTTGTTGCCAGCCATCTGCATTGAGGTATTGGGCAAAGTAGCCTTCTTGATAAAGCAGCCCCACGGCAACCAGTGGCAAACCCAGATCACTCGCGGATTTGAGGTGATCGCCTGCGAGAACACCCAAACCGCCTGAATAAATGGGTAGGCTATCGGTAAGGCCAAACTCTGCTGAGAAGTAAGCGTAGCAGGCTTGTTGATCTTTGGCTTTTTGCTTGCGATACCAAGTCCGCTCTGTCAAGTAGCCATCAAGTTGCCGCGCGGCCCGCTCCATGTGAGCCAGAAAACCTTCGTCTTCGGCTACTTCTCGCAAGCGCTCTTGGCTAATGGTGCCCAACATGAGCACGGGGTTGTGACGGCTCGATTCCCAGAGGTCTCGGTCTAAGCGGTGGAATAAATCTTTCGTTTCAAAGTTCCAATCCCAATGGAGGTTGTAGGCCAACTTCCGGAGGGGTTCCAAGCGGGGGGGCAAGGAGGGAGAGACGTTGAAAGTACGAATTGGCCGCATGATCGAGCAAACTCCAAGTCCAGCTAGGGCTATTGTCTCCCCAGTTTCCCTAAAAGTCTGGCACTCTTAACACTCTCTTGAGATAGGTGACAATCTGTTGCGATCGCTCCTTGTCCTGAATTTGAGCTTTGGGATTCGGCTGAGAAGTTTGTCTGGACATTTAGAACCGCAACGACTCAAAGATAATCGCACTAGCCATAAAGCATAGAGCGATCGCGGCCACACGCAAAAACCACTGACCTACGACAGCCAACAAAACTGTAACGAGCGAGCTAGCCCCCAACCCTGCCAAGACAATGCAAAGAATAGAGAAGCCGAACAAGCTGATAAAGAAGTATTTGACGGTTTCGCAGGCCAATTTGAACATCAGGCTGTAGCGCTCTGTTGTCTTCATGATTTCTATTCCTGTTGATCTAAAAGTTGCTTAATTTAGCGTTCTACGTGAAATGACGGAACTCGCTATATTTTGTTCATGAAGTGCGAGGAGCGATCGCAACTAAGCGAATCGGTGGATCAGCCGGAAAATCAGCGGTCGCACTTCCCTTCCTGACTCCGAACCCTACTTCCATGAATCCGGATTTTTACTGAGGAAGTTTTGAGTTGAATAAAGGGCACCTCAAAGGATGCCCGCCAATCTCATTCCAGATAATGTCTTTAGCTTTTAATAGGACCGATTGCGACCTGATCCGGTAGATTGCAATTGCTGTTGGGGTTGGCCATCGGTGGCAATAAAAGCTGGATCAGCTAAGTCATGGGAGCTTCTAAACCACAGGGCTTGCTGTGGCGAACCGAGTTCAATCTTGGCTTCGTCCAGGGCGTATTTAAGGCGACGGCGAAACTCTCTAGCGACCTTCCACTGTTGCAGCGGTTCGGTTTTAATCCAAACTCGAATCAAAATCCCGGTATGGTCTAGCTCATCAATGCCTAACACTTCAGGCGGTTCAGGCAGCTTTCCTCGCCAGTCGCGATCGTGATACATTTCCTGACCCACTTCGCCAATCACCTCTAGGGCGCGATCGGGGTCAGTCCCGTAAGCGACATCAATGGCAATATCTACCCGCGACCAATCCTTCGAGAGGTTCTGCACAACGGCGATCGCACTGTTGGGGATGGTAATCAAGCGGCCCTCGTTGTTGCGTAACTGAGTGATCCGCAGATTCATGTTCTCTACAAAGCCTGAGACTTCCCCGACGGTAATCACGTCCCCTACGGCGTACTGATCTTCTAGCAAAATCAAGAAGCCGTTGATCATGTCTTTAATAATGCTTTGGGAAGCAAAGGAGATAGCTAAACCGATGATCCCTGCTCCAGCCAAGAGGGGGACCAAATCAACCCCAACCACTGAGAGCGCAACCAGCCCACCCGCAAACGTAAAAACAATGGTGGCAACGCTCTTGAGCACGCGGGAGAAAGTGGAAACTCGTAAAGCTAAACGCTGTGAGGCTTCGGGAGCCAGTAATTCACCCTCGGCGATCGCATCAAAAAACTGATCGATCAAGACTTCACTCGTGCGGATCACGACGTAGGTCAGTAGCCCAACCCCCAGGACTTGCAGGGGAGCCGAGAATAGCAACGGTTGCAACCAGCGGCTATAAGGAAATAAGCCCAAAATAATATAGGTACTGCCACCCCACAAACCGACTTGAGTTGCATCTACCAGTCGGTGCTTAATGTCATAGACATTGCGTTGTTGGCGAGTCGCAAATTGGTGCTGAACTGCGGCAACTGTTTCGATCTGCTCGCCTTCCGATGAGGTGGGATCAGCCGCACTCACTGCCTCTGGCAACACCTCTGATTGGGTGGGAATTTGCGCTTGCAACCGAATTTGCTTCGCTCTGAAGCGGCGTTGCAGACGACTTAGCCCGTAGCTGCTGATAATTACCGCAAACCCAATGCCATCAGCGATGAGAGCTTGCCGCAGGAGAAATTGGGGTTGCCGTTCTTGCTGTGCCTGAATCAGGGCATTGCGAATAATGGCAGTCAGTCGATTGGCCCAGCGTTCTGGGTCACGGCCTTGGAACTGAGCATCTAAAGTGGTGACCGTCATCAACCATTGATCGTTGACATAGATGACAGGCAAACCGCTCTGTTCGTCGATCGCGCTGGTGACTTGTAACTTATTTGGATCAAACCGACTATTGGCGATCCGTTGCAGAATCGTTTCGATGTCTTGCTCACGTCGCTTGATCGGAATAGGTTGTCCTGGCTTCTGACCTACAACAGGTAGTGCAATCGAGAAGAGAGTTCTGCCATCTAAGCGCACCTCACTTGTCGCCACCTCAGCACTGTTACCCTGAGTCCCTAGCTGAGTGAGGAGACTATCCAGCTTTTGGACATTGGGACTGAGGGTTTGGGTAAGTGGAGTAGTCGTAGGTTGAGTGGTAACAGGCTGAGCAGTAGCAGGCTGAGCGCTGGCAGGTAATAGAGAGAGCGGCAACACACTCAGCGCGATCGCTCCCGCCATAACTCCCCTGAAGTGACTAGATCGGGAGCAGCCCCATACTTTGGTATCTATGTTCCATTGAAAAAAGCTCATATGGAAACCGACTGAAATAGGACACAACAGAATTTAGGGTTTGCGAATTTGTAACGACTGGTTACAATACGACTCTCCCAGTCTAACGATGCGATCGCTCCAGAACTTTATCCCTAGAGGTAGTAAGGACAATGTCAAACTAAGGGAAGATTTTTCCCTGAGTACTGAACGCGCTTCGGAGGCAGCTTTGGATTCTGGACGTTTCGACTCGATTGACTCAACTGGCCAGCAGGATCAGGTGTCTGCCTCGGTTACGGCCATAGACGACCATGCCACCATCGGGACTGTCTTCGATCGCGCCATGATGCAGCGATGTCTAGAGTTAGCTCGACGCGCGTTAGGTCGTACTGCCCCCAATCCTCTAGTAGGAGCTGTCATTGTTAAAGATGGTGCAATTATTGGCGAGGGTTTTCACCCCCAAGCAGGGCAGCCTCATGCCGAAGTATTTGCCTTGCGTGAGGCAGGCGATCGCGCGCGCGGCGCTACCCTTTATGTCAACTTAGAGCCTTGCAATCATCACGGACGTACGCCGCCCTGCTCCGAAGCAGTGGTAGCAGCGGGTCTCGCTAAAGTCGTCGTAGGGATGGTAGACCCTAACCCCAAAGTCGCGGGAGGTGGCATTGCCCGCTTGCAAGCCGCAGGCATCGAAGTGGTGACAGGGGTAGAAGCAGCAGCCTGTCAGGAGCTAAACGAAGCTTTTGTGCATCGGATTCTTTACCATCGGCCTTTTGGCATTTTGAAATACGCCATGACCCTAGATGGCAAAATCGCTACCAATAGTGGGCATAGTGCCTGGATCACAGGACAGGCAGCGCGGGCAGAAGTGTTTCAACTACGAGCGACTTGCGATGCTGTGATTGTGGGCGGCAATACTGTACGGCTGGACAACCCACTGCTCACTAGCCGCCAAGTTGATGGCCCTCATCCATTGCGAGTTGTGATGAGCCGCACCCTAAATCTGCCAGAAGAAGCTCATCTGTGGCAAACCGCCGCCGCGCCCACTTTGGTGATCACAGAGCCAGGAGTCAAGCCTGAGTTTCAAGCATTGCTCAGACACTTGGGGGTAGAGGTGGTGGAGCTGTCTCCACTCACACCTGCTCAAGTCATGACTTACCTTTACGATCGTGGCTTTTTGTCAGTGCTATGGGAATGCGGCGGTACCTTGGCAGCGCAGGCGATCGCGGATGGTGCAGTACAAAAAGTCTTAGCCTTTATTGCGCCCAAAATTGTCGGCGGCAGCACAGCTCCCTCTCCCGTCGGCGACTTAGGCTTTCTCACCATGCCTCAGGCTTTGCCGCTAGAAAAACTACGCTGGCGACCGGTAGGGGCAGATTTGTTAGTAGAAGGATATTTGCCGCAAACCCAGGTTAGTTCCCTAGAGTAGCGATGAAGTAGGCGATCGCTCTAGGTTCCATCTGTATTACAAATGTCAGAAAACTCTGACGCTCTCTAGCAATCTAAAACAGGTTTAAACTTCAGCAATATCTGCTATATTCGCGCTAACTCAGTTCAGCAATAACGCTTTCAAACAGGCTCAAATTCCGGATTTACCAATGAATCCAGGTAGGAAATAAAGATATGTTGGAAATCACGATTTTGAGCTTATTTGTTGGCAGTTTGGGAGCGCAAGCAACCCTCTTAGGAAATTGGTTGCGCTGGCAGCAAGTGGTTGTGGGACTGCAAAGTGAGGAGGAGGAAGAAATTTTGACCCGCTACGAGACGAAAGAAGATATTGCCAAAACAGGCCACGGGAACACCACTGCTCCACGCCAAACCGCCAATGGTCAAACTGCTAATGGTCAAACCGCTAATGGAGCTACCAAGGAAGCTCAGCGTGACCCTCGCTTAATGGGATGGGAATTCAAAATTGTCCGAGCCAATCGTGACCTGTTTCGTGATCCAGCCGTCTTTCAACGGATGTGCCAAGAAGAATCGGAATCAGGCTGGATCATGCTAGAAAAACTAGACGATCGCCGAGTCCGCTTCAAGCGCCCGATCGCCATGCGAGACATCGTCAAAGCAGAATTCCTCAACTATGACCCCTACCGCTGTCACTATGGCCCAACCCATAACTCAGTCACTTGGCTTGGCGCGATCGCAGCCCTGACTGCAATTTTGCTACCTGCCTACTTGGGCTATGCCTTGGTGTCCATGCGGTTTACTAAAACACCCGTCAAGCCTGCTGCCACTGCTGTTCCAGGAATACAGGCGTTGCCTTCGGATTTGTTGTCCCAGCCCTAATACAGGGACAGTTAAGCGCTACAAAATTTGAGCCAGAAATTGACGAGTGCGCTCCTCACGGGGATTTTGGAAAAACTCAGTGGGAGTGCCCGACTCGATCAAAGTGCCGCCGTCCATCAAGATAATTCGGTCAGCGACTTCCCGTGCAAACCCCACTTCATGACTGACCACTACCATCGTCATCCCAGACTCGGCTAGCGATCGCATTACATCCAGCACTTCGCGCACCATTTCGGGGTCGAGGGCGGAAGTGGGTTCATCAAACAGCATAATTTTAGGTTGCATCGCTAAGGCACGGGCGATCGCGACTCGTTGCTGTTGCCCTCCCGAAAGCTGGCCCGGATACTTATGGGCTTGCTCCAAAATGCCGACTCGCTCTAGTAGTTGCATCGCCACATCTTCGGCTTTGGCTTTAGGCCACTTACGGACCCATTTCGGAGCTAGCGTAATATTCTGCACCACAGTCAAGTGTGGAAACAGATTGAATTGCTGAAACACCATCCCCACTTCCTGCCGAATCGTTTCAATATTCCGCAGGTCATGGGACAGTTCAATCCCATCAATTTCAATCCGCCCTTTCTGATAGTCTTCTAGCGCATTGAAGGTGCGGATAAAGGTGGATTTTCCAGAGCCAGAAGGCCCCATAATCACGACAACTTCTCCCCGCTCTACAGTCAGGCTAGCGCCCCGCAGCACATGAAACTTGCCGTACCACTTATGTACCCCTTCCGCCACAATCATGCTCATTACTTCTGAATCAGCTCCTTGTGTGTCTTAGAACTTCCTAACTTTTTCATTGTTAGCCAGGTTATCTCTAACTTCGACTGCCGCACTAGAAGCAAAATAGCATTTCCTAAGCTAATTCGAGGGACGCGATCGCAATTGTCCTTTTAGTCCTATTTCTTAACTATCTGTCCTCTCCTGCTGGAGAGCGATCGCCTCTGAAAGGCTAATTTATAAAACACTAGACTTTCGAGAAGCACAAACACTCGTTGGTATTTAGTTGTTCTCATGCTGAAGGAGCGATCGCTCATGAAATGACAAGGTTAACCATTATTAGACAGTTTTACATACTCAGAAAGTTTGATTTACCCGATACTATAATCTATTGAATTTCATTATTAATAGGATTAATTTGCTTGAGTGAAAGGGCTAATTCATACTCGAACAACTTAACATTCTGCATCAGAGAACAAGCAAGCATCAAATCTTCACTAATCTTTCTGGCTATAATGACACCCCGAATTTTCTGTTCTGAATCTGCTTGATTTTTTTGTATCCATGCCATGTAACGGAGTAGTTGACCGATCACACGATCATATCCGCGTGACACTTTAAGCTCGATAACTACAAAATCATTTTTGGAGTCAACTGCGAGAATATCAATAAAACGACCGCCTACAGGGAACTCAACACCTGTGATTCCTTCTTCTTCATAAAGCCTCAAGCCTGGTTCAATAATCTGAAGATTTTTGGCGAGATAGTCACGCAAGTCAGATTCATAAGCAAATTCGGTTGATATTCCAAGCTCTACCCCTTCTTCCACAACTTCTGCGTTCTGCAACATTGTTCCATTCGCCACACTATAAATTGGAGATGGATCTTGCTTGGAGTCATATAGGCGGAAATGGTTGCTATCAATTTGAAAGAACAGGTCATCTTCTCCAAGTTTTGGTGTGTAGTGCAACCTACTCGGAGCATTCACCGACAGGCGAATTAAATGGGCCGTAACCGTTCCTTTTTTAATTTTTGGATAATGCTGCGAAAACCAATCAATTGCTTGTTGTCTTACAAAACTTTGACCATCTTGCAAACCGAAGTCATAGACCATATCCCTCATTAGACGACGTACCGATTTCTCATATATTGCCATATGTGTAGATTAGCGAAATTTACACGTGTCTTAAAGCTCGATTATCTCTTGATTCAGTTGACGGATACTGAATAGAGATGTGACGATTTCTAATTACGTTTTTAACTGATGTATGAATGCTTTTCTAAATGGTGATTAGCGATCGCCTTTAACACTTCAAGCCACACTATCCAACTAACTGAAATTCAGAGAGATTTTGTAGAGCGATCGCTTCTGATCGCACTTAAACCAGATCAAACATTAAACACAGCTTGTATTAGCTAGTACAGCAAAACCAGTTCTGCTCTGCTCAGGACTACCTTTTAGCGTAGTTCAATGGATTGATGCAGGCTTTGCAGGAGCACGCGAACATGGGTAGTAGTTTAGTCTTAACAATTCTCAACAATTTACCAAAACAAACTTAGCCCTATGAGTACTCAAGCCAAGCAACGCAATAGCAGCCGCATCGATAAGACCAAACCCTACGATGGAGCAGATGGTCCCAAGGTTACCAGACCTGCTGACAACGTGATGACCAAAGAAACCGAGCCTTCTTGGGCCTTTGGCTTAGCACTGGGAACCGTCTTTTTAGCGATCAACTTTTTTGTCGCAGCCATTTACTTCGGCATCATCAATCCTTAAGTTCTTTTGTGGCCGACGCCGAGATGCTGCTCTAGGCGTCGGCTAGCGATCGACATGGAATAGCAAACTATCCAGTAGAGGAGACCGACAAAAAGGTAAACCTCAGCGTAGCGGCCCAAAAATTGCGGTTGAGCTAAGATCGATCGCGCAATTCCGGTGAGTTCTACTAGGGCAAAGATTGAGAGCAAAGAGGTGTCCTTAAACAGGGAGATAAACTGCCCAACGATCGCGGGAATCACCACCCGTAAGGCTTGCGGTAGCACAATCAGCCATAACACCCACAAGGGGTTGAGCCCCAAAGCACGAGCCGCTTCACTCTGTCCTCTGGGCACTGCTTGAAGACCAGCCCGGACATTTTCTGCTAGGTAAGCCGCATTAAAGAGCACGAGTCCGGCGATCGCTCGTAACAATCGGTCTAGCCGTAACTCGACAGGCAAGATTAGGGGCAACATCACCTGGGCTAGAAACAAGATGCCGATTAAAGGCAGGCCGCGCACGATTTCTACAAACAGGGTGCAAAACCACCGCACCACAGGTAAATTACTCTGTCGCCCTAGCGCCAGCAACACACTAAAGGGGAAAGCCAGCACAATACTGGTAGTTGCCAGCAACATCGTCAGCAACAGACCATTCCAGAAATTTGTGCTGACAGATCTGAGTCCTAGCCCGCCGCCAATTAGCCACAGCAATATCGGAAAAGCGCCTAGCCAAGCCCAAGCTAGCTGAGGTTTCAGCAGAGTTGCGAAACGTTTTCCTAACCAAAAACTGCCAAATAGAAGTAGCGCGATCGCGCCTAACCAGAGGCGAGGTGGTAGTGGCAAGGGCAACAGTATAGTCACGCCTAGGGCGATCGCTGTAACGATGCTGACTCCTCGCTTGGACCAAAGCGATCGCGCAGGTGCCAAACTGCCCCAAGAAAGCCCTGCTAAACCAACGACAATCCCCAACACCAGCCATAACCGCCAAGCCAAGTTGGGTGGATAGCGGCCAATGAAGAAGAGGCGTAAGTTGGTTTGCACCACCGTCCACTGAGCTTGCGTAAACACCCATCCCAGAACCGCTTGCAACACTTGGAAGAGCAGCCACAGACAAATCAGCGTCAGCAGGCTGTTGTACCAAGTGTTGAATAAATTACGGCGTAGCCATTGCCACGGGGTGATGGATAAAACGGGTGGTGGAGCATCATCTAGCGTCATAGTTTTGTTTAGCGCTCCACCAGTTGCACTGTGCGGTTATACCAATTGATCAAGCCAGAAATGACCAGGCTGATAGAAAGATAAGTCACTGAGATCAACACCATCACTTCCACGGCGCGACCCGTTTGGTTGTAGGTAGTCGAAGCCACCGCATACAGGTCTGAATAGCCAATCGCGATCGCCAAGCTAGAGTTTTTAGCAAGGTTGAGGTATTGGTTGCCCAAAGACGGCACGATCGATCGCAGCGCTTGCGGAAAAATCACGAGACGCAGAATATAGCTAGGTCTCAGACCTAAGGCACGAGCTGCTTCCCATTGTCCTTGGGACACCGACTGCACCCCACCTCGGACAATCTCAGCGATAAAGGTGGCGGTGTATAAACTCAGGCCCACCAACAAAGCGGCAAATTCAGGTGAGAGTTGCAGGCCACCTTCAATGCTGTCGGCAACAATGCGCGGCGCATCCCAACCCAGAATTTCGGTTTCAAAGATAATCAGGGCGATCGCGACAGTCACAGCCAGGGTGCCTAACAGCTTCAGCAATAAAGGGACTGTAGGGGCGGCGGCTCTACTACCCCACCAATGCCAAGCCCATACCAGCAGCAAATTAGCTGACAACAGTAAGAGCCAGACATCCGTATCGCGGGTGACGTGAAACCACGGCAACGCCACAGTCTGCTGAGTTAAATAGATTGGTCCTGGCAACTGAATATGAGCTGGTAGACGCGGAAAACCCAGAAAAACCGCAAAGTACCAGAAAAACAGTTGCAAAAGTAAAGGCGTATTGCGTAGCGTTTCTACATACACCAAAGCGAGCTGCCGCACTAGCCAGTTGTCCGAGAGACGCGCAATGCCAGCAGTCACTCCTACAACTGTTGCCAAGACGATGCCAAAAACGGTAACTCGCAAAGAATTCGCCAGCCCAACTTGTAACGCTCGTGCGTAGTTATCTGAAGGGCGATAAGAAATCGGGGTTTCGCCAATATCAAAGGCGGCTTGCGAGTTTAGAAAACCGAAGCCAAATTGAATCCCCAACTGTTGTAAGTTGCGGCTGAGATTGCTCCAGAAAATGGCGATCGCGATCGCGGTCAGGAGCACGACTAGCACTTGCCCAACGACCCACCAAAATCGCACATCTCGCCAGAGCGGAACGGAGCGTTGCGTTTTCATGCGATCGCCTTACCGGAAAGGTGGAGCATAGAGCAGCCCCCCCTGATTCCACAATTGATTTTGGCCACGTGGCAAATTTAGTTTCGTTTTTGGCCCTAGGTTGCGATCGTAAATCTCGCCATAGTTGCCCACATGCTTAATAATTCGCACCGTAAAGTCATTGGGCAAGCCTGCACCTTCACCTAAGTTGCCTTCTGCCCCTAAAAAGCGACGCACTCCCGGATCTTTGCTGCTACTAGCGAGTTGCGTGACGTTTTTGGAGTTGATCCCCATTTCTTCGGCATTAATCAAGGTGTAAATGGTCCAGCGCACCGCATCGTTCCACTTGGCATCTCCCGCAGCCACGGCAGGAGCAAGGGGTTCCTTGGAAACTACGTCAGTCAAAATTACATGCTCTTCAGGCTTGGGTAAAGCGCTACGTCGGGAGAGTAATTGCGAGCGATCGGACGTCACCGCATCGCAACGGCCTTCTTGGTAAGTGGCAAACACGATATTGACATCTTCAAACACCACCGGAGTGTAGTTGATGTTGCGCTTCCGCATTTCATCAGCCAAGTTTTGCTCGTTGGTGGTTCCGGTTTGGGTGCAAATAGAGCGGCCTTTCAGGTCAGTCAAGGATTTGATGCCGCCATTTTGTTTCACCATCACCCCTTGCCCGTCATAAAACACTGTGGGGGCAAATTCTAGGCCGACGGAAGTATCCCGGCTCATTGTCCAGGTAGTGTTGCGGCTGAGCACATCTACTTCGCCCGTCTGGACGGCGGTAAAGCGTTCCTTAGCGTTGAGGTTACGGAATTCTACAGCCTCTGGGTTATCAAACAGAGCAGCGGCGATCGCTCGACACACATCTACATCGAGTCCGGAATACTTACCGTCTTGCCCTACAAAACTAAATCCTGGTAGTTCGCCACTGACACCACAGACGACATTACCCCGACTGATGATGGTGTCTAGTTGGCTTTGCCGCTGTTGTTGGCTACACCCTGCTAGGGAAAGACCCATCAACACGGTTGTCACGATGAAAGAATGCCATTGACGCATAAATGCAGCTTTACTCTCTTTGAATAGGCTCCAAGGAGACAAGAGGTGCCACCAGAAATGCAAGGTACTACGTCTGGCTCTGGCCTCAAGCCTTCGATCGAGTTTTATCTTACAGGCTTCAAAGAGTCTATGGCTGACACTACGATACTAAGTTCCGCAATTATTACAGAGAGTTTCGAGAAGTTCAGCCATTAAGAATGAGGCACCAAGCGCTCTTCGGCTAAGTCACGGATAAGAGGCATTTTGGTGTGAATATAGGCATTCAACATGTTAGTTTCATCAGAATCAAGCGATTGCTGAGCTTTTAATTGCCGTAGCAGCCACTGGGCTAAGCTAGAATCGTCCAAATTTAGCAATATTTGGGCTTGAGCTGACTCAACCACCGCCCATAGCTGGCGTAGCATCAAAGGAGTCATACGTTCTCTTCCTTAATTGTCTTTTCACTTTTCAACCATATCTTGATCTGTAAATACCAAACTTCGGCCCACACAAGAAGACACAAGAGTTACAAAACACTTAATAAAGCGATTTATAAGTTGATTTGCTTTTCACAATTGCTTATTCGGTTTTTCGACCACTTGATACAAAAAGCTGAGCGTGGCCCAATGATTAACATCTAGCGCCCACATGTCAGTGGAAATGCTCAACGTTTGCGTCGGCACTGCACTGGCTTGATGCAGATCTTGCCAAATAGCTTGAGCAATTTCTAAAGGATTAGAAGGGGCACCCAATCGCTGCACTTCCCCCATGGGCCGCATTGCAGCTTCTAGAGCCGCCAAAGTTTGGGTAAAAGGTGCATCACTAAAAATCAGATGAGTTTCGGCAAAACCCGCTGGCCCTCTCACAATCCATTGCAGGGAGTTTTTCACTTGCGGCACGCTCAAGCTTTCCCCAGGCGCGATCGCTTCCTGCTTCAGACTAGATTTGGTTTCGCTCCCTTCTGTAGGAGTGGTGGCTTGGCTAGAGTAAAGCGCAATTAAGCTGCCGCTGCTGTCTAAACTTAGGGCGACGAAATAAATGGGGCGATCGCTATAGTTAGAAACTTGGTAACGAATCTGGCTACCCATTGGTAAAGCAGGAACGCCTAACTCAGTAGGCGGGGTGGGCGTCACCCGGCTGCCTGAGGGGGTACCATTCGCCCGCAGCGTGGATCGGGTGAGGAGAATCGCAGGTTTAGGAGTGACGAGTTCTAAAGCGACTTTCACGCCCAAGTGCGAAGATGCTTCGTTGGCTGTTAGTCGCAAAAGTTTGGCAGCTAAGCGCGTTTTCAGGTGAGGCAGGAGCCGCTGAATTGCTGACTTGACCGCTTCTCCACCTTCTCCCAAGCTGTTCGGAATTAACTCTCGACTGGCTGAAAACAAGCCATAGCTGCGCGGGGTGACACTGGATTCACTGCTGCGACTGCTGCTAACGTCAGCGATGGCGACCTCAGTCGTTGCTGTAGCTACAGTGGTGGGACGGACGGCTTCACTGACTCGCCCCAACAACGTGTCAGCAGGTTGCTCCCCCACCGTAACTACGGTGATATAAGGTGTGGCAGAAAATGCACTGGTCGCATCCACTCGTTCGATCCGCTCTAGCGTCGGGTCCAGAGCGATCGCTAAGTTAAGATGGCGCGGGATCACGCGGACGGTTTCTTGTAGCAGTTGCCCCACCTGAAGTTTGAGGTCGGCCGCCGCCTCACCCACTGTAGAAATGCGAGCTTTCGCAGTCAGGCCATTGCGAGCGTAAATCTGCACTTGTAGGGGTTGAGTGGTAACAGTCTCCAAGGCGTTAGCGGTTTCAGAGATACCCGAGGCGATCGCGCTGGGCTCAGTGTTTGAAGGGGCAGCTGCTAAATCTGTAGAACTGGATGGTGAGACTAGAGTTAGTACAGAATTCAAACCATAGGCTTCTAGACCAGGGCTAAACAATCCGCCGAGCCAAAGCTGACCTGATCTACCATCCTCATCCACGCTGATCACAATCCCTTCAGCTCCGAGGCGATCGCTGGGTGCTGTGTAGTAAGTGAGTAAAGCTTGCGATCGGCTTTGCAACCCCATCAAAGTGGGCTGTTCCTGGCCCACCCACTGAGCCACACTGGCGGTAGCGCGATTGAAGCTGACTTGAATAGTAGGAGCAGGAGCCGCCGACCAAAGATACTGGGTCAAGGCGTAGGTCAGTAAGCCAGCACTAAAACCGCCCCACTGTGTTTCAAAGGCTTGCTCTTGAGCAGAACCAGGAATTGTCGAACTAGCTAATTCGTCTAAGCTGGCTGCGGCTAAAACCACCCCAGGAATCTGCCTAGAGCGTCGTTGCACGCCCACCTGCTCTCGCGATGCCTGGATGCGGCTTAGGAGTTGGTCTTGAAATGCCAATTCCTCTGGACTGGGTTTGCCCAACTTAGGTTTGGGTCTAGCCCGCAGCCGCAAGTTTCCCTGTAAGGAACTGCCGGGGTAAAGATAGCTCGTATCTAAAATTGTGGTCACTCGGTCGGTTGGCAGCGATCGCAGCAGCAGCAGCAGCGTTTCCTCTAGCAAGTCGTTGACAACACCCTCAGCATCATCGCTTGATAAAACACCATCGACTGGAACCAGGCTGCTTTGTAGGGCTTCACCGGCACCCCCTAGCTGCACTCGACTACCATAGCCGCTGAAATGGAACACCACTACATCTCCTGGCCGTGCTTGCTCGGTTAGATGCTCTAGAAAGGCAGACTCAATGGCTTGGCGAGTGGCTTGGCGATCGCTCAGCGTCAGGATGTCGCGATCGCTAAACCCAAACCGATGAATGAGTAATTCGCGCTGCAACTCCACATCAGTTACACATCCCGCCAAGGCGGAGCTGCGAGTGGCAGTTCGGTGAAACATGCTGTCGGGATATTGGTTAATGCCCACCAGCAAAGCTAGTTTTCGGGTGGTGGGTGCAGCCAAGACTTGAGAGTAGCGATCGCTCAGGCGCAACAACCCTGCTTCACTCATGCCTAAGGCTGCCAAGGTCAAGCTAGCTTGTTGCAAAAAAGCTCGCCGCTTCAGTCCCATGCCTTTGCTTTCCCCTACGGCTATCTAGATCTGAGATTTCTAGGCACTCAACTCCACAGCCTCGCGGTTAACGTTGGCTGTAGCTGAGAAAATCCAGCCTTAACGACTGCCAGTATAGACGAAAAATAGGGACGCACCGTTGTCCGCCCCTACACAGGATGTATAAATCGCTCTAAAAAACTTACGCTTCGACCAGAACTCGCATCGCTCGTGCTAGCTCAGCCGCTACTTCGGGACGAGAGAACTCTGGAGGTGGCAATTCACCGCGACGCAGCATTTCTCGAACTTTGGTGCCAGAGAGGTGAATTCGCTCGGCGGGGCTGCTGGGGCTGGTTTTAGTCGTAGCCATGCCCTGTGTGCGAGTGCAGTAGAAAGCATGCTCAAACTTCATGGGAGTGATACCCAATTCACCGGGTTCAAACTCATCGAAGATATGCTGAGCGTCGTAGGTGCCGTAGTAGTCACCAACTCCAGCATGATCGCGACCCACAATAAAATGGGTGCAACCATAGTTTTTCCGCAGTAGAGCGTGGAAAATTGCCTCGCGGGGGCCAGCATAACGCATAGCGGCTGGGTTGATTGCTAGAATCACCCGATCTTGAGGGTAGTAATGCTCCAAAATAATTTCGTAGCAGCGCATCCGCACATCTGCCGCGATGTCGTCTTCTTTGGTTGCGCCGACGAGGGGATGCAAGAACAGACCATCCACGGTTTCCATCGCGCACTTTTGAATGTACTCGTGAGCGCGGTGGATGGGATTACGGGTTTGGAACCCAACAATGGTTTTCCAGCCCTTTTCCTTAAACATGGCCCGTGATGCCGCAGGGTCAATTTGGTATTGAGGGAAAAGCGGATGAGACTGTCGTTGCAGCAACCAAACTGGACCTGCCAAATTAACTGGCCCTTGGTTGTAAACCACTTTCACGCCAGGATGCTTCTCGTCGTCCGTGCGGTAGACATTGATCGCTTCGTGGGCTTTGTCGTATTGATACTTCTGCGTCAGCTCCAACACGCCAATAAATTGGCCTTGGGGGTTGTCTAGGCGTACCAAACTGCCTTCTTTCAGAGGCTCTGCGACTGCTTCTGTGACAGATAGAGTTACTGGAATGGACCAAGGCAGCCCATTCGCAAGGCGCATGTTCTCGACCACATTGATGTAGTCTGCCTGTTCCATGAAACCAGTCAGAGGGCTAAAGCCACCAATGGCAATCAATTCCAGATCAGAGGTGGCTCGCTCATCAAGCTGAACGCGAGGCAGAAGTTCCGCTTTGTCTAGAAAGGTTTGTTTTTGCTCTGGCGTAACGATGCGATTGATCAGTTGGCCGCCGTGGGGTGCAATGCCGTCTGAATGGTGACTCAAGGTAACTCCCTCTTCCTGATAGCGTGAACAGAAGATTGTTAATTTTTTCTAATTTTTATCCTACCTTTCCCCGGTACCTCTGTGGAAATTTAGGCAATTGTTATTCCGGCGATCGCGCTTTCATTCAACTCAACTTGGAGATGCAAGTTTAAAGCATTTCCATCAGATTCTCATCCCAAGCTATTTTTTGGCTTCGCTGGGTTCACGCACTTCACTCAACTCAGTACTTGCTTTTACTCCTAGCTCCGCTCGCTCTGAAAATCCCCACAGGAACAGCAAGCCGATCAAAGAAACCATCAGCCACTCTGGCGGCACCAAACCATCATTAATTACCCGCAGCAGCAATCGCAGACCTACTAAAGCCACGGTGACGTAGCCTGCATCTTCCAGATGCGTAAATTCATCTAGCCAGCGAATAAACAAGCCAGCCATAAACCGTAGGGCAATTACCCCAATCAACCCGCCAGTAATTACCAGCCAGGTTTCTTTAGAGATGGCGATCGCCGTAGTCACACTATCCAAAGAGAAAGCCAAATCGGTGAAGGCAATCACCGGGATCGCTTGCCAGAGCGTGGCAAAGCGGGGGCCATGATGAGGATTGTCAGCATCTTCTTGAGCGCTGAAGTACTGGAACACCAGCCACAACAGATAAGCCGCACCCGCCAGCTCAAATTGCCAGTACTTGGTTACCCAGGTTGCGGTCAGAATCAAAACGACTCGCAATACAAAGGCACAGACCAAACCCAGGTTAAGCGCTCGACGTTGCAGGGTACTCCCCTCTAGTCCTTGGGCGATCGCAGCTAGGGCGATCGCGTTATCTGCCGAGAGGACTGCTTCTAGCGCCACCAAGACTGGCAGGAGCAAGAGGGTATCGTACCCAAAGTTCATCGGAGTGTCTAACAAGTGGTCTAGCATTAACAGATTTTTGCAAAAGTGTGCAGTTAAGGATACTTGCGGCCAAAGCCAAGCTATTAAAACAGGTTATTAAGAATTATTGCTTATTCTTTTAGCTTAGCGCTTAACTCGATCTGCTGTCGTAATCCAGTTGGGTTAAAGATTTGGTTCCATCCACCACCCTCTATTCAGCCATCCCTCTGGCAGGTTACACTAAACCACCCAGACAGATCGGTGAATGGGTGCGATTGAAATCGCAAGTCAAAAGTTTTCTCAGAAAACCCCTGACTTAATCAACCCACTCACTTAGTTTACCCAGATAAAGTTAAGGTGCAATTGAGGCAAACCACGCATAAAATGGACGTGTTTGGGGTTAATTTAGCCCTGCGATATCAGACTCCCGGTGCTGCAATGCATGACCCCAGGGATAAAAATGGAAGCGGTTCGGCAAATTCCCCACGCTTTGAACTTAGCCATGTTAATCAACCTAATGGTGCACCGCTAGCTGAGCAGTGTGGTCAGCCATTAGCCTTGGCGCAGTTTCAAGCTCGTTACCCGATGGGAAGTTTGACGGCTGACTTACTAGACATTCGCGGAGACAACTACATCGTCAAAGCCTCAGTTCAGGTGGGAGGCAATGTTTTAGCCACAGGAATGGCGGTAGCTACCAGCATTGAGGCGGCAGAAGACCGCGCCCGACTCCGTGCTTTAGAAGTGTTGGGCATCCAAGCGCCGCAGCCTCCACAACCAACTGCTTCTTCGGCTTATGAAGTGCAGGTTCAATTAATGACGAACCACCAAAGTGAAGCAGAGTTTTCGCCCCAAACTCGTTTAGCTAATGTAGGCAACCATCAAGAGGTTAAACAGCTTTCCGCCCAGCAACCAAGACCTTTATCTGTGGCAAGCACAGCACTGGAAATGCCGGCGATCGTTCCGGAACCTGCTTCCACCTTCTCAAGTGACTTTTCCGGTGAGCTATTCAATCACACCTACACTGACTCTTATACGGATATTGATATAGATACGGCGGCGATCGCTGAACCTGTAATTCCCAGCCATCCAGAAGTCCAGCCTACAAGCCTGAATAATGGTCGCAATGGCAAGAGTGCGGTCAAAGCTCGTGAGGTGGTGCCAGAACCAGCACCCCGCGAACCTAGCCGAGAACCGATGGATTTATCGGAAGCGATCGCCCAAACCAGTGTGGAGATCAAGCGCTTGGGCTGGACTGACGTGCAAGGTCGCACCCATCTGCAACGTACCTATGGCAAGCGATCGCGCCAGCATTTGACCGATGAAGAGTTGTTGGAATTTCTGGAATACTTGCGATCGCAACCTTCCCCCAACGAATCTCCGTTTTGATTCCTAGTTGGCAGAAGCTTTGTAGGGGCGGATAGCCATCCGCTCAATGCAGCATTTAAGCCACAGCCAAAAGGCGTTGCGCCCCTACAGAGTCACTGTTAGTTCACCGCAGCGATCGGGTTTTGAGCCGAGGGGCGACGCTCGATTACTTGGTCAATCAAGCCGTACTCTTTGGACTCTTGCGCTGACATGAAGAAGTCGCGCTCGGTGTCTTCCATGATCTTTTCTAGGGGTTGTCCGGTGTGCTCGGCTAGCATTTCGTTCAGGCGTTGCTTGTGGTAAAGGATTTCCTTAGCCTGAATTTCGATGTCTGTGGCTTGACCTTGAGCGCCACCTAGTGGTTGGTGAATCATGATCCGGGAGTGGGGTAGGCTAACCCGCTTGCCTTTGGTGCCCGCACTGAGGAGGAACGCGCCCATGCTAGCAGCCAAGCCCAGACAGATGGTAGAAACATCGGCCCGGATGTGCTTGATGGTGTCGTAAATGCCCATACCAGCAGTAACGGAACCACCGGGGGAGTTGACGTAGAGGTAAATGTCTTTTTCTGGGTCTTCTGCGTCCAACAGGAGCAACTGAGCCACGATCAGATTGGCAACATCAGAGTCGATGGCGGTGCCCAAGAAGATGATCCGATCCCGTAGTAGCCGAGAGTAGATGTCAAAGGCGCGATCGCCACGTCCAGAGGGTTCAATAACGGTAGGAATCATGCAGTTTGCCTGTCCACGCATTTTTCCCCATTCTACCGATTCAACTGATTTTGGTGGGGTTACGGTCGGTTTAAGCGTGCGATCGCCCGCAGGGTACAGCCCGTCTCAGCTTGGGCGCGATAAACTGTCGAAGGTATGCCCCTACTGAGTTCTAGAAGCAGCCCCTATGACCAATCGTCTGGCTCAAGCCCAAAGTCTCTACTTACGGAAACATGCTGAGAACCCGATTGATTGGTGGCCTTGGTGTGAGGAAGCCTTGGAAACAGCCCGGCGAGACAACAAACCCATCTTTTTGTCGGTGGGTTACTCCAGTTGCCACTGGTGCACCGTCATGGAAGGAGAAGCTTTTTCAGATCAGGCGATCGCGGACTACATGAACGCCAACTTTTTGCCGATCAAGGTCGATCGCGAGGAACGCCCAGACCTCGACAGCATCTATATGCAAACGGTGCAGATGATGACTGGGCAAGGCGGCTGGCCCCTAAATGTGTTTCTGGCTCCCGACGACCTCATCCCCTTTTATGGTGGCACCTACTTCCCCCTCGAAGCGCGCTATGGACGACCGGGATTTATGCAAGTGTTGCAAGCGATCCGCCGTTACTACGACCACGAACCGGAGAAGGTGCGATCGCTCAAAGAAGAACTGCTGGGGCATCTGCAAAGTTCTGCCTTGTTGAATCCAGGGCAAGAGCTGAGTGACGAGTTGTTGCGGCAAGGGTTGGAGTACAACACAGGTGTCCTCACCTCGGAGGGACACGGCCCCAGCTTCCCGATGATTCCTTATGCAGACATGGCTTTGCATGCGGTACGGTTTCAGGACCACTTGAAGTACGACGCCACCGAAAGTTGCACCAAGCGCGGTTTGAATTTGGCTCTAGGTGGGATTTATGACCATGTCGGGGGTGGATTCCATCGCTACACTGTAGACCCCACATGGACTGTACCTCACTTCGAGAAGATGCTCTACGACAACGGGCAAATCGTGGAGTATCTAGCGAACTTATGGAGTGCGGGGATGCATGAACCTGCCTTTGAACGGGCGATCGGGGGTACGGTGCAATGGCTGAAGCGAGAAATGACCGCGCCTCAAGGTTACTTCTACGCCGCTCAAGATGCCGATAGTTTTTCCACCCGCGATGAAGTGGAGCCAGAAGAAGGCGCTTTCTATGTGTGGGACTACAACGAACTTGAACAACTCCTCACGGCTGAAGAACTCACCGAACTGACCCAGCAGTTTACAGTGACGCGCAACGGTAACTTCGAGGGGCAAAACGTCTTGCAGCGTCGGCAGCAGGGAGCACTGAGCGAAACCGTAGAAGCTGCTTTAGATAAACTGTTTCAAGTACGCTACGGAGCCGATCCGCGATCGCTCACTACCTTTCCCCCTGCTCGCAACAACCAGGAAGCCAAAACCCAAGACTGGCCTGGTCGGATTCCTGCCGTGACAGATACCAAAATGATCGCCGCTTGGAACAGCTTGATGATTTCGGGCTTGGCGCGTGCGGCCACGGTGTTTAGTCAACCTGAATATTTGCAACTAGCGATTCAGGCAGCTAATTTTATTCGCCAACAGCAGTGGGCCGAGGGACGCTTCCACCGCCTTAACTATGACGGCCAACCTCACGTCCCTGCACAATCAGAGGATTATGCTCTCTTTATCAAGGCATTGCTGGATCTGCATCAAGCTTGGTTAAGTGGAGAAGTTTCCGTAGAATCTCAGGCTTGGTTAGAGGTGGCCGTAAGGGTACAACAGGAATTTGACGATCGCCTCTGGAGTAGCGAACTAGGTGGCTATTACAACACAGCCAGCGATGCCAGCCAAGACCTGCTAGTGCGGGAGCGTAGTTATGCCGACAATGCCACCCCTGCGGCCAACGGTGTGGCGATCGCTAACCTGATTCGCCTCGCGCTATTAACTGAAAACTTGGCGTATTTAGATCGGGCTGAGCAAGGATTACAAGCTTTTAGCAGCATTATGGAAAGTGCGCCTCAAGCTTGCCCCAGTTTGTTTGTTGCCCTCGACTGGTACCGCAACCAAACCTTAGTGCGAACCACAAGCGATCGGCTGGATCAGCTTGCCCTCCAGTATCTACCCACAGCCGTTTATCTACCGGAAGCCAATTTACCCGCAGCGACCATTGGCTTGGTGTGTCAGGGGTTGAGTTGCAAAGAGCCTGCAACCAGCTTCGAGCAACTTTGGGAACAACTCCAGCAAAGCCAAATGCGAACCACCGTTTAATCCGTGAAAGGTAACTCAGATCAGGGGCGATCGCTGTGTGGAGAGCTTACAAACTCCCGCTTACAGAAAGAGCAAGCACTCCCACAGCGCCCTTCCCAACGAAGAAAACACTATGCCCTGAAGTGCCAAGATAGGGCTACAAAACCTCTAACTATGGAGTTGGTTGCGGCGGGATAGATGGGCTGGGAGGAGTAGGCGTGTTCCAGGCGGGAGGAGTTGCTGGCGATGTTAGCGCGCTCGGTGTATTCCAAGGCTGATTCGCCACAGGCTGACTGGGCGGAATTCGTTCAATGGTAATCAAGGCTTCCATCACCGCTTTCACGATGGGCGCTGCCACTGTCGAGCCAAAAGCATCATCCCCCTGCGGTTCATCGATTACAGCTACAACCACATAGCGTGGGGCTTCGACGGGAAAAATGCCCACAAAGCTAGTGATTTTAGCGTACTCATGATAGCCACCGTTTGGATTCGCTTTTTGCGCGGTTCCTGTCTTACCTGCAATGCGATAACCAGGAATCTGAGCAGATTTACCCGTGCCCTGAGCCACTACCGACTCCATCATGGCTAGTACCGATCGCGTCGTTTGGGGCGAGAAGATTTGCTGCGGTGGAGGTAAAGAGGGTTGCCAATAAGGTTGTCCATCCGTGTTGAATAAGCCACGCACTAGGTGAGGAGTGACTAATTTGCCACCGTTAGCCAAGGCTCCGTGTAGCTGTACTAACTGGATGGGAGTGAGAGAAAATCCTTGACCAAAAGAAGTCGTGGCTGGCTCAATCGGTGAGCTAACAAACTGCGATCGCTTCTTCAGAGATCCCGCAATTTCAAACGGTAAATCAATGCCAACGGTTTGTCCCAAACCTAAGCGCTGCAACCAGCTATAGTAAACATCCGGTGGCATCTGCTGCACAATATGCACCATGCCCACGTTGCTAGAGTGTTGCAGAATTTGCGCGATCGACAGTGGCCCTCTTGCTCCCACATAGTCGAAGTCATAGTCCGCGATCGGCCAACCATCCACATAAATTTGGCCTTCGTCGTTAAACACACTGTTGGGTTGAATCGCTCCCGATTCCAAGGCGATCGCCACATTTAACGGTTTGAAGGTAGAACCAGGTTCATACAGGTCGGTCAGCGCCCAGTTCTTAAACAGCTCTACATTGAACTTGAAGTACTGGTTGGGGTCATAGGAAGGCTCAGAGACAAACGAGAGTAAAGAGCCATCCCGCGCATCCATGACAATGACGCTGCCCCGCTTGCCATTAAACTGCTTGATTTGCTGCTGAAGCGCAAACCGAGCAGCACGCTGCAAACGACTATCCAGAGTAAGTTGCAACCGCAGATCATCAACATGGAGAAAACCGCCAGGGACTTGGTCGGGAATTAAAGCTCCGCTCCCAGTGCGGCTAAGGCGAACAGCTTGGACAGAGCGCTCCAATAATTTTTGCTGACTATATTCTACCCCCGCTTGACCCTTGCGATCGAGATTGACATAGCCAACCACATCAGCAAATAAGTTCTGTTGCGGATAGAGCCGCTGCTGGTGACGAATCATCTCAACGCCATCAACCTGCAAATCTTTAATCTGATCGGCGATATCTTCAGTCAGGGAGTACTCTACCTGGATGCCGCTATCAGCTCGATTGAATTGTTGAATTAATTTAGCCGTCGATCGCTTGAGTAAAGGAGACAACTTGGCAGCGATCGCCTCTTTGGTCTCACTAAATAAGCGGGGATGGGCGTAGAGCGTGTAAACCGGTTGGTCGATCGCTAAGACATTACCACCGCGATCCACAATGGGACGACGGGGCACAAAGGGCCGCAAATAAATCATTTGTTGATCTTGCGCCCGAACCTTCAGCTTCTCAGCCTCAACCACCTGGAGGCGAAATAGATTTGCGACTAACCCCAAGCCACCCGTCATCAACACAATCCACACCAGCACCAAACGCCAGGGAGACGGCTGGGCATGAACAGGGGGAAGAGGACCCAAAGCACCTACTTCATTTTGCCAAGACTCATCTACCGCTTTCAAAGGGCGAGCTTGAGGAGAGTTGGGAGTGGAAGGAGGAACAGAAGAGGCCATAAATCCAACACATTAGCAGGACAGCACAGTCAGGGAAGAGGCTACAAATCGCTGCTAATAGCCCAGCGGCGAAAATGTTGTAGGCTTTGCATCCGCTGGCGCGATCGGCGTAGGGGCAGGGGCAGGCCGCTGAGGCGCAGGTTGCAAGAAGATAGTATTCGCTGGGTTAGAAGGTACTAGTCCTGCTCTAGTGGTTTCTGCCTGTTGGGCAATTTGATTTTTCAGTACTTCGCTAGCTGCTGTCAACTGGCGCTCATTACGCTGCAAGTTTTCTAGGTTACGGTACTCCTGACTCCAAAGTTGCTGCGAGTATACCGTTTGGCCATACACAGAGAGCACAGCAATCGAGAGGGTCCCAGTTAAAATTGACAAACTGCGCTGGGCTCCAATCAGCGATCGCAACCACAGAGGTAGCTGGCGATTGTTAGGTAGGCGCTTAACATTAGTAGACTGAACCCGACGAGGAGCAACGGTTGGCTGTAGTTTCGTAATCGGGGTAACTTTCGTCCCACTTGGATAAATCGCGGTTTGACTAGTTTGACTGGTTTGACTGGGGGGCAAACGCCGAGGGGGAATTCTAGATTTTAGACCAACAGCCATAGACCTCACTCCTAAAGCAGCAACGCGGCAAAATTTGAGCAGTTTCGTACCGCCAAATTAAATTCATACACTCACACTCATCAGCCATCAGAACTCTACTGACCTCTTAGAACCTGTCCGCCACCGCTATCCAGGTTTAGCAATCTAAAACCAGAGGTTTTCGGATAGATTCTTAGTAGAGTTCTGAACTAGGGCTTAGCAACAGAATTGCTGTTATCTTAGCCTCATTACTTCCCATCAATTCACTAGAACGGTTTTAGTTTTCCCACTTTTCAGTTTGGCTTCTAAAGTCAACAAAATTACGAAGTATAAATATGCAATTGCTCAGTCTACTCTTTAATTGGAATTTCAAATAAATCTCAAGGAAGATTTTCAGAGTATCCGTTAAAGCTCTTCGCAATCCACTTCACAACTTTATGGCGTCAACCTCAGAAAACAAAGACCAGCAACACCCCCTATGGGGTCGCGATCGCCAACTGATCAACAGCCTCCTAGGAGCAGAAGCCAACGACTATAACTTGGTAGAGCTAGCACGGCTGCGCATCCGTTACAAAGGCTTCCCTGGTGCCCGAGATATCCAAGCAGACCTCGACAAAGCCTTGGCCCAGTGGCAATTGAGCGAGAGTGAGTTGTTTGCCAAAACTAGAGATATTCATGCCATCGCTCAGGTTTATAAGGGACGTGGCTCCCAACGCGATGATTGGAGTTAATTGCTGAGTTTCGACATCAATCAACCGCTGATTCACAACTTAGAGATTGGGCAAAAATAAGTTGAAGGTGCCACTTTCAAACATGACAAAAATGCCCAAACCAATCAAGACAATTGGAACAAATGTATTACCATAACGGGTGATTAATCTCGTAATTGTTGGGTGACGAGTTAACTGTTGTGCGATTAAACACCAAAGCCCTATTAGGCCAAAAAAGATTAAAAGTGTGATCCCCAAACGGTTGCGATCGCTACTGGCAAATAAGGGCACGTAGATGCCAATGTTGTCACCCCCGTTCGCGATCGTCGTCATTGCTACAGCATAAATTTGTGGGTTAAACAAACTCCGCCAAATTCCTGGAACCGCTATCTCGGGTGAAGCAGCAGTAGGACTATCACTTGGGCTAAGCACTCCCTCGTTAACCGCTTGCACATCACTAGCTGTAGATTCACGATGACAAAGCTGGTTGATCCCCAAGCCAATCGGCACTAGGCCCAATAACCCAATCCAAGCTGGGGAGATTACCAATCCACCTAAGAAACCAGGCAAGCTCGCTAAAATCAGCACCGTAAAACCTAGGTACTGCCCCAAAACCACATGCCGCTTGCGAAATGTTGCGTTAACCTGCGAGAAAAATATAGTCAGCAGCAGTAGGTCATCTATATTCGTGGCAATAAACGCCATCACCCCCGAAGTGGCTACAGCCCAAATTCCATGTTGAGTCACGGTGCTTTCGGCTTAGTTTGAGGAGTAGTGACTAGGGGAAGGGCAACTTGATCTAAAGCCTTGGCTGTCTCTTGCGCCGTGGCGGGACTTTGAGTCAGCCGCCTTAAATCTTCTTCAAGTTCATTAGAAACAGTCGCCATAGATTCTGGATGGCGTTGGCTAGGCGCATCTGCCTTAGTGGAAAGAGGCGCTAAAACCTGAGCCAGCTGGGCTTGCTGCTGAAGTTGCTCGGTAGAAGACACCAAACCGCTCAACCCATTGACTAAATTTCGCAGATTGTTGCGGAAGGTGGGGTCCCCCGTCAACTCATCCAAATCGGAGGTGATTTTTTGGGCGTTCTGAAAGGTGGCTCGCGCCGAATCTAAGGTTTGTTGTAGGACTAGTGTATTGGTGGGATTGTTGAGAGATTGAGAGACATCGCGCAAATTTACCGAAGCTTGGGCCGCGTTCGCGGAGAGTGCCTCTAGATTGTTTAACAAAGTGCTTTGTTCGACTCGGCTCAATACTGGCGTAAAGCCTTGCACCGCCACCTGGAGTTGCTCACTGGTCTGCCGAATCGTACCTAAAGTTTCAGCTAACGTATTGCGATTGGTCGTGACTAGGCCACTGACCTGATTTGCCGTCAAGCCTACTTGAGTGGCGGCTTGGCTTAAGGCATCAGCAGTAACTACGGCCGAGGAAGAAACTGTATTTAGGTTTTGCTGGGTAGATTGGCTTAAAGTAGCAATTTCTTTGGACAACTGCGAAACCGCTACCGCAGCTTCAGCGGTATTTTTCGCAGCAGCATTGACGTTTCTAAAGAACGTGGGGTCACTGTACAAAGCAGCAAAGCGGATGCTGGCCCGAATCAGTTCGTCAACGCTAATGCCAATCTGACCTTTGAGCCGAGAGCCATCACAGACGATCACCGCTGGATCGCAGTTAGCGGCTAATGGTTTGGCAGCGATCGCGCCTTGGGGTAGAACTTTGCGCGGCGATAAATCAATTGACGTTTCACTAATTAAGCCAGATTGATTCGCTTCCACAATTACGTCGCTAGGAATCACCAAGTCAGATGAAGAAATCTCTAGAAAGACATCCACGCCATTAGGTCCTGGCCGCACTGACTCAATTTTGCCAATTACCACACCTCGATAGCGCACCGGAGCCCCTTCTTGCAAACCTGCTACATTGGCAAACTCGACAATTACTTGATAGGTGCGATTGCCCACACTGAGACCTCGGAGCCAAAGAATCAACGCTCCAAATAGACCCAGTCCTAACAAAATTAATAAGCCGACTGAGCCTTCTCGAACGGTTCTGGTACGCATGCCTCATGCCTCGTTGGTACTGCGATCAAATCGGTGTAGACCTGAGCAATTTTCACTTCGGAACGCTTAACCAATCACTTGGATTGGTCCTTCTACACTGCCACTAAAAAATTGTCGAACTAAAGGGTGATCTGTAGTATCAATATCATTGACGGTGCCTTGCCACTGCACTTTACCTTGGTAGAGAAACACAATCCGATCAGCGGTACGGCGAATGGTGCTGTCTTGGTGAGTCACCATGACATAAGAGCTACAACCTCCTTGGACTGACTGTAGTTGACGCACCAAATCTTCAATCACGGTGGAGGCGATCGGGTCCAGTCCCGCTGTGGGTTCGTCGTAGAGCAACACTTCTGGCGACCCATCCGGGTTCTCAGGATTTGCCATAATGGCACGGGCAAAACTCACCCGCTTGCGCATGCCTCCAGAAAGCTCAGCAGGCAGGCGACTGCCAATTCCGGCCAATCCCACCATTTCCAGTTTTTGATTGACCAATTCCCGAATGCGGCGTCGCGGCAAATTGGAATGCTCATACAGCAAGAACCCGACATTCTCCTCCACGGTGAGGGAGTCAAACAAAGCTGCTTGTTGAAATACCATGCCAATCCCAATTGGGTCAGCGCTGTCTTCAATCAAACCTTTTCGCCGTTGCCCCTGCACATAAATTTCCCCTGCATCCGGTGCCAACAACCCAGCAATAATCCGGAGGATTGTAGACTTACCAGTTCCAGAAGGCCCAATCACTGCTAGGGCTTCTCCGCGATGAATGGTTAGATCTGCATTATCCAACACCGCATTTTTGCCAAATGTTTTAGACACTCCTTTCAGTTCAATCAATGGCTCAGCCATAGGGTGCGAGTTAGAGATGTCTTGGAGTTCTGTCAGAGGCTCAGCCATAGGATGCACATGGAAGTTCTGTCAGTAAAATTAGTCGCGTTGCTCAAGTCCGTGTTGCCGTTCGTACCTTTAACTTCAACCCCAATCTCAGTAATCCAGATTTCTACTTTAGCCAACTCCTGCCCTTTGATTCCAGGCTAGGTCAAGTTGCGATCGCCCTAAACTGGCATTTTAGATTGGTTTCACGACGATTCATTGACGAGGCCTTAGGGTTTTAAGTTCAGCCTCTACTATGGGCATTAACGGTATGAGTTTTCAAGTTAATGCAGGCTTACGGTCTCCACTACCTAGAGCGAGTCATTTTTTAATTTTGTTCCACCCAGGGCTGCCAGATTTTGCAGCAGCCATTCTTATAAGACAAAGTAGCAACTTTCGGGACCTACCTACAGTCAAATCGCTTCTAGAAGTGTAGTTGTGCTGTTAGAGTCAGAAGCGGTTGCTGCATATTTACCTATCCAGATGTTTTACCTCCTCGCTCAGTAATGACAATTGGTTTATTAAAACAAGCCCTAAATGCCCTCACGCAGGAATCGCGCCAGCGCACGCCTTTGCGAGTTAGCCGTTGGTTTAAGTGGTTGGCACCTGGATTACTCGTGAAACGCTGGTTACTGCTGAGTGCCGGAGGTGTCTTACTAACCAGCTTGGGCTTAGCAATTTGGATTAAGCTGACCCCAATTTTTACCTTGATTCAGCTAGTCCAGAGCTTTCTGGAATTTATTACAGAAATTATTCCGAGCTACATTAGCGGGCCGCTGGTAATCATCTTTGGTCTATTGCTGATTTTGTGGGGCCAAACCCGTACCCTTGGTTCCATCACCGAGGTATTGATGCCAGATGGCGATGAAGAGTTAGTCGATGTCCTGCTCAATCACCGTCGTCTTAATCGCGGTCCAAAAATTGTCACAGTAGGGGGTGGTACAGGTCTCTCAACGCTTTTGCGAGGCTTGAAAACTTACAGCGCCAATATTACTGCGATCGTGACTGTGGCTGATGATGGCGGTTCCTCCGGACGGTTGCGCCGGGAAATTGGGGTATTGCCTCCTGGCGATATTCGCAATTGCCTCGCGGCTTTAGCCGATGAAGAACGATTGGTGACGGAGCTATTTCAGTATCGGTTTCGGGCTGGCGATGGGCTAACCGGACACAGCTTTGGCAACCTGTTCTTAACGGCGATGAACGACATCACGGGGAACTTAGAGCAAGCGATCGCTGCTAGTTCCGAAGTTTTGGCGGTGCGGGGCCGAGTGTTGCCTGCCACTCTGAGCGATGTGCGCCTATGGGCCGAGTTAGCCGATGGTCGCCGCATTGAGGGCGAGTCCAGCATTACCGCCGCCCAAGGCAGCATCGTCAAAATTGGCTGTACCCCCGAGAATCCCCCCGCTTTGCCCCGCGTATTGCAAGCCATTCGGGAAGCAGACTACATCATTATTGGACCGGGTAGTCTCTACACCAGCGTCATTCCCAATTTGTTAGTTCCTGAAATTGCTGAGGCGATCGCTCAACGCAAAGTCCCTCGGATTTATGTCTGCAACATCATGACGCAACCAGGAGAAACGCAAGGTTACAGCGTATCCGATCACATTCAGGCGATCGATGCGGCTTGCGGACAACGGCTGTTTGATGCGGTGCTGGTGCAAAGCAAAATTCCTTCGGCTAAAGCCCTGATTCGCTACGCTCAAGAAGACTCGAATCCGGTTGAACTCGATCGCCAAACTGTCAAGCTGTTGGGCTGTCGCATTGTCCTTGCCAATGTCATGGATGAAGATGAACGCACCGGACTCGTGCGGCATAACTCGCAACGGTTGGCTCAAATCCTGTTTCGTTGGTACACTCGCACTCACAGTTTGTAGCGCTTTTGGAGTGAGTGGGTTCTCATGGCAGTTGAGTCTCTGACGTTAATCCTTCCAGATGCCGCAGCCACGCGATCGCTCGGTCTGATGCTAGGGCAAACTTTACCTGCTGGTAGCACTCTCCTCTTAGAAGGTGATCTGGGCAGCGGCAAGACGACTTTGGTCCAAGGTTTAGGAGCAGGGTTAGGGATTTCAGAAGCCATTGATAGTCCCACCTTTACGCTGATTAACGAGTACATGGAAGGTCGGTTGCCACTCTACCACCTGGATTTGTACCGCTTGCAGCCGCCCGAGGTTACCGAGCTCAATTTGGAGAGTTACTGGGAGGGAGCCGATTACCCCCTGGGCATCATGGCGATCGAGTGGGCCGAGCGGTTGCCTTATCTGCCAGAGCGTTATTTACAGGTGCATTTGCGCTATCCAGGTGAGGCTGGGGGTGATGAGGCGATCGCTAATCAACCCGAGTTGGCTGGTCGTTACGTTGAATTAGTGGGAGTGGGCGGGTTTAGCCTAGATTTCTTGCAAGATGTACCAGCCAAGCAATAAAGAAGGGCAGGTCCAAGACCCGCCCCTACAAATGAAAAATTGAATATTTCCTGCTGTCAGGATTTACTCTTCGATTTCTTCGTCCGTGCCTTCAGCCGAAGGTGGTACTAAAGCCACTGCGGCGATCGCGTCATCTTCATCTAGTCGCTGCACTCGCACTCCTGTGGCTGCCCGTGACTGCGAAGAAATAGCCTTGATTGCTTGGCGAATGATGATGCCACGGCTGGTAATAATCATCAATTCGTCTTCTTCGTTGACGACCCGTAGGGCCACCAGTTTGTCACCCGCACGACGAGACTTAAACTTCGTCGCGATCGTGCCTTTGCCGGCTCGATTTTGCAATCGGAACTGAGACACAGGCACCCGCTTGCCGTAGCCTGAGCTAGTCACGACTAGGACCCAAGGCCCTTGGGTTTCTGCGAGGACTGCCTCTTCTGCTTCTAGTTCCTCTTCTTCCTCCACGTCAGGGCCAGAAGCAATATTGGCAACGACACTAGCAGGCAAGATGTCCATGCTGATCAGCTGATCACCAGAGCGTAGATTCATGGATTTGACTCCACGGGTAGCTCGGCCCAACGGACGCAGTTGGTCATTGTCAGCTCGGAAGTGAATCGCCATGCCTTGGCTAGAGCCGATAATGATGCTGTCTTCCACGCGGGCACGGCGTACCCAACGCAGTTGATCGCCTTCTTCTAGGGAAATAGCAATTAAGCCATTGGTGCGAATGTTGCTGAAGGCAGAGAGTGCTGTCTTCTTGACGAAGCCGCCACAAGTTAGCATCACCAAGTATTCATCGCTGCTAAATTCCGAAACTGGGACGATAGAGGTGATCTTCTCGTTTCTAGGAATGGGCAGCATTTGAACCACGGGCATCCCGCGAGAAGTTCGCGACCCAATCGGAATTTGGTAAGCCTTGAGGCAATAAACCACGCCGCGATCGCTAAAGAACAAGACGCTATCGTGGTCGCAGCAGGTGATGAAGTGTTCAACCCCGTCGTCTTCCTTCATCCGGGTGCCTGCTTTGCCTCTGGTGGCTCGGCTTTGAGCTTCAAAAGTGTTGATGGGCATGCGTTTGATGTAGCCCTGTTCAGTGAGCAGAATCAGAGCTTTTTCGTTGGCAATCAGGTCTATATCCCCAATTTCACCTTCTGCCTGCTCAATCACAGTGCGGCGAGGTGTTGCATGAGTCGCTTTAAGCTGAGTGACTTCAGTGCAGATAATCTCTAAAATTCGTTCTCGCCGAGCCAGAATATCTTGCAAGTTGGCAATTTGGGCTTGCAAATCATCATGCTCTTGCTGAATTTTTTCTGCTTCTAGCGCCGTTAAGCGACGCAGTTGCATTTGCAAGATGGCATCCGATTGCGCTTCGGAGAGACCGTAGATGTTGATCAACTCTTGCTTTGCGGTGGGCGCATCTGCCGCATGCCGAATCAAGTTAATAATGGCATCTAGATTGGTCAGCGCAATCAAGAGACCTTGCAACAAATGATCACGCTCTTCTGCCTTCCGCAACTCATAGCGAGTGCGCCGAATAATCGTCTCAATCCGGAAGTCGAGGAAGACTTGGAGACACTGCTTCAGTGATAGGGTTTGGGGTTCGCCATTCACCAGCGCCAGCGTGTTCACCCCAAAGTTCGCCTGAATCGGCGTTTGCTTGTAGAGGTTGTTCAGCACGACACGAGGATAAGCATCGCGCTTGAGTTCGATCACGATTCGCATGCCATCGCGATCGCTCTCATCCCGAATGTCAGAAATGCCTTCCAAGCGCTTCTCGTTGACCATTTCCGCGATCTTTTCGATCAGCGCTGCCTTGTTGGTTTGGTAGGGCAGTTCGGTAATGATGATGGCTTCGCGATCGGGACGACCTCGATGCTCAATCGTTTCAATGCTAGCTACACCCCGCATGGTGATGGAGCCACGACCTGTCATGTAAGCTTCGCGAATCCCCGTTGTTCCTAGGACTTGTCCCCCCGTGGGGAAATCGGGGCCAGGAATCAGGCGAATGAGTTCGGCATCGCTCAACTCGGGATTTTGAATTAAGGCGGTTAAGCCATCAATTAGCTCTCCGAGATTGTGGGGAGGAATGTTAGTTGCCATTCCCACCGCGATGCCAGAAGAGCCATTCAGCAGCAGTTGGGGAATCTGCGCTGGCAAGACCAAGGGTTCTTGCTGGGAGCCATCGAAGTTATCACCAAAGTCAACGGTGTCCGACTCAATGTCCCGCAGGAGGGCATTCATCGTCAGCGATTGCAAGCGACACTCGGTGTATCGCATGGCTGCGGGGGGGTCGTTGTCGATAGAGCCAAAGTTGCCGTGCCCGTTAATCAGGGGAGCGCGCATGGAAAAGTCTTGGGCCATGCGAACTAGAGCATCGTAAACGGCTGTATCGCCGTGAGGGTGGTACTTACCTAGCACTTCCCCAACCACACGAGCACATTTACGGAAGGGGCGGTCTGCGGTTAGCCCCAGCTCATGCATGGCATAGAGAATTCGACGATGAACGGGTTTCAGACCATCCCTCGCATCTGGCAGTGCCCGACCTACAATCACGCTCATTGCGTATTCCAGGTAGGACCGGGACATTTCGTTCCGCAGATCCGTTGGAACAATCCGCTCTGGGGAGGTGCTCATACAGTGAAAAAAACTCCAAAAATGCAGAATTTTGGCAATTAAAGAGAAAAAAAGCCCAAAAAATGCCGATAGACTGCTCAATAACTGCCAAATACTCTCTAAATTTTAACACATCTTGATGTTTCCTGGTTTCTGTGATATGTGAGCATGACCCCAGTTAGGCTTGCGATCGCCCTCTCCCTAGCCCTCTCCTGCTGGGAGAGGGGACACAGATTAAGCAGGCAGTCAACTGAGGCTAGGGCCACGATCGCCTAGATTTTGATTCAGTAAAATCGGGAAGTAGCGTGCGGTGGGGTGAAGATGCTGGCGGTAATCTACTCAGATGAGTTTTTGGAACACAAAACAGGGCGTTTCCATCCAGAGCGACCGGAACGATTAACGAGTATAGTGGCTGCGCTCAAGGCGGCGGCCTGGGCTGACCAGTTGCAGTGGCGATCGCCCACCCCCATCGACCAGCGCCCGATTATGACTGATTTGGGTCGAGTGCATCCGCCTACTTACATTGAACAAATTCAGCAATTAGCCCAACGAGGTGGGGGGTATTTAGACCCCGACACTCCCGTTTCCCCACGCAGCTATGATGTGGCTTTACTTGCCGTCAGCGCTTGGTTGGATGGCGTGGATCAAGTGCTGCAAACAGGCAATCCCGCATTTGTGCTAGCTCGTCCACCAGGACATCACGCCTTGAGTGATTGTGGGATGGGTTTTTGTTTGTTTTCCAATGCGGCGATCGCGGCTTATTACGCCCTAGAGCAACCAGGTATCAATCGCGTGGCGATTTTGGATTGGGATGTGCATCACGGCAACGGCACTCAGGCGATCGTGGAAAAGCATCCTCAGATTGCTTATTGTTCGCTGCACGAGTCTCCCAATTACCCTGGTACAGGCTTGGCGACGGAACGCGGTTTGCATAATAATGTGTTGAATTTGCCGATGCCGATGGGTAGCACAATGGCAAGCTACCAACCGTTGTTCGAGGAAAAAGTTCTGCCGTTTCTCGGCAGTTTTCAGCCTGATTTGCTAATTGTCAGTGCTGGTTACGATGCCAATCATGCTGATCCCTTATCTGGCATTTCACTTAAGCCAGAAGACTACGGCATCTTCACACAATACTGTTTAGAAGTAACTTCAAAAATTGTTTTTGGGTTAGAAGGTGGATATGATTTGCCTACCCTTTCACAGTCTGTCGTAGAAACCATCAAGAGTTGCCTATTTAGACCGTAGGGACGAAGCATTCGGCAGATAATACTTGCTTGATTGGTCAGAATCATGACCAAATGCTTCGCTCCTACAAGGATGTCTCTTTAGCGGCTTAGTTCTCTTAGTCTTTTAGAAATTCGTATAAAGCTTGATAAGTTGCTTCTGGGGCTTCTTCAGGTAGAAAATGACCTGAAGCGATCGCTTCACCTATTACATTCTCGGCTCTGGTTCGCCAGGTTTCAAGAACATTGTATTTGCGCCCAATAATGCCTTGGTCACCCCACAAAACGAGGAGAGGGCACATAATTTTTTGGTCTAAATCGGCTTGATCATGAACTAAATCAATCGAAGCCGCAGCGCGATAGTCTTCACAGGTTGCGTGAATTGTTTCAGGCTGACTAAAGCAACGAATATATTCGGCTAAAGCTTCAGGTGTAAACGCCGAAAAATTCTTGCTCCAGCTTTCCAAACAAGTGCGGAGAAAATATTCAGGATTGGCACCGATTAAAGTTTCTGGTAGGGCATAGGGTTGAATGAGAAAAAACCAGTGATAGTAGGCTGTAGCAAATTCTTGATCGGTCGTAGTGTACAGTTCGTAAGTTGGGACAATATCTAATACTGCCAACTTCTTAATGCGCTGAGGATAGTCTAAGGCCATGCGGTGTGCCACTCTAGCTCCGCGATCATGCCCTATGACGTAAAACTCCTCATAGCCTAACTGGTGCATCACCTCAACTTGGTCTTGAGCCATGATCCGCTTGGCATAGTTAGCATGACCAGCCCCTGCATCCGGTTTAGCACTGTCTCCATAGCCTCTTAAATCAGTTAAAACCACTGTAAAATTTTTGGCCAACTGAGGAGCAATTCTATGCCACATCACATGGGTTTGTGGGTAGCCATGTAGTAGCAAAATGGGATAGCCGTTGCCACTTTTCAGCAAGTTGATAGTCGCGCTACTAGTCTGCATTTGTAGCCGCTGAAATTGAGCAAACATGTGCATTCCCTCAACTGCTCATTTTGCTGTAGTGAATTGTTGCTGGAGTTGATTAATCCGCCTTCTCCAGTCTTTCTAAACTTGAGTCTAAGTGATAAACCTGTAATTTCGTTTACAAAGATTATTGCTTGTTCTCTAGCTCGATAGCCTAGCAACAACTGTTAAACCAGCAACAAAGCAAGAGCGATCGCGAAGTTTTGATTTCTGGGCCTTAGCGATCGCTTTTAGAAACGAGCTTTTAGACTTGCCAGGAGCGAGCACTATCTAGGCAATGACGACATTCTGAGCTGTGAGAGGCGCATCATGAAACACAGTGACCGTATTGCCAGGACTCAGCGCAATAATCGAGAACAATTCACCCGTGGCGGTGTTACCACTGCTGCTAATAGCACGTAGGACATCACTACCTGTAGTAAACTCTAAGCCCACGGCTATTTGTAGCGTGTCAGCAGCAGCCACAAAATCTCCGATCACATCAGCTCCATTGGCCGCTCCAAACCTAAAGATATCTCTGCCTGCTCCTCCAAACAGAGTGTCATTCCCCAAGTCACCTAGGAGAAAATCGTCACCTGCTCCACCTACTAACTGATCATTGCCAGTTTGACCGACTAAAGTGTCATGATCTGCTTGGCCAAAAAGAATATCATCCCCAGATCCACCGCTCAGGAAGTCACTACCAGCATCACCTTGAATTCGATCATTGCCTTCTAAGCCGTCAAGAGTATCAGCTAAAACGGTGCCGAAGACGAGATCTGCTCCCGGAGTTGCGATCGCAGGCGTGAAGCCTTGAGTCTGGAATCCAGCAACTTGATAGCCAATATCCGCCAACATCGCTGCGTCTAAGCGGGTGATAGTTTGGCGTACTCCCGGATTTGTCGCTCCCATCAGTACAGGCTGGCCTCCGCTCAAAAAGCCATCCTGGATATGGCCTAAATCCGGATCAAGAGGGATCGGCAATCCTCCATTCACATCTCTAGCATTAGGACCACTAAAAGCAGCACCCTGACCTGTGGCTTTAAACACTGGAGCAGTACCAATCCCCAGCACATGGCCAATCTCATGCAAGGCCGTACTCAGAAAGTCTGTTTGGTTCCAAGGAATATCGTTAGCTGTATTGGGCGTTTGGTCAAAAAACCAAGGGGCAGGTGCTCCATTAGAAAAAGTTGGAGCTGAACTGAAGGAGATGCTGCCAACCCAAGGCTCAAAATTGGAGCCAGTATAGCGGTTGCTAAAAATACTGCCAGCAACATCTAAGCCGTCAGGTCCGCCTGCGGCCAGCGCGCCCTCAGCACTACCAAAAGGCAGGGTTTGCGCTCCGACAAAAATTAGTAGATCGTCACTTTCAGTGTCCAGAACTACTGTTTCTAACTGACCTGTTTGGGGGTTTTGCACCCGAAATTTTACCCCAGATGGCAGATTGGCAAACTCATCTTGAATCACTGCCTCCCAATGGTCAGCAGCAGCTTCTAGAGTCGCTCGACGTTCTGGATTGGCAAAAAAACCGTTGGTATCAAACCGATAATCAAATTGAATTTGGAAGCTTGGTGGGGCACCCATTCGCTTCTCCTCCTGTCCGAACGCAAGGAAATGCTCGAAGCCGTCTCGAAACATACCTGCCGCAACAGCCTGAGCAACGTCAGGATACCTCAATAAGTAGTAGTTGTTATCAAATTGGGAGCTTGGAGATCGGCCTTCACTATGCCCATATCTGAAGAAGTGCTCAAAGCCACTGGCAAACATGCCTGCTTTCACCGCCTGAGCGATATCGGCATATTTCGATAAATAGTGTTGAGTGTTAAACAATGCAATCGGCGATCGCCCTTCAAACTGACCGTGGCTAAGAAAGTGCGCTAAACCGCTGCCCACGCTTCCTTTGGCGATCGCACCCGCTACATCGGGATATTGAGTCAGGTAATTGCTATTGCTAAACCAAGCGCTGGGATCACGTCCCTCACGGTCACCAAAGCGCTTAAAGTGATCAAATCCGCTGGTTAACTCTCTTCTAGCAACTGCTGTAGCAACATCTGGGTTATGAGCGAGGTAAAACGATTCATCAAACAGGTCAAAAATCGACAGGGTCATGGAAGCCACCTGCACAGTGAAGCTTAGATGGAGTGATCCAGCTACATCGACAGACACTTCAATAGCTACATTTGGATCAGCATCAGGCCAGTAGTATGACGGAGTAGTTTTCAGTCACATCCTACACAGTTAGTAATTTAACGCTTCTGATCTAATTTCTTGTCTTTCCTACTGGCAATCTTCGCTGAATCTTTAAACTAGGGCTAATTTAGTCTCAGTAACTACGTACAAATACGAGCATTAATAACTAAGTTTTTGCTGATTTTAAATTAAAGTCATCCTATAAACTCTCAGCAGTTTCAATTTTCTTTGTGATAAGTCATACTCTCGCTAACTCAAGACTTCTGAGTTACCACCCAGTCGCTAACGGCGGTACCAGCTATACAGAGTCAAGACAATTGCCAACATGACTATGAGTGGGGTCAGCCAATCTCCCCAACGCACAAAAAGGGTTTGAGTCTGGCGACGGTAGATGGTGTCGCTATGAAGCTGGTAGATGCTTAGTCCTGATAGCCACTGGGTTCTACCGTGGGGATCAATGATGCCAGAGTACCCTGTGTTAGTAGCACGAGCAACCCAACGATCGGTTTCAATCGCTCGCATCACATCCTGAGCATGATGTTGTGCCGTCATAGACGGGCTGTAGTGAGCATCGTTGGAGGAACTCAGAATGAATTGCCCGCCTTGAGCTGCCTGTACCCGGAAGTGCTCAGCGAAAGCAGATTCATAACAAATGCCAGCGATCGCCCTACCAAAAGGAGTTTCAAAGATCTGGCCTACCTGCCCAGGAATCATATGAGCATCTAAGGGTGATAGGCGATCGATCAAGCGCCCTAAAACATCCTCAAACGGGATGTATTCGCCTAAAGGCACCAATCTGATTTTGTCGTACTGACTAAAAATCTCCCCGTTGCCTAGAACTGTAAATAGACTATTCGTAATGCTGCCACCTTTTTGCCCAAAAGCTCCGACCCAAGCCACAACTCCGCGATCGCGCACCGCTTGATAAAAAGAGCTTTGCGTCAAGTTGGCTCCAGTCCACAGAAACGGCAACGCCCCTTCGGGTGTGAGTACTGCTGCTACACCCTGATCGGCAAGCTGATTGTACCCAGTGGTATAGCCAGCCAAAGCCTGTCGCCAGCCTTGCACGTCCAGCTTAATTTCGTTGGGAATATTGCCTTGAATAATGCCTATTTTTAAGGCTGTGTCTGGCGACGACACTAAAACCCGATTAGACAAATTCCAGCCTAGGAGATGCAGTCCTACGAATAGAACGCTTGCTGTGACCAATGGAGCGATCGCCAGCTTTCGGACTCGGTTCTCCGTCGGCTGACCTTGGCGCGATCGTTGATAACTAATCCAAGCTTCGGCGAGTAAACCGTTGACAGCTACAATGGCAGCCGTAATCATCATGGGACCAGACAATTGCCCTAAGTGCAAAATGGCTAAGTTGTGAGGGCTTTGGGTATAGGACACCGAAGTCCACCACAAAGGCCCCCAACTCCAAAAGGATTCCAAACCACACCAAAGCGCTACTCCAGCCAATAACCGAATGCCAGTCGGCAGCTTAGCTCTTTGAACCAGCCATCCCCAGCAGCCAGCCCAAACCGCAACCAGAACAGCTCCCCACAAAGTAAGGAATATCCAACAAAATAGGGCGATCGCTAAGCTTGCTAGCCAAGGCACACCCATCCAAGTCATCGGGTGGACACCTGTAATCCAACTCACTGCTAGGCCGTGATAACCGATGCCCCAAGCCAAACCCAAGAGCGATCGTTCCCGATGGTTGCCTCTAGCAACTTGTAAAGTCATAGCCCACAAAGGGATCAATGCAATCCAGGCTAGCGGCCAAACATTCAGCGGGGCAGGCGTTAAACCCATCAGAAGGCCTCCCCCCAGGGCTATGCTCAACCGCCGCAGTTGGGGGGGCTTGAGTTCGATATTGAAAAATTTAGGCATGGCAAATTTGGTACGAACTAGTCCTTACCATTGAGTCAGAGGGGAGATTAACTTTATTTTTTGAACTTAAGAAGCAATTGGGCTAGGGCTAGTTTCGAGCAGAGTTTGAGCCTGATTGATACTATCGCGTACCGAGCGAGCAGAGGCTTGTAAAGCGGTTCGCTCCGCATCGGTGAGACTGAGTTGTAAGACCTCTTCCACTCCAGTGCAACCCAAGCGACAGGGCACACCAATAAAAATATCTTCTAAGCCGTATTCTCCCTGCAAGTGAGCGGCAACCGGAAGCAGCCGCGATTGATTCAATAACACAGCTTCTACCATCAAGCAGGCCGCCGAAGCAGGTGCAAAGTAGGCACTACCCGTTTTCATCAGTTCAACAATTTCGGCTCCACCATTCCTAGTCCGTTCGATCAGGCGATCGATCGTCGGCGCGTCCATGAGTTCTGTAATCGGCACACCATTGACTGTGGAGTAACGCGGCAGTGGCACCATCAAATCTCCATGACTACCCAGAACTGTCGCTTTGACATCAGCAGTAGAAAGACCCGATTCCATCGCAATAAAGGTTTGAAACCGTGCTGAGTCCAAAATTCCTGCCATTCCCATGACTTGAGCCGGTGGTAAACCACTGGCCTGCCAAGCTAAGTAGGTCATCACATCTAACGGGTTCGTCACCACAATCATCACCGTACCCGGTGAATAGATAACCACTTGACGAGTGACATCCAACACAATTTTGGCGTTAATTTTGAGTAAGTCTTCTCGGCTCATTCCAGGCTTGCGGGGAATGCCAGCCGTGATTACAACCACATCCGAATTAACAGTGTCGGCATAATTATTGGTACCCACAATCTCGCGATCGTGCTGCTCGATACCTCGCGCTTCCATCAAGTCAAGCGCAATGCCTTGAGGACGACCTTCCAAAACATCTAACAGCACCACGTCAGCTAGATTTTTTTCGGCAATCCGCTGTGCCAAGGTACTACCGACGTTACCAGCCCCAATGATGGATACGCGAGTTGGACGACAAACAGTCATAGGAAAGCCCCCAAAGACAAGCGCTATGCTGCCAGCCTAGCTTACTGCATACCCTGACTGGGGTGATTTGATGCGGTTACTTAACAGTCTCCAGTTGATCAGCCCGTAACCAAATATTGGGGGTTGGAACTTGGCCAAATTTTACCAGGGCATAATCACCTCGCATATCCACAACCTCTCCTTTCGTCTCAAACAGATAGGGGGGAAAGCGAGTATCGCTAGCTTGAGCTTCTAAACTGTTTTCCAATTTTTCTCGAATGGCACGGACCAGATCACCTTTTTTCACTGCCATAGCTTACCCTACCGCATCTCTAGACTCCTCTTCAGCATTCATTGTAGAGCTTAAGTGCGATCGCCTACAGCAACTCTAGCCTCAGTAAGACAAATGCTCTCTAATTTATTCTGGCTTGGTATAGGGTTGGCATTGCGAACAAAAGTGAGCAGAGCGACCTGCCAACTTTAATCGCTCGATCGGATTGTCACAAACTCGACAAGCCGTGCCCGTCCGGTTATAAACCCAAGCCGCTCGGCCATAGTTGCCATTCACGCCTTGGACGTTGAGGAAGTTGCTGAAGGTTGTCCCTCCAGCATCAATGCTTGTCTCTAGGACTTGGATTACGAACTTGCGGACTTGGCCAATTTGCACTGGCGTTAAGTCTGTACAGAGCGTTTGCGGATGAATATTGCTGAGAAATAAAGCTTCGTCTGCATAAATGTTGCCAACCCCTGCCACTAGGGTTTGGTCTAGCAAAGCATTTTTGATGGGACGTCGCCGATTACGCAACTGCTGCGCTAGGTATTCTACCGAAAACTCGTCTGAGAAGGGTTCAGGGCCGAGTGTTTGTAATCCTGTCATCACGCTTTCAGGCTGCTGTCCGGGTGGCACCCACCACATATGGCCGAAGGTCCGCTGGTCTACAAATCTGAGTTCGCGATCGCCCGCAAAAAATAGTCGCACTCGTGTGTGCTTTTGCAACGGCTCGCTCGGATCAAACCAAAGTAACTGCCCAGTCATCCGCAAATGAACGCCTAGCCAACCTCCAGATTGTGGGGATTGCCCTTCTGTAGAGGTAAAGCATTCGGTAGAGCGTTCAAGTTTTGCCAACAAGTACTTCCCTCGGCGCTGCCAAGCCGTGATCGCACTTCCCTTTAAGCCCGCCAAAAAATCAATATTAGAAACTGGGTGGGCAATGGCGCGATCCAGCAACACATCACCACCCAGAATAGTTCTGTTCAGGGTCACCTGTTGGAGACCCCGACGAACTGTTTCAACTTCAGGCAGTTCAGGCACAATCTAACCTTAGAATTCGGTTTACCCTAACGGGAATCCGTTCCCTGATTAGCTCCGCCTTCCACAGTCGCATTCGCTTCACCAGCTTCCGGCTTAGCAGTTTGCTTCGCGTTAGTCTTGGTGTCTTGTCCAGTTCTACGCTTAGCAGCGTCGAGAGTCGTGTTTCCACCACCAGGCGCAGCAGGTACTCCTTGCTTCGCCTTAGCTTTTGGAGCTTCGATCTCTACGACTTCCTCGGTCGCAAAGTTGTTGGTATTGACACCAGCGTAGTTAACCTTATCAAAGCGAACAATAACTGGATACTTAATACCACTCTGGTCAATCGAGGCAACAGTGCCTACATCTTGGAACCAGAAAGATTCTTTACGGAGGATACGGACTTTAGAACCACGTTGAACCATGAGTGTTTTTTCCTTAACTAATTTTCAACACATATGGCTAATCGATCCTCAGAGTACTACTCCAGAAGGCCTCTCGGTTCGTTCTGCTCTTTAAGTTTTATTTCTACTCAATCCAGCGAACCCGCACAAAGTGGGCTGGCCGGCCCCAATCATCCCGAATTGCGGTTACCCCTGCGATCGCTAAATTGAAGGGAATCGCGGTCGTAACATACTGCTGGGCCACGCTCCCTAAGTCGGGTGCCAAGTGAGCTGCTGTGGTAGCAGCTAATCCCAGGCCTAGTAGCTGTTCAATTGGGCCTTTAGGCAGAAGCAAGTGGATACCAAGGGCTAATCCTGCCGTGAGTAGCATATTGACCGATAAATTAGTGCCGCAACGAGGATGAACCGCTAAGTTCCACTCCCCCTCCGTAATTCGCTGCAAAGCCTGATGCACTGACCACCGTAGATATACTGTATCCACTTGACCATAAAGATAAAACCCCCGATCCGTAGACATCCCTCCCAACAATTCATTGTCTGCGGATAGGGATCTAGAAACTGTCCCAGCATTAACGCTATGAGAAGACTCACTTAAAACCCAAACCGTTGCATGCTCCAAGGCATGAACTTGTCGCAACATCAAAAGCTCTTTGAGAGCAGGAATGAAGCTAAGTTGTTTTAGGAGATCAGTATCTTGAGTCTGGCTTGGATGCAGCAGTTCAGGGTTCCAAAAGCTCAGAGATTCGCTATTCTTTTCAGAAGCAAAGGCGGCCATAACACCCCAACTTAACTGATCAATTTAGCAATAGCAGTCTCCTTTAACTCTAACGTTCCTACCTAGAAAGAGTTAAAAATTTTGTTGTTACCTAGTTAGAAACCATGAGCCTAGAAAGCAATTCGTGATCAGCGCTATCCAGTCAAGCAAAGCTGAAGAGCACACTCTAGCTATACAAAACAAATAGAGAAGCAGAGCGATCGCCTAGCTTCTCCACTGAAGATTTTCAACGTGTTGGGGTAGATTCTTTCCGATCTGAGTGATAGGGCTACGAGATAGCAGCGCTCCCGCCATTACTGAGCCAAGGAGCATTGAAAATAGCTGCTGTTGGCGTGCCGGTTGCGGGTTGCACTCTCTCTCCAACTCTCTTAGCAACTTCAATTCCGTACTGCTCAAAAATCACAATTGGATCAGAGCCTTCATTCATTTCAATCCGCTTCACTAATACTTGACCGTTAGCAAGTCGCTGTCCCACGCTGACATAGCGACTAGTATTTTCGTTAGGTGCCTTAATAATTGCCTGAGCTTGTTCGCCAACTTGAACCACTCCTGAAACCTCAACTGCCTGAGCTAGAGCTGGCTGCGGTAATGGTGGCAAAGCTGCAATTGCAGGAGGTATCGACCGAGGCAACGTTCCTGGCCGAATGGGTGTTGCTCCTGGCACTGTAGGTCTGCCGACTGGCCGAGCTCCTGCCGTGTTTGTTCTTCCAGGACTTCCTGCACCAGCAGTCGTTCCTGGAGACCTGCGAGTAGCACCAGGAGATCTATTAGTTGTATTAGTTGTATTGGGCCTTGAGGCTACTGGAGAGGCTCCTGGGAGGGTTCGGACCTGAGGAACGGCGCGTGGAGCAGCAGTCGGTATAGTTGCATTTGGAGAAATAACAGGAACTGGAGGGAGCGGCAACAAAGCAAACGGATCTTGACGACCCTGCTGTACCTGACGAGCCCGTTCATCAGGATTGGTTGACTGGATCAAAGCGGGGGCAGCAGCGCCAGTTCTGGGCTTTTGAGCAACTAGCGGTGGTTTCTTAGCTGAGAAAGGTTGTGCTTTGGGGGAAGGTTTGGCAGGAGCTTGTGTCACCGCTGTAGGGGCAACAGAAGGGGCCGGCGAAGCAGCTTGCTCGTCACCTCCCTCTCCGGCACACCCACTCATTAAAAGAGCCAGCATCCCTGTAAATGCAATCACTTTAACTTGACGCATCGCCAATTCCCCAAAACTTTCTTACAGAATAGCCTTACTTGCACTGTTTTGTGCTAAGGATTCGACTGAAATCATACTAGAAATAATGTTACTTTTGCTAAGTTCTTTGAACACTACCTACTGTTGATTACTTCCCGCCTAGTAGCCAAGCAACTTGTCCGTTTTTAACGTAAAGTTTCAAGAAGAGAGTAAGATTCAGCGAGAAAATGGGTAAGCTCGGCAACAGCACTAAATAACTTGCTATTTGAAAGTTTCTTCAACCCTAAAGCTCTCGTTCGACAGATGCTTTTTGTAGTACAAGCTCAAATTTCATTATTTGAGAATGCGTATGGTTTGGTTAATGAAACTACTCTGCGATCGCCAATTTAATCTTTTTGATTAACTACCGCTTACTAACACGATTTATGAGTCAACCCATCAAAGGCAAGCTCTGAAAATCAGCGATTGGCCTACAGTTTCATATTCCTAAACCAACCCAGAGCAAAGAAACAATTAATAGATTGAAGCCAACTTACTCTTCCACAGTAGCCATTGATTCCTTAAGTAAATGCAGTCCTTTCTTAACTCGCCGAGAAACCGTAACGGCACTGATTCCTAAACGTTCAGCAGTTTCTTTTTGAGTCAAGTCATACAAGAAAACAAACTCTAAAATCTCACGAGTTCTACTCTCTAATTGGAACAAAGCTTGGTGTAGGCGAATTTGATCTTCCTGAGCCAGTTGGAAGCTGCGGTAGCGATTATCAGGAACTAGTTCTCCTAGAGAGGCGGACCCTTCATCTTCGTCCCGCACAGGTGCATCAAGACTTAGAGGTGCACGGTTTTTTAGAGCTAATTTAATTTCCTGCCATTCTGATACTGAAATCTCTAACTCTGTAGCCACCTCTGCATCGCTTGGTTGGCGGTTAAGTTGAGTTTGCAGATTCTGAATTGCCCAAGCCGCTTGTTTTTGTAGTGCTTGCCAACGACGAGGAATTCTCACCGAAGAACCCCGATCTCTGAGGTAATGTTGAATCTCACCTCGAATGTAAGGAATAGCAAAGGAACTAAACGCATGCCCCTTTGACATATCAAATCGCTCGATCGCCCGAATTAAACCGATAGAGCCAACTTGAAGTAAGTCCTCATAGTTTTCTGTACATTGGTTAATCCAATGATGTGCTTCTCTCCTAACAAGTCCTAAATTGAGTTGAACTAGTTGGTTCCGAAGTTTCGCGGAGGGGTTTTTCTGGTACTCTCGCAACAGTTGTAAGCTTTCACTCTTGAGTTCATTGGTGGCGGTAGTTTGCATGACGAGATTCAGGTGGTAGAGCAGTGAACTTGATAAGCACCAGATAAAGTCTTCTTCAGTCTTACCAGCCCCTCGCAGCTAGGGCTGTGATATGTAGAATATTTAACTGCGACCCTTGCGATAGTTTTCCATCATTGAGGTAAAAAACTAAAAGCTTGTACAGGGCAGAGAAACTAGATTTAGCTCAAAACAAATTATTCTATTCGTGAGTCAATCTATATAACTTTCGTCTTTTGGTGGGCTATACAGTCGCACATTAAAGTTATTCTTTATCCCGAATCCCCAACAACTGCATTTCTACGGAACCTGATTTTGGGTCACCAGACATGCTCATAAGAATTATCTTGATGCACTACAAACTTAGCAGGCATCAGAACATTTCATAAAATCTTTTTATGATTTCACCTAAAACTATAGGCTGTAATTATATAATGAATGTCCCTCTTGCCAGTAGAATAGCTTGGCGATGCTACTTGGGAAATACAGGGAAATAAAAATGGCTCAGGCAAAGATCGGCATCATTGGTGGAAGCGGCCTCTACAAGATGGAAGCTTTGAAGGATGTAGAAGAGTTACATATAGAAACACCATTTGGCCCGCCTTCAGACGCACTCATTTTAGGAAGCTTAGAAGGAACTCGCGTTGCATTCCTGGCGCGTCATGGCCGAAACCATCATCTTCTACCATCGGAACTCCCATTTCGAGCCAACATCTACGCCATGAAAAGCTTGGGCGTAGAGTATTTAATCTCAGCTTCCGCTGTTGGTTCCTTAAAGGCAGAAGTCAAACCGCTAGATATGGTGGTGCCCGACCAGTTTATTGATCGCACTAAAAACCGTATTTCTACCTTTTTTGGCGATGGCATCGTGGCTCATATTGCCTTTGGCGACCCAGTTTGTCTGCGCCTTGCTCAAGTTTTAGCAGATGGTGTCAATAGCTTGAATTTGCCGGATGTAACCCTACACCAAGGCGGCACCTACGTCTGTATGGAAGGGCCCGCATTCTCTACCAAAGCTGAATCGCATTTGTACCGCAGCTGGGATGCTACTGTCATTGGGATGACCAACTTGCCAGAAGCAAAGTTGGCGAGAGAAGCAGAGATTGCTTACGCGACCCTAGCGCTGGTTACAGATTATGATTGTTGGCACTCAGATCACGACAGTGTGACGGTAGATATGGTCATTGCTAACTTGCAACGCAATGCAGTTAACGCTCAGCGAGTGATTCAGGAAACGGTACGTCGTCTTAGTGAAAATCCACCAACTTCTGACGCCCACTCAGCCTTGAAGTATGCCATTCTCACACCTCTAGATAAAATTTCAGAAGCTGCTAAAAGTAAGCTTGATTTATTGCTCTGCAAGTACTTAGCTAAATAACTCTTCTACTCGCTGACGAATAGCTAAGAGATTTAACCCTCTAGATAAAATTTCAGAAGCTGCTAAAAGTAAGCTTGATTTATTGCTCTGCAAGTACTTAGCTAAATAACTCTTCTACTCGCTGACGAATAGCTAAGAGATTTAACGGCAAATCGTGCTGTAAGCAGCGCTCTAAAAAGACAATCGGCATTGTCCGTTTAGGCCAGACTAATACGGTATAGCTAAGGCTGGTACCTGACCCATCTTCTTTCGTTTCAGGTTCCAGCCGCCAACAGCCTGAATATGCGTTAAAGTCTCCTTCAACCATATTGAAGTGAATTGCTTGCAGAAATACTTCTTCAATATCTAAGACAACCCGAGCTGAGAAGTTAACCCGTAGCAGACGTTGAGTACCGATCTGCTCTAAGCGAATTCCGCCTTGAGGATGCTTTAAGCGCTCACTTTTACCTAGATTAGGAATGAATTCAGCCAAGGCTTCATAGTCAGTCAGAACTTGCCAAACTTGTTCCACTTGACGAGGAATGGATATTTTGGCAGAGATTCTTCGCTTTCTTCCTTCAACTTGCTCAGTCTTAACTTCTACGGCTTGAAGCAGTGCTAGGTCAACAAGTTCGGTGGTCAGGTTCAGCATTGCTGCTTGAACTTCAGCATTTGCTGGTAAGTCAGGATCTAAGTTGGAAGTGAATTCATTAATCACAAGTTTTTCCGATCAAAACTACAAGTTTGAGAAGATTAGGGATTAGCACTATTGAAAGTGTGCGGCAAAGTTAATGTAAAGCAAGTTTCGAAACTGTCTGTTGCGGGCAGAGGATGACTGGCGACCGCGATCGCCCCATTCAAATGTTGGACTAGACATTTCACCAAAGCAAGCCCCAAGCCGGTTCCCTGCACTGCCCGTTGGGTTACGCCTTGGCCTCGACGGAACTTATCAAAAATGTACGGCAGTTCTTCCTCTGCAATTCCAGGGCCTGTGTTGCACAAGGTTAAAACTATTTGGTTATCTGACGACTCAGATGGATGGGCGACAACCAGTCGAATGATGCTGTTAGGCTCTGCGTACTTGCCAGCGTTGGTTAGCAATTCTACTAAAATACGGTTTAAGCTGTCGTAATCGGTTTGTAAGATTAGCGATCGCTTTGGTAAGTCAGTAGTGAGGGTTAAGCCTTTACTTGCCAACCTTTCTTCAAAGGATTCTACTAGTTCACCAATCAAACTTTTGAAGTCAACTTTTTGCAGATAAACAGAAGCTTGATTAGACTCTAGCTTTTGCAAGGCTAGCAGGTCATTGATCAAGTTTGTTTCTTGATTACATTGCTGCTCCAGAATATCAAGGTATTTATTTTGGCGCTCCGGCGACAGCTCTGCTTGCCGCAACATCCGAATTGCTAAAGTCATGCTGGTTAAAGGAGTGAGCAACTCATGGCTCATGGTGCTCAAAAATTCATCCTTAAGCTGATTGAGCTGGCGCAGTTGGTCGATCTGTTTGCGAGTTCGCTCATAAAGTTTTGCTTGAACCTCTAGACTCCGCTTTAGTTGCGCAGTGCGCTCTTCTACTAAAGCTTGTACTTGTCGCAGAGTCTGAGATTGAATAATGGCAGTGCTCACTTGCGCCCCGACCAACTCCAGAAATTTTAATTCTTCGGGTTCCCAACTCCGAGGTTGGCTATGCTGTAAAATCAAAAATCCCAAAATCGTTCCCTGGCTTTCCAAAGGCACCATCACGAGAGCAGGAAAAGTCTCTGGGGCAAAAACTGAAGCCACGGCCTCTGGAGGAGCTGTGAGGTAAGATTCGTATCCGTTGGTTACTACTACTAGCTTGCTGGGATCGGAAAATGCTTGCTGGCTCAGGGCACATTCCGGAATCCAGAATCCTTCATTCAGTACTGGAGCCAAAACAGGCGACTGATTATGACTGTTTGGAGTAGGGTTCAGCCACTCACACACAACTGAAGCTTTAACTCTGAGCGATCGCTCTAGGGAGCGGCTTTTGGCCATTGGGTCAGAGTATTTGAGCATTAATAGCAAGCTGCGGTCTACCTGTAGAGCTTGGGCAGCTCCCTCAGTAGCTAACTTTAGAATTTGATTTAGTTCTAGAGCATTGCGAACGGCTACAGTCAACTGCTCAATCAAGGCTTGTCGACAGTTTTGCTGCTGAATTTGACGTTGAGTATGAAATTGGGAAATGGCGATCGCGACTTGGGGTAGCACACCATTCAAATTCGCCATTTCTGTAGCTGTCCAATGGTGAGCTTGCGATCGAACTAAACCAACCACTCCATTTTGCTGACCCTGAAATTGAGTTGTACTACCTAAAAGAGCCCGGACCGGTGGGCCATCCCATTGATTTTTAGCACCCGTCTCACCTGGAATGGCTGCTAAATCAGAAATATTACATAACTCAGTGGAGCTACTGCTAAGAATCGCTTTTAGTGCTGGATGTTTAGCCAGCTGAGCTTGAGGCTGGTGGACAACTATATCCTCTGCTGCCTGCCACCAGTAAATGGAGTGAGGCAAGAATTGGCTATTGGGACAAACAGCCAGATAACAATCTGCCTCAAATGCTTGACCTAAAGTTTGGGTAATTTTCTGTAAAATCACTTCTGGTTCAGCGGCAGTCACCAAAATATGACTTAGCTTTTGCAGAAGGGGAACGTAGCTTACAACATGGGGCATGGATAGAGACAGGGTGTCCTGCGCCAAAACCAGGTTCGTTGAATCAGGCGATCGCAAAGCACCTGTTCTAGTAACAGGAACTTGCGATTCTACAGGTAGCAACGTTTCTAAAGGTGGAGCATGCCGGAGTTGGCTTTGAGTTCCATGATGCTTGAAAACACTTGCTGAGTGCTGCGCGGCGAATTCTCTTGTTTCCTGGGAGTCCATCATGAACTACAAATTTTCAGCTAGCTTTACCTACGTAGCCACCCCGCTTAAGGTTAAAGTTCCCATCTGCACTTAGTCTCTAGCAGGTTGGCTTGATTAATTTAGAGCAAGTCAAGAGTTGTTTTTCGGGCTTATTCTTTGCTTGTTCTTAATATTCCGCTCGCTCAGATTACCCTGGCCTCAGTGGTAAAAGTAACCGTGATTTCGCGGCGATTTTTGATTAGAGGCAAATATTGCCAGCTTTACCGTTATGTTGATACATAAGAACTGCTCTTGCTGTAGAGACTCCGTATGAACTCACAACAACTTTCTTCGGCTATGCAGCCTATCCCCAACGTGATTGGAACAGTAAAAGGGCCAGGGGAGAATGGGAATCAGTACGTGTTTATCACTACGGACAATCAGCAGGTCAAGATTGGTGAGTTTGTCTACTATGAGACCGCCCTTAAAGCAGCCGGAGATAAGGCACAAATCACGCTTCAAATTTTGGGCAAAATTGCTGCTCTGCGGTTGATTGATCACCTACCAGATCGCATTTTTGCCGATACAGAAATTAGTCCAGACGCGATCGCAGCTTTGGTGGGTTTTGCCTATCCCAATCCCGAGATTTACGAGGTAACTGTCGAAGTCATTGGTTATTTCGATCGTAATCTGGGGTTCATGAATCCTCGTAAAAGCCCTGATCCAGGGGCCAAAGTTCATTTAGCCAGCGACGCACTTCTTCAAAGCATTCTCAACAAAAAGCAGCCTGATGACATTGGAGCAGCCCAGATCGGTTCAATTTTGCTGCGCGAAGGTGAAGCGGTGCCGATTGTGCTAGATGTGAAAGAGTTGGTGAGCACACACATGGCGATTCTAGCGGGTACAGGATCTGGTAAGTCCTACACTGCTGGGGTGCTCGTTGAGGAATTGTTGCGGCCCTATAATCGAGCAGCGGTACTAATTTTCGATCCTCACGGTGAATACAGCACACTGGAGCAAATGCGCGGCCATCCTGCCTTTGCTGCCGATGGCTACTCGCCTGAAGTGAAGATTTTACGGCCCGATAGTATCCGAATTCGCATTTCTTCTTTGGACTATTACGACATTTTGATGTTGTTGCCAGAGATGAGCGATCGCCAGCAGTCGATTTTGAACAAAGCTTTCAACTTAGTCAAACGGCATAAACGTGGCGAGTACCGCTGGGACGTACAAGACTTAATTGCTGCGGTCTATGAAGCAGATAAGCAAACCGATGAAGAAGGGAATGAGAAAGCAGGTTCTTCAGCCCCTGCTCTGGAATGGAAGTTAGAGCGACTGGAGCGATCGCCTTATTTTCATGCCTTCGAGCACCTGACTCCTAAAGACTTGTTTGCCCCCGGACAAGTCACTGTGTTGCAAATGAACGAGATTAGCCAAGAAGAACAACAGGTGATCTGTGCGGCTGTCTTGCGTCAAGCCAATCATGCTCGCATGAACACGCAGAAGGAACTGCTGACACCTGAAGATGAAAACTATTTGCCCTACCCTGTGTTTATTTTGATTGAAGAGGCTCATCGCTTTGCTCCAGCTCACGAGCCTTCTCGTTGTAAAGCTGTCTTGCGGACAATCTTGAGCGAGGGTCGCAAATTTGGCTTAGGGGTAGGGCTGATCACGCAGCGTCCTGGCAAGTTGGATGCTGACGTTCTGTCCCAATGTATGAGTCAGTTTCTGATGCGGATTGTTAACCCAGTAGATCAGGAAAGTTTGAAGTACGGCGTTGAAGCAGCAGGTCGAGACTTACTGAAGGAGTTACCTGCCCTGACTAAGGGACAAGTGATTATTTCAGGAGCTTGCATCAATACGCCAGTGCTCTGTAAAGTGCGGCAACGTCTCACATCTCACGGTGGTGAAACTTTGAATGCTCCCGATATGTGGCAAAAGTACTTCCAGCCCCATCGAGTTCAAGAGCGTGAAGTTGAGGTCGCGCCTGTGGTAGGACGCAAACGTCCAACAACCTTTAGAGGCGTCAGTATCGACTGATTCAGGTAACTCAGTTGGCAGCCAAAATTTTCTGCTCGGTCACTAGGGTGAGGCTGCTCCAACCTCCCTGGGCATCGTAGCGGCGGACCATGCGTTGACGCAAATCAGGCTCAATTAACCAGCCAACCTCTAGGACAAACGGCTGCCCTACTTTCAGATGCTGAGGACAATTAGAAGAAGCCCCATTGGGTAACAACAAAACCCGTACTGCCTGAGCACTTTGGTCAAAATGAAGGATAGACCCATCAATCCTTGCTGTTGAAGTGATGGTCCGAGCTGCATTCCCTATTCCAAAAGTTAATTGCTGTACTAGTCGCTCAGGACTCTCTTGATGCAGCTTTAAGCGAGTGGGATAGGTATCAGGCGATCGCCAATCCGGATAAATGGTTACAGCCTCTCCCTGCCATTCCCCCAACAAGTCAGGCAACCGTAGCAGAGGCCGCTCAAACACTTCCGTTCCAGTTCGGGTTTCTCGAATCAGGGTCAACTGGTGGAAATTTCCATCTCGGTTAAATAACTGCACCAAACGTAATCGTCGGTCTCCAGCAATTAGACCTAACTCGGCACCAAAGTCAGCAAACGGCCCGAACTGCATGGAGCCTTGCGAGAAAGCACCATTTTCAAAGAAGAGAGTCCCACGGTTAAGAGAGCTGTATTCTAAAATCTTGTCCTGGATTTCTGGCTTTCCAGAAGCGTCTTGACTTGGCAGAAAGCGGCGCACCAATTGCCGCATCGTTTGATTATCATTAATCCCTTCAAAGGCAACCAGGGTAGGCGTATTCGCTAAGACTTCTCCGTCAGACCCAAGCTGGATAAATGATCCCTGCCACTCCCCTAGATTTTCTAGCAAGCACTCCCACTGAGACTTCATCTTCACCCTTAGCGAACGGCAAAGCGACGCACCGCAAATAAACTACCCATGAGACCGACTAACCCGCCGAAGCTGAGGAGGACTAACGGCAATAAGAGCAGCTTAATAGGGCTGAGTTGTACGCCATCTGTTAGAAACTGGATCAGGTCGGGTTGTTGTGCTAACAGGTTTCCGAGGAAATGCTGGACAGCGCTAATCAAACCCCAAGCCACAACTGCACCAGCAATGCCAAAAGTAATCCCTTGCAAGATAAAGGGTAGATAAATCCAGGCTGTAGTGGCTCCCACCAACTGCATGATTTCGATCTCCCGGCGCCTTGCCATCACAATTAGGCGGATCGTGGTTGTAATTACGGCGATCGCAGTCAGTGTTAATACGCTTGTAATCGTGAAGCTAATCCAATTCAATCCCTGATTGAGTTGAGCAATACGCTTAACGGCTTCATCCACGTATCGAACTTCTTCAACACCTTGCAATTTTCTCAATTGCTCGGCTAAAGTTGGTACGCCCTCAGAGGTGCGGGCTTTCACCTTGAGTTCATCTACAAGGGGATTGCCGTTTAACTGCTGCGTTGCGCCCGCAATGTCTGAGATTCCCATTTCTTTGACTAACGCGGCCCAAGCCTCCTCTTTAGTAATTGCTTTTACAGCAATTACTTCTGGCAGTGCTTCCACAATAGGTTCCAGTGTTGTTGCCTCCACCCCTGTATTCAGGTAAACCGACACCTCTAACTGGCTACCAAACTGACCCAACAGGCCTTCCAGTTGCCAAGAAGCTTGTAAGCTAATGCCAAACAGGAAGAGCAACACAGTTACAGTGCTGACCGCAGCCCAGTTCATCCACCCTCCCCGACGAAGGCCAAGCAGTGTCTCTCGCAATAAATAGTCCAACTTCGTTAGAAATCGAAACACATTTCCCTACGCCTTTGGAGTTACTGACAATTCGAAATAATTTTTAGATCGTCACAGTGTTAATTCTGACACCAATTCTGTCCATCCTGATTCATATTGGTGCCTCTTTAAAAATTTTCAGTTTTGTTTGTATTTCAGCTCTTCATCTTAACTTCGCGCTTCAGTAGTAGGTAAATTGCATGACCCTGAGTATCAGCGACCTGTTCGAGGAGAGTTATTACCTCTTCAACAATCCAGATGTCGCAGAAGCCGTTCGCCAAGGATTTTTTAGCAGTGGTTTTGAGCACTTCATTCAGTTTGGCCAGTTTGAGTTAAGTAGCAGCCCTAGTCGTGCTCCTAGTCCTCTCTATGACGAACGTCATTATCTGACCAACAATCCAGATATTGCAGCAGCTGTCCAAGCAGGAGTGTTTAGGAGTGGGTTTCAGCACTTCATTCAGTTTGGGCAATCTGAGTTGGGCCAAAATCCTGGATCAGTAGAAGCTCCCTCCTCGCGCTCTCCCAGCCCTATATTTAATGAGGCTTTCTACCAAGCCAATAACACAGATGTCACCTCAGGGGTTCAAGGCGGGCAATTCAGTAGTGGATACGAACATTTTGTTCGCTTCGGTCAGTTCGAGACTGATACAGTTGGAACCCGCGATCCTAGTCTTCTCTACAACGAGCAGTTCTATTTAGCCCACAACACAGATGTAGCCAATGCGGTTACAAGTGGATTTTTTGAGAGTGGTTTCCGGCATTACATCCTATTTGGTCGGCGAGAAGGTCGCGCTGCTATTAATACGCCGCCAGTTGCTAATGGGGATAGTTTTACTGCAAACGAAGATAGTGTCACGATCACGCCTATCCTGGTAGCAAACGATGGCGATCGCGATGGAGACGCACTTGCGATCGCAGGTTTCACGCTCCCTGCTAATGGGACATTGGTTGACAACCGAGATGGCACATTTACCTACACTCCTAGCCCCAACTTCAGCGGCACTGATTTCTTTACCTACACGGTTAGTGATGGTTTTGGTGGAGTAGCGAGCAGTACAGTCACCCTCACAGTCAATCCAGTCAATGATGTTCCTACTGCTGGAAACGATACTGCCACAGGGAATGAAGATACACCTCTTATTCTTAGCTTTGCTAACTTACTCATCAATGACAGTGATGGGGATGGGGATACTCTCTTAGTAACAGGGGTCGGTCGTCAGCCTACTAACGGCACGATCACTAGTAACAATGGTGCTTTTACTTACAACCCTACAGCAAGATTTTTTGGTACTGATAGCTTTACCTATCTCGTTAGTGATGGGAAAGGAGGAACCGCCACTGCCACCGTTAACTTAACCGTTAACTTAGTTAACCTAGACCCAGTCGCGAACAATGATGCGCTGACGATCAACGAAGATACGCCGGGCACAGTCAATCCCTTGGCCAATGACAGTGACCCAGATGGTAATCCACTGACCCTGGTTAGTTTTGGTCAACCTAGCAAAGGTAGTGTTACCAACAGCAACGGCACCTTAACTTACACACCAAACGCTAATACTAGCGGTAATGATAGCTTTACTTATGTCGTTAGCGATGGGCGCACAGGCACAGCGACTGCAACAGTCAACATTACTGTCAACTCAATTCAAGACGCACCGATCGCTGGTGACGACGCGTTTACCACGAATGAAGACACACCATTCCCATTCAGGTTTACTGACTTAACCAGGAATGATACTGATCCAGATGGCGATCAAATCTTCCTAAACGGCTTTACTCAACCTAGCCGAGGCAGCGTCGTTGGCAATGGGGATGGAACCTTCACTTACAACCCTGGACCTAACTTTAACGGCACCGATAGCTTTACTTACAGGATTCAGGATAGTGCAGGTGGCAGTGCAACCGCCACCGTTAGGCTAATCGTTAATTCCATTAACGACGTCCCTGTAGCAACCAATGATGCTGTTAGTGCGACTGAAGATACGGCATTCGCCATTAGCACTGCTAATTTATTAGCGAATGATTCCGATGCCGATGGAGATCCCAAGATCATTACTGGATTTTCGCAAGCAGGGAATGGTCGAGTTGTTGACAACGGCAATGGATTCCTGACCTATACGCCTAGCCCCAATTACAGTGGTACAGATAGCTTTAGTTACACCATCACCGACGGCAAAGGTGGTAATACTTCTGCCACAGTCAACCTTACAGTTGCTCCAGTTAATGATGGACCTCCCGTACCTGTTAGTGACGCCTTTACCACGAACGAAGACACAGCAGTTCTGATCAGCGGTGCGGCTCTTTTAAATAATGACAGCGATCCAGATCCAGGTGATCTTCTTTCCATTACGAGCGTAGGTTTGCCCTCTAGGGGTTCGTTAACCAACAATAACGGCACCTTTACCTACACACCGAACGCCAATGTCAACGGCACGGATAGCTTTACCTACGTTGTCAGCGACGGCAACGGTGGTACTGCCTTGGGAGTCGTTAATCTGACCATTAATTCAGTTAACGATGGACCTCCGGTTGCTAATGCTGATAGTGTCACGACGGATGAAGATACGGCTAGCGCTAGCTTCAACGTACTTGCCAATGACACTGATACTGAGGGTGACCTGATTACGCTGCTTAGCAACACGCAGCCAACCAACGGATCACTGACTAGTACAGGTGATGGCACGTTTGTTTATACGCCCAGGGCTAACTTCAATGGCTCCGATAGCTTCAGCTACACCATCAGTGATGGCAATGGTGGCGTAGCTTCAACGACTGTTCGCATCATCGTCAACTCTGTTCAAGATCCTCTGGTTGCTAATAACGATGCGATCACAACTAATGAGGATGCACAACTCAGTTTTGGCAGTAATCTTCTTACGGCGAATGACAATGATGGTGACGGCGATCCGTTTAGCATCAATACGTTTAGCCAACCTACCCAAGGCAGTCTAAGCCGTAATGGCGCTGGCACCTTCACATACACGCCTAATGCCAACTTTAACGGTAGTGATAGCTTTACCTACACAATTAGAGATAACGCTAACGGCGGCACAGCTAGCGCAACGGTTAACATTGTTGTCAATTCGACTAATGATGCTCCCATTGCGGGCAACGATGCGATCGCTGTCAATGAAGACACTCAAACTCTGATCACGATTGATCCGACGTTGCTCGGTAATGATTCTGATCCAGACGGGGACATCCCGTTTATTACCAGCTTTGCTCAACCAGGCCGGGGCTCACTGGTAGATCAAGGAGATGGCACCTATCTCTACACACCAAACACCAACATCAGTGGAACAGATAGCTTTACCTACACGATTAGTGATGGTCGAGGTGGTACTGCAAACGGCGTTGTCAATCTTACGATCGGGCCCGTTAACGATGCTCCTACAGCGCGGGATGACGCCTACACCGTTAATGAAGACACTCGGCTCTCGATCACTGCTACGAATGGGGTACTAAGAAACGACACTGATATTGATGGCGATCGCCTGATTGTTAGCGTTTCTGACACTAACAGCGCCCAAGGTGGAACTGTCGTTGTCAATAACAATGGCAGCTTCACTTACCAGGCTCCCACTGACTTTAGTGGGACAGATAGCTTTACCTATACCGTTGCTGATCCAAGCGGTGCCATCAGTTCAGCTACGGTCATCATGACGGTCAACCCAATTAATGATCGGCCTACAGCAACGCCTGATGCAGTTACCACGAATGAGGAAGAAGCAATCACAATTGACCTCACTGATAATGCCAGTGATGTTGATGGGGATGTTCTCACGTTTGCTACTGCAACCAATCCTAGAAATGGAGCGGTTACCAACAACGGTGATGGAACTTTTAACTACACACCAAATGTTAACTTCTCTGGCAGTGATAGCTTCGCCTACACAGTTAACGACGGTAGGGGAGGAACGGCCACTTCTACAGTTTCAATTACTGTTGCTAACGTCAATGACATACCAGTAGGCCGCAACGATAGCTTTACAACTACCGAAGACCCAGGCAGCGTCACGATTCCAAATGTATTAGCCAACGACACTGACGTTGATCGTGACCCCCTCTCCGTGTCAAGCAACACTGACCCAACTAACGGCACTGTTGTTAATAACGGTAATGGCACGTTCTCGTACACACCAACTACTAACTTTAGCGGCACTGACAGCTTCACTTATGTAGTTGATGATCTTAAAGGGGGTACAGCTGAAGCGACGGTTCTGCTAACAGTCACACCTGTTAATGATCGGCCTGTCGCAACGAATGAAGATGTCAGCACCGGTGAAGAAACCGCGATCGCCATTAACCTGCTAGATAATGCCAGCGATGTCGATGGTGACTCACTAGCATTCTCTGTAGGGACTAATCCTAGAAATGGTAGCGTTGTCAACAACAACAACGGCGTCTTTACTTACACACCAAGGCTCAACTTCTTCGGCAGCGATAGCTTTACCTACCGAGTCAATGACGGCAGAGGCGGCACCGCTCTAGCCACCGTTAACATTACCGTAGAGGACGTCAACGACGCACCAGTTGCTAGAAATGACAGGTTCACAGGTAATGAAGACACAGCGTTCACCTTTAATGTGATAGCTAACGACACTGACCTTGAACGTGATCCGCTCAATGTAGCTGAGTTTACTGAAGTTGCCAATGGTACCCTGACACCCAATGCTGATGGCACCTTCACTTATCAAGCCAATGAAAACTTCAATGGCTCTGATAGCTTCACCTATGTCATTGATGATGGTCGCGGAGGCACAGCCACAGCAACTGTCAATCTCACCATTCGGCCTGGCAATGACGCTCCAACAGCCATTAGTGATGACCTAGTTACCAACGAAGACACCCTAGGCACCATCAACGTCCTAGCTAATGATAGCGACGTTGATAACGATACATTTGGTGTTCTCACCTTTACTCAAGCGGGCCGTGGCACGGTGAGAAACCTCGGCAATGGTAACTTCTCCTACCAACCACTGACTAACTTCAACGGCTCTGACAGCTTCACCTACACCATTCGTGATAGCAGAGGCGCTACTGCCACAAGCACAGTGAATGTCACTGTCGACTCGGTTAACGATGCTCCCATTGCCCGCAATGACACCCTGACGATTAACGAAGACGCTGCGGCTACTCCTATCAACATCCTGGTCAATGACACCGATGCTGATGGGGACGCGCTGACTGTGATTAATTTCACAGAGACCACCAAGGGGACGCTACTCGTCGACAATGGTACCTTCAGCTACCAGCCGAATCCCAATGCTAACGGCTCTGACAGCTTTACCTACGTCATCGATGATGGGCAAGGTGGCTCTGCGAGTGCCACGGTCAACATCGTCATTCGTTCCCTCAATGACGCTCCTCTGGCCGTCAATGATGAGCTAACCCTAGACGAAGACACCCTAGGCAGAATCAACGTCATTGCCAATGACACGGATGCTGACAGCACCTTTAGCGTCCTCAGCTTCACTCAAGCGGGTCGCGGTACGGTGAGGAACCTCGGCAACGGTAACTTCTCCTACCAACCGCTGACCAACTTCAACGGTTCTGACAGCTTCACCTACACCGTTCGTGATGCTGCTGGTGCCACTGCCACGGCCACGGTCAGTGTCGGAGTCAACTCGATTAACGATGCTCCCATTGCTCGCAATGACAGTCAGACGATCAACGAGGACAACGCAGCGATTCTCATCAACGTCATTGCCAATGACACCGATGTAGACCGCGACCCCCTCACCATCGTCAGCTTCACAGATGCCACCCGAGGAACGCTCACCGACAACGCCAACGGCACCTTCACCTATCAGCCGAGTCCGAATGCCAACGGCAGCGACAGCTTCACCTACATCGTTGATGATGGTCAAGGCGGCTCTGCTTCTGCCACGGTCAACATCGTCATTCGCTCCCTCAATGACGCTCCGCTCGCGGTGAACGACAGCTTGACGCTGGACGAGGATACGACGGGTAGCATCAACGTCATTGCCAATGACACGGATGCTGACAGCACCTTTAGCGTCCTCAGCTTCACTCAAGCGGGTCGCGGTACGGTGAGGAACCTCGGCAACGGTAACTTCTCCTACCAACCGCTGACCAACTTCAACGGTTCTGACAGCTTCACCTACACCGTTCGTGATGCTGCTGGTGCCACTGCCACGGCCACGGTCAGTGTCGGAGTCAACTCGATTAACGATGCTCCCATTGCTCGCAATGACAGTCAGACGATCAACGAGGACAACGCAGCGATTCTCATCAACGTCATTGCCAATGACACCGATGTAGACCGCGACCCCCTCACCATCGTCAGCTTCACAGATGCCACCCGAGGAACGCTCACCGACAACGCCAACGGCACCTTCACCTATCAGCCGAGTCCGAATGCCAACGGCAGCGACAGCTTCACCTACATCGTTGATGATGGTCAAGGCGGCTCTGCTTCTGCCACGGTCAACATCGTCATTCGCTCCCTCAATGATGCTCCGCTCGCGGTGAACGACAGCTTGACGCTGGACGAAGATACGACGGGTAGCATCAACGTCATTGCCAATGACACGGATGCCGACAGCACCTTTAGCGTCCTCAGCTTCACTCAAGCGGGTCGCGGTACGGTGAGAAACCTCGGCAACGGCAACTTCTCCTACCAACCGCTGACCAACTTCAACGGCTCTGACAGCTTCACCTACACTGTTCGTGATGCTGCTGGTGCCACTGCCACTGCCACGGTCAGTGTTGGGGTTAACTCGATTAACGATGCTCCCATTGCTCGCAATGACACCCTCAGCCTCAATGAAGATGCTGCGGCTACTCCTATCAATATCCTGGCCAATGACACGGATGCTGATGGGGATACACTAACGGTGATTAGCTTCACGGAGACCACCAAGGGAGCATTGACGTTCAACAACGGCGCCTTCAGCTATCAGCCGAGCCCGAATGCTAACGGCAGCGACAGCTTCACCTACGTCGTTGATGATGGCAATGGTGGCTCTGCCAGTGCAACGGTCACGATCAACATCGCCTCTGTCAACGATTTACCAGTGGCTGTCAACGATGTCTTGACCGTCAATGAGGATGCTTCTGGCACGATCAATGTCATTACCAATGACACGGATGCTGACGGTGACCCAATCACGCTGTTCAATTTTGGTCCAGCTAGTCGGGGTGTGGTGCGCAATAACAACGGCACCATTACATACACACCAAATCCCAATGCTAACGGTACAGATAGCTTTACCTACAGCATTACAGATGGCAGAGGTGGCACATCAACCGGTACTGTGAATGTCACGATTAATCCTGTGAATGACGCTCCGCTCGCGGGCAACGACAGTGTGACCACTAATGAGGACACCCCGGCGACATTTAATGTGTTTACTAATGACACTGATGCCGATGGTGATTCGCTCATTGTGATTAACTTCACTGACCCTGGTAAGGGGAGTATCACAAGTGCAGGGAATGGCAGTTTCACTTACACTCCGAATGCCAATGCCAACGGCTCTGATAGCTTCACTTATGTGGTGAATGATGCCAACGGTGGTACTGCGGCGGCTACGGTCAACATCACTATTAGCCCAGTTAACGATCTACCGATCGCGGTGAACGATGCTGTTACGACTAATGAGGATGCGGCTGTCACCGTTAACGTATTGGCAAACGACACGGATGTAGACGGTGATTTCCTCACGATCGCTGGTTCTACACAGGGCAGCAACGGCGCTGTTACTGACAACGGCGATGGCACCTTTAACTACAATCCCAATCCCAACTTCAGTGGCACAGATAGCTTCACCTACACGGTCTCGGATGGTCGTGGTGGCTCGGCGACTGCTACAGTCAATGTCGCGATCGCGCCTGTGAATGACTTGCCGATTACGAGTACTGACTACTTTGTAGTGGGAGAAGGTGCGTCGCGTACGCTCAGCGATACGAATCTCCTAGCTAATGACTTTGATGATGATGATCTACAAAGCAGCTTGAGGATTGTTGGTCTCGCTAGCTCACCTGTGAACGGCACTATCACTCGTGGGAATGGTGGGTTCAATTACACACCAAGGTCAGGCTTCAATGGCAACGATAGCTTTAGCTACATCGTTCGCGATCCTCAGGGTGGTACTGCTACGGGTACTGTCAATCTTGTGGTAGCTCGCAATCTAGATAGCCCGTTCATCTTCTCGAAGAGTTCCGATAACAATATCGAGAATTCGACGACGATTCCTCACGCAACTGTCTCTGCTACAGGAGATGGGACATTTGATTACTACTCATTTACAGCAGGAGGTCCGACCGCGATTCTGGACATTGACTTTGGTGTGAAAGCAACAGGGTCAATCGATACGCAACTCTTCCTCTTTGATCAGACAGGAGCTTTAGTAGTACAGAATGACAATGCGTCAACCAGTAATGGTGGCCTTGGTAGTGCCTCTGGAGCCGATGCTTACATCAAAGCAACTAACCTGACTGCGAACCAAGTCTACATTGTGGGGGTTAGCCAATCTGGAGCTGGCTTCTCTGGTGGTCAGTTATTTGGTAATCCACCAAATCCTGGGCAAACTTATACCCTGCAAGTTTCTGTTGAAGGTCATCCGTTTGTCTAATAATCTGGAGGCTATCACTCTATAGCTGTAACACTGCCTCAACTGCGATCGCGGAAGGGGCAGTGTTTCCTAGCTAGTTACGTAATTCATCAGGATCGCGAACTAGCATTTCTGGCGCTCCATCGCAAATTCCAACTATCGCTAGAGTTTGATGGAGCGCTTCGTCTTCACTTCACGCTTCAGTAGGTAAATTGCATGAGTTTGAGTATTAGCGACCTATTTGATGAGAGCTTCTATCTCGTGAATAATCCGGACGTAGCAGAGGCTGTCCGGCAAGGTTTTTTTATCAGTGGTTTTGAACACTTTATTCAATTTGGTCAGTTTGAAGTTGTCAACAGCCCTAGCCGCAACCCTAGCCCCTTATTTGATGAGGCGTTTTATCTAACCAATAACCCGGATGTAGCGGAAGCTGTTCGGCAAGGCTTCTTTCCTAACGGGTTTCAGCACTTCATTCAGTTTGGTCAGTTTGAGCTTGGGAACAGTCCAACTCGTTCTCCCAGTTTTCTGTTTGATGAGGCATATTATCTGGCCAATAACCCAGATGTCCTCTCAGCAGTTAAGGCAAGCGTCTTTAACAGTGGCTTCGAGCACTTTATTCGTTTTGGTCAGTTTGAGGCTGATACTACTCAGACTCGCAATCCAAGTATTTTTTATAACGAGCGATTCTATCTAGAACACAACTCAGACGTCGCGGCAGCTGTTGCGAGTGGCTCTTTTGCCAGTGGCTTCCGACATTTCGTCTTTTTCGGAATTAAGGAGGGACGAACTGCGATAAATACGCCTCCGGTTGCTGGTAGTGAGAGCTTTACTGTTGATGAAGATACTCTTACACTCCTCCCCAGTCTCTTGGCCAATGACAGCGATCGCGATGGTGATCCACTGGTCATTGCAGGTTTCACTAGTCCTGCTCATGGGTCGCTGACGACTAATACCGATGGGACATTCTCCTACACCCCAGAGCTTAACTATGAGGGAACTGATAGCTTCACCTACACAGTGAGTGATGGTTATGGTGGTGTAGCGAGTAGTACTGTCACCATTACCATTAACCCCAGCCCAGATACTCCGGTTGCAGGTAATGACGCGTTTACTACCAACGAAGACACTGCGCTTAGCTTCACTAGCACCGAGCTACTGAGGAACGATTTCGATCCTGAGGGAGACACCTTCTTCTTCGATAACTTCGTGCAACCTGCCAATGGCACGGTCGAGGGCTTGGGCAATGGCACCTTTATCTACAATCCCAAGTCCAACTTCAACGGCACAGATAGCTTCACTTACACCATTACAGACGGCAATGGTACTACAGTCGCTAGTACCGTCAACCTCACTGTTCGTTCCGTCAATGATGTACCCATAGCGGGCAACGATACTTTCAGTACCAACGAAGATACGGAAGTCAGTTTCAGTCGAGCTACGCTGTTAAGCAATGACACGGATGCTGATGGCAATCCTATCTTAATTACAGGCTTTACTCAGCCACTAAACGGTAGGCTCGTTGATCTTGGCGGCTCCTATATCTATACCCCCAAGTCCAACTTCAACGGCACAGATACCTTCACTTACACCATTACAGATGGTCGCGGTGGTAATACAACTGCTGTTGTGACTCTGAACGTTAACGCGATCAACGACGCACCGATCGCGGGTAACGATATTATTACGACAAACGAAGATACATCGGTTACCTTTACTCAGGCCAATCTGTTACTTAATGACAGCGATGCTGACCAAGATACCCCTTTAATTACTAGCTTCTCCCAACCGGGACGGGGAGTGCTAGCGAGTAGTAATGGGAGTCTTACATACACACCTACTGCCAACTTTAGTGGCAGTGATAGCTTTACTTATGTCGTTACTGATGGCAAAGGTAGTTCTACGACTGCTACTGTCACCCTAGTTGTCAACTCAGTTCAAGATATTCCTGTTGCCAACAATGATGCATTCACGACCAGTGAAGACACAGAGTTACTCATTACTCCTAATGAGCTCCTGAGAAACGATAGTGATGCAGACCAACAGCAACTGCTAATCAATAGCTTTGGTCCAGCATTAAATGGTGCTATCAGAGATAACGGCAATCAAACCTTTACTTACACTCCAAGCCCTAACTTTAACGGTTCTGATAGCTTCACCTACACCATTACAGATGGTAGTGGTGGAACCGCGACTGCTACGGTCAACGTCAATGTTACGTCAGTCAACGATATTCCGGTTGCGAGTAGTGACGCAGTAACCACGAATGAAGATTCGTTGGTTTTAATTACTAATGTACTCACCAACGATAGAGATGCAGACCAAGACGCGATCGCAATTATTAGCTTCACTCAGCCTAGTAGCGGTACAGTAGACAGTCGCAACAACGGCTCGTTTAATTACATACCCAATCCTGACTTCAACGGGTCTGATAGCTTCACCTACACCATTAGTGATGGCAGGGGAGGCAGTACTACTGGCGTCGTCAACATCACTGTTAACGCGGTGAACGACCTGCCCATTGCCAATAGCGATACGGCAAGCACTAATGAAGATACACAAGCCACAATTGTCAATGTCTTAGCCAACGACAGTGACATTGAGGGTGATACCTTTTTCCTCAGTAGCAGTACCTCAGCTACGAATGGTCAGCTAATTGATCAGGGAAATGGCACCTTCCGCTACACCCCAAACACCAATTTCAACGGCACAGATAGCTTTACCTACACCATTACTGATAGCAACGGTGGCTCTGCTTCTGCCACAGTCAACATCACGGTTAACGCGGTCAATGATGCTCCGATTGCCATCAGCGATACAGCAAGCACCACTGAAGACACACAGGTCAACATCCCTGTCCTGACCAATGACACGGATGCTGAAGGCGATGTTCTGAGTGTTAGTAATTTCTCCCTTGCGACCAAAGGTAGCCTGAGCCAAAACAACGGCGTCTTCACTTACACGCCCAATGCGAATGCGAATGGCACAGACAGCTTCACCTACACCATCAGTGATGGCAATGGCGGCTCTGCTTCTGCCACAGTTAATGTCACCATCACCCCAGTCAATGATGCTCCGATTGCCATCAGCGATACGGCAAGCACCCCTGAAGACACCCAGGTCAACATCCCTGTCCTGACCAATGACACCGATGTAGAAGGCAATCCCCTTTCGATTACAGGGGTCTCTGTCAATCCCACTCGGGGCTCTGTGGTCAACAACAACGGCGTCTTCACTTACACGCCCAATGCGAATGTGAATGGCACAGACAGCTTCACCTACACCATCAGTGATGGCAATGGCGGCTCTGCCTCGGCCACAGTCAACATCACGGTTAACGCGGTCAATGATGCTCCGATCGCCATCAGCGATACAGCAAGCACCCCTGAAGACACAGTGGTCACGATTAATGCTTTTGCTAATGACACCGATGCTGAAAACGATGTTCTGAGTGTTAGTAATTTCTCTCTGGCGACCAAGGGTAGCCTGAGCCAAAACAACGGCGTCTTCACTTACACGCCCAATGCGAATGCGAATGGCACAGACAGCTTCACCTACACCATCAGTGATGGCAATGGCGGCTCTGCCTCGGCAACGGTCAACATCACGGTTAACGCGGTCAATGATGCTCCGATTGCCATCAGCGATACGGCAAGCACCCCTGAAGACACCCAGGTCAACATCCCTGTCCTGACCAATGACACGGATGTAGAAGGCAATCCCCTTTCGATTACAGGGGTCTCTGTCAATCCCACCCGGGGCTCTGTGGTCAACAACAACGGCGTCTTCACTTACACGCCCAATGCGAATGCGAATGGCTCAGACAGCTTCACCTACACCATCAGTGATGGCAATGGCGGCTCTGCTTCTGCCACAGTTAATGTCACCATCACTCCAGTCAACGATGCTCCGATTGCCATCAGCGATACAGCAAGCACCACTGAAGACACACAGGTCAACATCCCTGTCCTGACCAATGACACGGATGTAGAAGGCAATCCCCTTTCGATTACAGGGGTCTCTGTCAATCCCACTCGGGGCTCTGTGGTCAGCAACAACGGCGTCTTCACTTACACGCCCAATGCGAATGCGAATGGCACAGACAGCTTCACCTATACCATCGGTGATGGCAATGGTGGCTCTGCTTCTGCCACAGTTAATGTCACCATCACCCCGGTCAATGATGCTCCGATTGCCAACAGTGATACGGTCACAACTAACGAAGATACAGTAGTCACGATCGCAGCCCTAGCGAATGACACTGATGTTGAGGGCAACACTCTGTCAATTACCGGAAATACCAATCCTGCGAATGGCTCCGTTATCAGCAACAACGGTACCTTCCGCTATACCCCGACGACCAACTTCAACGGCTCTGATAGCTTCACCTACACCATCAGTGATGGCAATGGGGGAACGGCTTCTGCCACAGTCAATATCACGGTTGCTGCTGTCAACGACTTACCCAAAGCTTCGGCTGACCTATTAGTAGTAGATGCTACGACTTCAACCACCATCATTCCTGGTACCTTGTTAGCCAATGATACGGATGTTGAGGGAACCCTAACGATCGCCAGTACCACCCAGCCAACCCGTGGTAGCTTGGAGGCTAGACCTGATGGTACCTATGTCTACAACGCTACTAGTGGCGCTAATGGCAGTGATAGCTTCACTTACACAGTGAGTGATGGCGCAGGCGGCAATGCGACAGCGACAGTAAATTTGATCGTGGCTCAGAGCATTGATTCTAATTTCTCCTTAGCCGCCAACGAAAACATCACTGCTGCTACAACCATTCCGCACACCTCTGTCTCAGTTAGGGGAGATGGCTCCTTTGACTACTACTCGTTTATTATCGGTAGTGCCTCAGGGCAAGGTTCTGTCCAAGGTATCTTTGATATTGACTTTGCCGATCAGGGTGGTACTGCGGCTTTGGATACCGAGATATTCCTCTTTGACAACAGAGGTACTCTCTTAGCAACAAATGATGATGCTGGTAGCCCTGATGCTGGTAGTTCGTCCTTGAATGATTCATATCTGACCTATAACTTTAATGCCCCAGGGCGTTACGTTATTGGAGTTGCCAAGGTTGAGTCAACCAACACCATTGGCAGCGGAATCACGGGTACACCGCTCACGGCGAATGATAGTTACACGCTCAATGTTTCCATCGAAAACCATTTCACAGTTTAGAGTGAGGCCACTGGAAACCAAGCTGATTTCAACTTGCTCTTGAGTAAAGGTTGAATCGACAACTAGTGTTAATTGAGAAGAGGTGTGGTAAACCACACCTCTTTTGTCTTTAAAGCAATCCCAGTTCAGCCGGGTGCGATCGCAAATTAGGCATTTTCTACCCAGGCAATCCAGAGCAAGGGTTGATAAGATGAATGTAAAGCGGAATCATTCCGGAATTTAGCCCTAATTGCGAGCATACGTTCATGACTTCTGAGGTTCTTGTCGAAAAGAAAAAGTTAGATAATCCGCCTCTGGAAATTCACCATCTTGGCGATCGCGTCTTACGCCAGCCAGCAAAGCGAATTAATAAAGTGGATGCAGAAATCCGCGATTTAGTACGTGAAATGCTCCAAACCATGTACAGCGCTGATGGTATTGGGTTGGCTGCTCCCCAAGTAGCTGTGCAGAAACAACTGATTGTCATAGATTGCGAACCAGATGACCCCACTAATCAACCGCTGATCTTGATCAATCCCAGCGTCAAGCACATGGGCCGCGATATTTGTGTAGCTCAAGAAGGCTGCCTCAGCATTCCAGGGGTTTATCTAGATGTCAAACGACCTGCGGCAGTCGAGGTGTCTTATAAAGACGAGTATGGACGGCCACAGAAACTAACTGCAACTGGACTACTCTCTCGGGCGATTCAGCATGAAATGGATCACTTAAACGGTGTGTTATTTGTAGACCGAGTCGAGAATGGCCTAGCACTCAATCAAGAGCTGGCTAAGTATGGGTTTTCGGCTCAGGCTGTGAAGCCTGTTGCTTAGGGCGATTGTCTAAATTCGGAAATGACGCTGTAGCCTCTATGAGATTTTTCTACGTGAGCTTGTACGCGAACCTGCAAATCTCTCATAGAGGTTAATCGTAATCACAGAATCAAGCCCAGAGTGTTGCTGAGTTAGTGATTGACCGAAGGGCTATTTGAAGGGCTATTTATAGATCCGCCCTACATTCTTTAAGCATTAGTGACTGATTGCATCTATTCTTTACTATTGTTGCTTGATTAAAGGTTGAATAGCATTGACCCCGAAAAGTGGTGTATTCTTGGGCGGTTCTTGCGTAGCCGCGATCGCTGCGGTTGGCTCTGTATTTGAGCTATCTTCTGGAAAACCAGATCTAGGTGGACTAGTCACCGGAATTATTCTGGCCATTAGCATCCCGTTGACTGTAGTCTTTTTCTTGGCAGCGGTTCGAGATGCCAGGGCAAACCAGTGAAAGTGTGGCAAGATAAGCCTAGCTTTTAAAACCCAGCCTTCGTGACGATGACGGATCAAGATCCTTACGTCGCCTTCCTCTGGCAAGTTCCTTCTGCAACTTCTATAGAACGGAATTCTCCTTGCTACCCGTTGTCGCGCACCCAATCAGTAACGGTTGGACGAGATACTTATTGCCAGATTGTTTTAGACTCAAGTTTGTTTGGGATGGTGTCACGACGACATGCTCAAATCCGTCCCATCCTCAACTTCAAAACTCAAGTTCAAGAACCGCTCTGGGAAATTTGCGACCTTAATAGCGCCAATGGCACTTACTTAAATGGACAGCGCTTACAGGGGTGCCAAGTTTTGCAGGTCGGCGATCGCATTGGGCTCGGTGGTAACGGCCCAGAATTTATTTTTGAGTGTCATTTAGTCGAGCCTTCAGCTGCTTCCCATTTAGCGGTCGTGCCACAGCCTAGCCATACTGTGCCCTTCCAGTCTGCTGCCACCGCACCGCCCTTAAGAAGCCCTCGGTTAGTAGCGACAGACTCGGTCACTTTAACGCAACTATTTCCTATTCTTTCGACTGGAAGAGAGCTAGCGCACAAAGCCTACTTAGTTCCTGGTATCGTCACAGTCGGCTTTGTCGTGCTTATGTTTGCCGCTGTGGGTCAGCCAGTCGCCTTTAATCTGCTGCTTGCTACCTACCTAGTCGGGGCAGCTTATTATCTCGTTTATCAGCTCTGCGGTAAAAGAAAGCCGTGGTGGGTGCTACTAGGGGCTCTAGGCGTCATGGTGCTCATTTTGCGGAGTCCCATTCTATCGACTTTCATTGTGCTGTTTCGCCAAGTGCTTCCCGGTCGTTTACCAATTCCAGATGAGTCTACTAGTTTTCTCAGGCTCATCACTAGCATGTTCTTTGGGGCTGGCTTGATGGAGGAGTTGCTAAAAGCTCTGCCCGTCCTGCTAGCTTACTGGCTCGGTCGCTGTCTGCGATCGCCCTGGCGAGAACAAATTGGCGTTTGGGAACCTCTAGATGGCATTTTGTTGGGCACCGCTGCCGCCGCTGGATTTACGCTAGTAGAAACTTTGGGCCAATACGTTCCAGACATTGAGCAGCAGTCTAGTTCCCTAGAAGGTCTCCAACTCTTAATTCCACGAGTTCTGGGCTCTGTGGCTGGTCATATTGCTTACAGTGGCTACCTAGGTTATTTTGTAGGTCTCACTGTGCTCAAACCTAGAAAACGTTGGTTCATTCTCAGCATCGGCTATCTTACCGCAGCGATCCTGCATGCTTTATGGAATGCAGCTGGTACCATTAACGCTCTACTGCTGATGATCGTTGGAGTTGTCTCTTATGCTTTTTTGGCAGCAGCAATCCTCAAGGCTCGACAACTGTCACCGACACGCTCTCAAAACTTTGCTACTCGGCTTTCCAAGTCTCCTTAGCCTTTGAACTTTTAGCTCAGTTCGCCCAGTTGGGCGATGATGCAGTTCTCAGAGGATGCTTGAATAGAATCATTGAAAGCAATCTTTTATACCTAAAACTCAACGGAGACTATCAATGCCTAGCTCATCATTCACAACTCTCATCAGTTTGAGCGCTGTCAGTTTGATGCAGCTGAGCCAAAGCACAACGAGCGATCGACAGGCTCAGACGGGCCTGCTCCAGTTCTGATAGCTCTTCCCAACTTACGGGTCGCACTGCCTTAAGCGTAGACTCCACAACTTCAGTGGTTTCTGCTTCTACACCCCGCATCGCATAAGCCAGCGGACGTGCTAAGACTTGCAGGTCATCAGCATCCCAATTAGGTAAGCTTTGCTGCACGCACTGAACTAGCTGCTCAGCGAGAGACAAATTGCTAGCAACCAGCTTTTGAGCTTGCTGCACAATCGCGTTTAAAACACTTTGAGGAGCCCAGGTAGCAAAACGCTGCGATAGAGAATTTTGTGCCCAAATTCCATCTAGACGAGCGAAGAAGTCCTGCGATCGCGCTGCTACTTCATCCTCAGGCCAGTTATCTAGAGAAAATCCTTGCTCTAGCTTTTCCAGATAGGACGCTGCTTCCGGGTCTGCGATGTTCCAAGGGTAAGGAGTATCGATGCTCAGAGTAGCCTCTAGTAAATCATCTAGTTCAACTTGGAATTGAGAGTGCTCGAAATAGTCTGAGTGCATAGTTCCGTTTCTCATCGTGCTACTCCTGATTGCATTTGACGTGGGTAGCTACACGCCGATTTTTGGAAGTTCCGCAAGCAATTGAAATTTAGGCCAATTGGCTTAGATGTGGTTTTCCTCAGAAGTTGGGCGCTCGATCAAAAACTCTAACGCTTGCCCATTAGGATTGCCAAATTTTAGCTGAACTCCAGAGCGCAAAGAGACTTCCTGTTGGTGGATTCTTCGCCAGCCATTTGACCCTAAAATGAAAGTTCCATATCGAGACACATCTTGCAGGATGTAGGCTGGCTGGTTATCTGGCTGATCTGAAGCATCTCTATAGAAAATTTTGGCATGGTATCGAGAAACTCCAGCTTCTGGTAAAACCAAATCATTATCTCCTTGGCTGCCTACCCGAATTACTCCGTCTCGAATTGGCCAAGCTTTAGGTGGAAGTCCGCTTAAGCGTAGAGAAGCCATTGGAATCCGAGGTCTGATGTCGCTAGGAAATCCTTCTGGCGGCAGCATGGTGTTGTTGCCTTTATCTTCCTTAATGTCCTGCCCGAACTGGATACCACCCTCCGTGTGGATCAATCGACCATCAAATTGTGGATGCATGTACAGAACTGGCAAGGTCCAAGCAGGCTGATTAAATTTGTACAGCATTAAAAGATGCTGTCTTGCCAAAGCTACTGCCCGATCGATCGGTTCACTTTTTCTCAGGGCTTGGGCGAAGGAACGGATAAAACTCAACGCTTCTTGGTCTGTAATAGAATCGCGCATGCCCAGAACCGCAGGGACTCCATGATGAATCAGGACTTCTGCCAGACTGCTGCGTGGAATTGGTTGGTCATTGGTGTGATCTGGCTGGGCACCCCAGCAAGCATTAAATACTGCGAGAGTAACGCGGCAACGAGTCAAAACTTGAGCTAATTCGGTGCCATTAAGAGCGTTTCCAGGACCCAACAAGAGCAAGCCGCCGTCAGGTGCAGGTACACCATGCCCTGCGTAAAAGAAAATGTTGTATTTTCCTGTTTCTAGGTGCTCAATTAGCTGTGCTGGAGTGGGCTGGATCAGAGTGTCTACCTGGGAGCGCACTGCTACTGTTTGCTGGCCGCCTGTGTCTGAAACCTCATGATTGGTCAGGATTTCTTCTAATGCAGCGGCTTCTTGTTCTAGATTCAGCGTTGCTGGTTGCGGGGATGCAGCCCCAGCCCCAACATTTTCAGAATGATTAGAGGCTGTATCTATGCCTTGCCCTAGGACCAAAAGCACCTTGAGGGATTGCTCCATCCGTAAAGCTGGCAGCGATTCTACCTCACTAGTCGTACGGCTAAACAAAATCTGATCACTAGCGATCGAAATCACTGAGCGGCCCATTTGGGATTGCATGATTTCCCAAGGCAAGGCAATCAATTCAGGGTCGCGAATCTCTAAGCGCAATCGCAGCGGTGTACCTAGCCCAAAAGCCATGCCTTGGCTACGATTGATGCTAGCTTCTACGGGGCCGTCAAATAGCCATTGCCACAAGTTGACCCCTAAGTTCTGCATCAAGCGAGCCCCATACGGTAGGGCGTTGGGTTCTGGTGTAGAGGCTGGAGGCGATGTCGCTGGTGGCACCGAAGAGACATGAGGCACTTGCGGCAGACCGCGCAGAGAAAACATTTCCTGCCAAGCTTGCCAAGCTTGCGTTAGCGTGTCAGGCCAAACGCAATCGTGTAAGACGTACCCACTCGGGTAGGGGGCATTGATAACCCAGATTACATATCGATTTGTTCCTGAAGCTGCCAAACGCTGAATGGACAGGCTAAGGCAAGGAGTTTCTGACACAGGCATTCAAAAACCGTAAGTTGTAAGAATCTGAGCGATCGCTAGTTTTCCTATCAGTCTATCTGGTCTTGGAAGAGTTGAGTTCCGACAGCAGAGTCCATTTATTCTGGAGCTGGTGATTGGCTGGGTGCAGTGGTAGGCGTGGGTGTCGAGGTTAATGGGGGATTGCTACAAGCTCCTAATTGATTTGGTGAGGGCGAATTAGGCTCAATCAAGGGCATTAAAACTGCTTCTTCAATCCAGCCACTGGCTCCAGGTTGCAGAAAGCGATCGCTGGGTGACGGGGTTGTCGCGCGGTTGGCAGGCGAGGCGGTAGGAATGGGAGTTGCGGTTTTTGGAGACGCGGGTTCCTGAGCGTTCGTGCCACTAGGAATGGAGCAAACTTTTAATTTGACCCAACTGCCTTGAGCAGGAATGACTTGCTTGCTCAAGACTTGCAGTAGTCCCCCTGCGGGAACTAACTGAGCCGTTGCAGCATTAGGAGTGCGATCGCCTGATGCAGTGCCTGATTCGGGATCAGGTGCAGTTGTAGAACTGCCCGGCTGAGGTTGCAATTGAATTGATCCGGTTTCGCGATCGCTAGCAAGCCCTGAAGTGGGTTGACGAATTTGAATCAAAGTCCCTGGGGCCAAGGTGAGCGACGAGACAAGGGGCGAGGAATTTGGTGAGGGCAGGGTAGGAATAGGCGTACCAGGGTTTACTTGCGCTCCATCTGGTTGGGGAGCCCGACCCAGTAGTGGATCGATGCGACGACTAACCCCAGGCAAAAGCAGATAAGCGAGAACGCCGCCTAGACCAACCAACAACAGAATGCCTAGCAGCAGTAGAGCTCCATTCGGAGAACGCCGTGGCGGTAAGATTTGAGTTTTTAGGGTGGATGGAGCTGCATTCACCACCTGAGTGGGTGTGTCAGTTACGATCGCCGTGGGCTGCCTAGTTGGGGGGAGGTCTAGATCCGGTGACTCCGTCAACAGAGACGCTGGCAATTCTGCGATCGCTTCGGTATGCGTCACTTGGTAGTAGAGCAGGCCGACAGTAACGTTGTCATGCCCATTCCGCATGTTGCCAATTTCGACCAGGCGTTGGCAAGCAGTGGCTACATCCACCTTACCGTCCAAAATTGGCAGAATTTCGGTTTCCCAGCACTCCTCAACGCGATCGTTCTCAGTCAAGCCGTCCGAACAAAGTAAGAAGACACCCGCTTCATCCAGAATCAAACGCTGCACAGTCGGATGCAGCGTAGCTGAACTACTCATGCCTAGAGCTTGCACCAGCGAACCTGCAACTGGTTGCTGTACCGCATCTCGGTATAAGGCATAGCCCAAGCGCACTTCCCGCGAAGCGACATCGTCATCTACTGTGAGTTGGTAACAACCAGTTCGGGTAATCCAATAGACGCGGCTATCGCCAATATGAGTGATATAAGCTTCATGACCACGGGCCAATGCCATGACTAAAGTGGTGCCCATGCGTTGGCGGTCTAGCCGTTGCTCTTGGTCATTGCGCTGACAAATTAAATCATTGGCAAGACACACAGCCTGCTCCAGTTCTGCCATTAAGCTATCTGGGTGTTGCAGAGCTACGTCCAGTTCTAGATCTTGAATTCGTTCCTGAACGGCAGCGATCGCGAGATTAGAAGCAACATCCCCTCCTTCATGACCACCAATGCCATCACAAACCAAGGTCAGGGTTTTGGGCGTTTCCCCAGGATGCAATGGCACTGAAAAAGCAGTACCACTCGCCGGGTAGCAGGCATCCTCATTGCGTTGGCGACTGGGGCCTTGGTCAGTGCGCGTAGCAATCTGGGCCAAACGAGCTTGCGATCGCCCACAAACAACCAAGCCTCGGTCTAGTTGAGCAGTCAGTTGTTCGGGCGTACGAATCTGCCCTTGAATCATTTGATGACACAAGGCTGCTAGAAAACGCGCAATTTCAGGCTGGGCCGTCGGTGCCCACTGCAACCATAACTGTCCGAGTTCCCTCAAAGTAGGAGCGGATTTGCGATCGCTCTGTAGTTCCAGTAGGCGCACCAGTGGCCCTTCCACTCGCAACAGTTGGGGCTCGACTAGGCTAGAAGCTACCCTTTCACTACTAAACGGCTGCCATAACTGCGAGATTTGCCACAACCAATTCAGTTGTCGGATTGCTGGGGCCTCTGTCCAGACATCAGCCAAGGCAGGGAACAGTGGATGCGATAGTTCGGCTGCACTCTGGCTCCAACGCCTCGTCTCTAGCGGAACTTGCTCCAGCAGCACCACTGGAGCGCCCTTTTCCGTTTGCACTTGCCCATATACCTGGGGAATATGCAGTTGATACGGAAACAACCTGAGATAAGGGGCGATCGCGTCGGAAATATCACTGGGTAGATCGGGGAGCAGCCCTGGTTTAGTGTCGAACAAAACTCGGCGGCTTTTTAAGACATAGCGATCGCCTAAGACATCTCCGATTTGATAGGCATCAACCCCTGTCCCTACAGCCCAGAGATATCGTTTGGGCAGAGAGGATCGGCATTGTTGGCAAAAGTTGTACGCCTCCGTATTGAGCGTCTGACAAATGGGGCAATAAATGGGTGCCGTAGCATGATTCATGAATGGTCCTACCAGAGCCACCAAAGGGGCGCAGCCATAGTTTGCGAGCCTAACTGTTGCTATGTAACTGTTGCTATGGATTGTAACGTTTGCTGTTCACTACATTAGCTGGTTCAGGTGTGCGAACAGCGTCGTCATCTCACCATCTTGCCCCGATCCAGGGGGAGGGAGCTTAAATGAGCTTAACTCTTGAGGCGTTAGTGCTAAACAATCAGGGTAGAAACCCTGACTACGTATGAACTAGCGGATGAGAGGTAAGTTCCATAGGACTTCACTAAAGACAGAAGACAAGGCCCGCCTCAGTTTATACCTTGTTACTTAGATATTAAAAACATGATGAATAACTCATTAATTAAAGACAATGAACCACCAACTGACTGACTGGCTTAACTGGTAGCAACGAATTTACTTCCATCGCTGACAACTCTATAGCCAATCTAGTTAGCGCCCTGAGCTATTTCTATTCAATCCTGAGCTGACTCCGCCTTAAAGGTTGGATTGGGAGAGTTTGAGAGATGAGCTCTAACTCTAATTGGCTTGTCTTATAGAGCAACGGTCAACCTTTTATGACTTTTGTGCCCTCACAAATCGTCTATACCTTTGAAGGTGCTTCTGGAATGATTCAACTTCCCCTGCTACCGCCTGTACAGAACCATGCTGCCAGTCTACCGTTCACTATTCCTGCGCTATGGGATTGCTGTCCTAGGAGTAGCATTGGCTCTACTTCTGCAATCTCCACTAGCTGATTTATTAGAATCACAAGTTCCATTCTTATTGCTATTTAGCGCTGTCATAGCCAGCGCTTGGTATGGTGGCTTCGGTCCTGGGATGGTCGCCACTCTGCTAGCCACCTTGGGCTGCGCTTATTTTTACGTTGCCCCGTTTGATTCCTTGACATCGCCGTCTTCAGAGCAGGCTTTTGCCCTGGGGCTCTTTGCGGTGGAGGGAGTTTTAATTAGCCTACTGAGCGCCGCTCTCCACCGAGCCCAGAAGGGGACAGAAGTTTTTTGGCTGAGATCAAAGCAGCACCAGGAAACCCTGCGCCGTAGCGAGGAACGGTATCGGCTGCTAATCGAAAATGTCAAAGATTATGCCATTTTCATGCTGGATACGCGGGGCCGAGTTACGAGTTGGAATCCAGGAGCCGAGCGGATCTTAGGCTACAAAGAAGCTGAAATTCTAGAGCAGCATTTTTCTTGCTTTTTTACGGCTGAGGATGTGCAGCAGGGCAAGCCAGACCAAGAGATTAAGCAAGCGATCGCCGAAGACCGAGCCGAAGACGAACGCTGGCATGTGCGAAAAGATGGGAGCCGTTTCTATGCTAGTGGCATCACCACGGCCTTACGCGATCGCTTTGGGCGCTTACGGGGCTTCTCAAAACTGATGCGCGACATGACCGAGCGTAAACGCACCGAGGAAGCCCTTCAGGCAGCCCACGACCAGTTAGAAGCCGAAGTAATTAAACGAACGGCTGAACTTTCTACTGCGAACTCAGCCCTAAAAGAGCAGATTTCAGAGCGCTTACGCACAGAAGCTTGGTTGCGCGATGACGCTGAGCGGCTGACAGCCATTATTGATACCCAACATGACATCGCCACCGCAGAGCTAGATTTACTGCGCGTCATGAACTTAATTGCCGAGCGAACGCAAAAGATTACTTCGGCTACAGGCGCGGTCATTTTGCTACCCAACGGCGAAGACATGGTCTATCGAGTTGCCAGTGGAACGGCAGCGCCTTACGTGGGCTTGCGCGTTAAAGCTGATACCTGCTTTTCTGGGCAATGTTTTCACACCGGAGAAATTCTACGATGTGATGACGCTGAAACTGATCCCCGGATCAGTCCAGAGGTTTATCGACGGGTAGGAGCTCGCTCGATGATTGCAGTCCCTTTGCGCTACGAACGCCGAATTGCCGGGGTACTGAAGGTTCTGTCTCCTAACGTCAATGCTTTTAGTGAGCAAGACACGCACACGCTCCGCCTCATGGCAGGCTTTATTGCAGCAGCAGTAATGCATGCCGCTGAGTTTGAAGCCCGCCAAGCGATGGTGGTAGAACACACAACGGCGCTAGCTGCCCTGCGTGAAAGTGAGGAGCGTTTTAAGGGAGCCTTCCACGATTCAGCGGTAGGAATGGCCCTGATCGCCACAGATGGCCGCTTCTTGCAAGTGAATCGTTCCCTTTGCCAAATGCTGGGCTATTCAGATTCAGAATTGCTCAATACCAACTTTCAAGCGGTCACCCACCCAGACGACTTAGACAGAACCTTAATCTTTGTCTGTCAAATGCTGACTGGAGAGATTCAGGCTTATGAGATGGAAAAGCGCTATCTCCACAAGCAGGGACACGTTGTTTGGGTATTACTGAACGTTTCGCTGGTGCATAATTCCCAAGGCGAACCTGTACATTTTATTGCTCAGATTCAGGATGTTACGGAACGCAAGCAAGCCGAGGAGGAACGAGCCCAACTAATTTGTGAGCAAGCAGCCCGCGCCGTAGCCGAAGCCTCAGAACAACGCTCGACATTTTTAGCCGAAGCCAGCGCGGTCCTATCTGCCTCCTTGGATTACGAGGCCACGCTGATCAGCCTAGCTCGGTTGGCAGTGCCATATCTAGCCGATTTGTGTGTCATCGACATGGTGGAGGATGGGGAGTCGCTGCGGCCTCTGACTGTGGCTCACATTGACCCTGCCAAAGAAGATTTAGCTCGCCAACTCCAGCAATATTATCCGCTGCGCCTCAGCCACTTGCGTCCTGTGCTCCAAGCTCTACAGACGGGAGAATCTCAACTACTGGCTGAGGTGTCGGAAGCGGCGATCGCTGATTCCACCACCGATGCTGACTACCTACGGCTGATCCGCTCCTTGCACCCCAAGTCGGTCATGATTGTGCCCCTGATTGCGGCTGGGCGCACCATTGGGGTCATTTCTTTCACCATTTCCGAATCTCAGCGACACTATAACTCGGTTGACCTCACCCTGGCGGAAGACTTAGCTCGGCGGGCAGCCTTAGCCGTGGACAACGCCAGACTTTACCAAGAAGCTCAAGATGCGAACCGGATGAAAGACGAGTTTCTCGCCACGCTTTCTCACGAGTTACGCACTCCGTTGAACTCGATTTTGGGTTGGTCCCGGTTACTGGGAAGCCGCAAATTTGATGAAGTTACTACAGCGAAAGCCTTAGAAACCATTGAACGCAATGCCAAATCTCAAGCTCAACTGATTGAAGATATTCTAGACGTTTCGCGGATTGTGCAAGGCAAGCTACAACTGCAAGTGCGCCCTGTAGAGTTAATCACAGTCATTACGGCGGCAACTGATGCAGTGCGCCCCGCAGCAGAGGCTAAAGGCATCAGCTTGGAGCCAAAGCTAAACGAGGCGGCAACTCAAGTGTTAGGAGACCCCGATCGCCTGCAACAAATTGTCTGGAATCTGTTGGCCAATGCAATTAAGTTCACGCCCAGGGGTGGTCAGGTAGAGATTAGTCTGGAGCTGATAGACTCCTGCATTCAAATTCGGGTCCAAGATACAGGCCAAGGTATTCCGGCAGAATTTTTGCCCCACGTCTTCGATCGCTTTCGACAAGCAGACAGTACCAGTACGCGATCGCATGGCGGTTTAGGCTTGGGTCTGGCGATCGTGCGGCACCTGGTCGAGTTGCAAGGAGGAACAGTCAGCGCTGCAAGCCCTGGAGAAGGACAAGGCGCAACCTTTACGGTCAAGCTGCCGCCTCTGGTTCTATCAGCCTCCGACCCAGAACTTCCGCCTTCCACGCACTGCTTGCTGGAGGGCATCGCTAATGCCTTGGAGTCCTCCATTTTAAAGGGCGTGAGTGTCTTAGTCGTTGATGATGAGAATGATGCCAGAGAACTGCTACAAACGATCTTGGAGCAATCTGGAGCCAACGTGACTGCTGTTGCTTCTGTCGCCGAAGCGATCGCCGCTTACGAAAATCTCCAACCGGACATTCTGATTAGTGACATTGCCATGCCAGGGGAAGATGGCTATGCCCTGATTCATAGAGTCAAGACCCTGGAACATCACCCAGTCAAACCGATGCCTGCGATCGCCTTAACCGCTTATGCAAGAGAAGAAGACCAGGCTCAGGCATTGAGTGCGGGATTTCAAATGCATTTTGCTAAGCCTGTAGAGCCAACTTCTCTCGTTAGCGCTCTCGCGAATCTACTCGGTCGAACTGTCACGTCTTGAGTCAATTTGCTAAGTCTCTGAAACCAGGCTGAAGCCACCCCAGAATTGATAGAAATCTTGATAGGTACTTAAGGCAGCGATCGCAGTAAAATATCTAAATTATTAGGTAGATTGTGCTACGGCAATTCCTCTTTGAGAAATCAAAATCCCTGTATTTCTTTGTAACTTTAATAACAAGCTAAACTGCGAATCAACTTTTTGAGCTTTAGTTGCGACAAGTAGCTTTTATACACATACAAGATAGCTTCCCAAGAGATTTCCACAACCTAAAAGGAACCAAAAAATTCTGAGCCACCTGAATAAAACGGCACCTAGTAACACAAATCAATCAATTCTGACAAAATTTCTTTAGCTTAGGCTGCGATTTGATCTGAAACGGATTCAGCAACCTCGGCTCTTAAAAAGTACCGATTAAATTATTAAATTGACCCTAAAATGAAGCCGATTAACCACTCGATCCGCTAACGTTGGAAATTAAGCCCAAGGAGCAAAGTTCCAGCCTGGATAAAAACAGTGTTAGCCCCTCCTTATTGGTCCTGCAAGACTAGAAACGCGAGATTAAAAAATGACACAAGCAAAAATTGGTGATACCGTAACTGTTCACTACACAGGTCGTCTAGATGATGGCACTGTATTTGATTCCTCGACTAATCGTGATCCACTACAATTCACCCTTGGTCAGGGCGATCTAATTCCTGGTTTTGAGAAAGCCGTTGTCGGCATGGCTCCCGGAGAATCTAAAACCGAAAAAATTCCAGTCGAGCAAGCTTATGGCCCTTACCGCGAAGAAATGGTCGTAGAGATCGATCGGCAGCAGATGCCGGAAGATTTAGAGCCTGAGGTGGGTCAACAGTTGCAAGTTCGCGAAGAAACCGGGGGTGTGATCCCGGTGGTGATTACGGATGTCAACGATGGCACCGTGACTCTAGATGCCAATCACCCTCTGGCGGGCGAGGAGTTAACTTTCGATATTCAACTGGTAAATATTGCCTAAGCTCGTCATCCTAATGGTTTAGACAGACTTCCCTCGCCCTTCCTGCTCTTTAGATCAAGAGACCTAACCCCCAACCCCTTCCCTAGAGGGAAGGGGAGCTAGACTCAAAGTCCCTTGATCTAGGACAAAAGCTCTGGCAAAACGCCGAGTGAGGCGCTGCGGGGCTACAATAGAGCCAAATTGTTGCATCGCTGCAATCTGTATCCCATGACGACTGCTGCTCCGGTTAAAACTCAGTACGAAGCGATTATTGGCCTTGAAACCCACTGTCAGCTCAAAACTGACACGAAGATCTTTTGCAACTGCTCCACCGAATTTGGCGGTGACCCCAACAGCCAAATTTGTCCAATTTGCATGGGTATGCCAGGGGTGCTACCAGTACTGAACCAGAAAGTGCTGGAGTACGCGGTTAAGACAGGCACGGCGCTCAACTGCCAAATTGCTCCCTTTAGCAAATTCGATCGCAAGCAGTATTTCTATCCTGACTTGCCCAAAAACTACCAAATCTCTCAGTTCGATTTACCAATCGCTGAGCATGGTTGGCTAGAAATTGAGCTGGTAGACTCAGACGGCAACCCAGCCCGTAAGCGCATCGGCATTACCCGACTGCACATGGAAGAAGATGCGGGTAAACTGGTCCACGGCGGCAGCGATCGCCTGGCGGGTTCTAGTTTCTCCTTGGTTGACTACAACCGCACCGGAGTTCCTCTCCTAGAAATTGTTTCTGAGCCAGATTTACGCACAGGCCAAGAAGCGGCTGAGTATGCTCAAGAACTCCGCCGCATTATTCGTTATCTCGGCGTGGGTGACGGCAATATGCAGGAAGGCTCCCTGCGTTGCGATGTCAACGTTTCCATCCGTCCAGTAGGGCAGGAAGCGTTCGGCACCAAGGTCGAAATCAAAAATATGAACTCTTTCAGTGCCATTCAAAAAGCAATTGAGTACGAAATTGAACGGCAAACTCAAGCGCTAGCTACTGGAGAGCGAATTGTTCAAGAAACGCGTCTCTGGGAAGAAGGCTCTCAGCGCACCATTAGTATGCGCGTCAAAGAAGGCTCCAGCGACTACCGCTATTTCCCCGAACCCGATCTGACTGGGATCCAAGTCACCACGGAACAGCTAGAGCAATGGCGCTCAGAACTGCCAGAACTGCCTGCTCAAAAGCGGCATCGCTACGAAACCGAGTTGGGCTTGTCCGCCTACGACGCGCGAGTTCTGACCGACGATCGCAGCGTGGCTGAATATTTTGAAACCGCGATCGCCGCCCAAGCTAGCCCCAAACCAACGGCCAACTGGATCATGGGTGATATTGCCGCCTACCTCAATGCCAACAAGCTCAGCATTACCGAAATTGGCTTTAAGCCAGAGGCACTGGCAGAACTCGTCAAGCTGATTGAAGACAACACCATCAGTAACAACGCTGGGAAGGAAATTCTGCCCGACCTACTGGCTAACGGGGGTTCTCCCGCCAAAATTGTCGAGGAGCGCGGCTTAGCTCAACTCTCTGACCCTGATGCGATCGCGGCCATTATTGATGAAGTGATTGCTTCCAACCCCAAAGAACTAGAGCAATACCGGGGTGGTAAAACCAAGCTGTTAGGCTTCTTCGTGGGTCAGGTGCTCAAGAAGACGAGTGGACGGGCCAACCCTAAACTAACTAATCAGTTGCTCGCTCAAAAGCTGAACCCATAACCCTCTGTTCAACGGAACTCACCAGGGATCGTCCGCGTCGGATTAGACCCTGGTGTTTTTTTTGGATGAAATTTTGATGAGGGGTGTCACCCCACACCCCCTTGATGGCATAATGTGATAAGTAGATGCACCCTGATGGCGGGGAGAGTCGCTACAGACTCTCCCTTTTTCTTTGGCAATTTGCCATTGTTAACCATCTAGTGACGATCGCACAGAATTTTGCACCCTAGCAGACAAGTTCTGCACCTGCCGAATGTAGTGAAGTAATAGCGGCCAGTTGATATAATCCCCTTTCAAGCGTCTCAGTGGTGGGAGGAGGAACAATGTCAGATTGGCGAAACATTCCCGGTGGAATCACAGCGCCGCGAGGCTATCGGGCTGCGGGAATAGCTGCTGGATTGAAACCTTCTGGCTTGCCCGACCTGGCTTTGATTTTGTCGGAGGCGGAGGCGATCGCGGCAGGTGTTTTCACTACAACTCAAGTCCGAGCCGCCTGTGTGGACTACTGCCGAGAGCGCTTACAAGTGAAGGGAAGTGCCCAAGCCATTCTCTGTAATGCAGGTCAAGCAAATGCCGCTACTGGCTCCCAAGGTTGGATTGACGCGATCGAGAGTGCCCAAAGTTTAGCCCAAGCCCTGAACATTTCTTCAGACTCGATCTTGCTAGCCTCGACTGGCGTGATTGGTCAGCGTATCCCCATGTCAGCCTTGAAAGCCGCGATTCCGCATCTGATCGCTGCTGCTTCTGACCAAGGCTCGGACCATGCGGCTCAAGCGATCGCTACGACCGATCTTGTGACTAAATCGATCGCCCTAGAAACGACCCTGCACGGTCGTCCGGTACGGATCGGGGGAATTGCTAAAGGGTCTGGCATGATTCACCCCAACATGGCGACGATGTTGGCATTCGTTACCTGTGATGCCGCTGTTTCCCCACCCCTTTGGCAAGACATGCTGAGTCGCGCCGCCGATCGCAGCTTCAACCAAATCACAGTAGATGGCGACACCAGTACCAACGATACGCTCTTAGCGCTGGCCAACGGTCAGTCGCGCACACCTGCCATTACCGAACCTGGCCCCGATGCGGACAAGCTAGAAGCCATGTTGACCGAGGTTTGTGTCTATTTGGCTAAGGCGATCGCCCGCGACGGGGAAGGAGCGACTTGCTTAATGGAGGTGCAAGTCTCCGGTGCGCCTGACGACAGCTCGGCTCGGCAAATCGCTCGCACGATCGCGGGTTCTTCCTTAGTGAAATCAGCTATTTTCGGCCATGACCCGAACTGGGGGCGTATTGCTGCTGCAGCAGGTCGTGCAGGAGTTTCTTTTGGTCAAGAAAATCTGCAAATCAAGTTAGGTGACTTTTTGCTGATGGAGCAAGGCCAGCCGCTGAAATTCGATCGCGCTGCGGCGAGTGCCTACCTGAAACAAGCAACAGCCAAAGAGATGCTACCGCCCGATGTGGTCAGCACCGAGGTAAGTAATGACTTGATGGTGATGAAAAATGGCGAGCTAGTTCCTTTCCCCCGCATGACTACCAGCGAAAGCCAAGCTCAAAACGTCGTCACAATCGCAGTCAGCATCGGCAATGAATCTGGCTCTGGCACCGCTTGGGGGTGCGACCTCAGCTACGACTACGTCAAAATCAACGCCGAGTACACCACCTAACTATTGAGTGGGGGAATTAACGTAGTGGCGCTTTGAGCTGAGTACGGTTCAGAGCTGCTTCTACCGCTTGCTGTTGGTCACGTCGCGTCAGCCACTGATGGTAGGTGCGGGTGTGTACCGTGACGGAGTGCCCCATCATCCGAGCCGCGACAGTATCTGGCAGACCAAAGTGAATCGTTCTGACCGCCCAGGCATGGCGCAAATCGTAGGGTGAGAAGGGCACTTGATAGCGGCGAAATTGGGTCGTCACTTGTTGCCCAACTCGTTGCAGTGTCGTGCGGTTGAGATCAGTGTCCACGGGAGGCAAGCAAATGCTGCGGAGATCAAATTGCTCGATCCATTCAGGGAAGAAAGGCCAGACTTCATGACTTCCAGTCTTAGTTGTAGACAAGACTTGAATCGTGCTCGCCGCATCGCCTTGGCTTAAACCGGAATAATCAGAAAAAAATACTTCGTGGTTTCGTAACCCATAGGTCGCCATAATGCCATAAACAAATCGCCACGCTGGGTTGGGAATTTGCTCAAACGTTTTGACGATCAGCTCATCGGACGGGAGTTCTCGCGCTTGAGTTTGATTCGGGCTATAGCTGCCCCAGAGAGATTTTAGGTCAATGGGCAACTCTAAATTGAGAAACTCTGCTAAGGCACTTAGTGCAGTACAGCAAGCTTGACGACTGCGAGACTGGTCATCAGTTGAGCGCACCGTGGCGTAAATCGCTTCAGCTAAACTAAATTTGGGATGCTCTTGGGCGATCGCAACTAATTTTCGCAGGTACGGCGCATAAGTGAAGCGCCAGGTAGTCTTGGCGGAGGCTGAGTTTTTTATTCGCTGCGGCTGCATCAAGAAATGTTCTTCAAAGACCTGAATTTGTTCTGGCAAATCTAGGTCATACAATCGGCCTCCACCGGAGACAGCTAAATAGTGCCGCCAATCAAACGTCTTTTGAATGAGTTGAGCCGCGATCACCTTAACTTCCTGTTCTGCCTGCTTCAACCCGCTTGGGGTAGCGGATAGTCCCAAAACCAGTCGTTGTTGGTGAGGACGCAGACGTGAACTATCCGGTCGAGGTGGTAGAGTACCCCGCAAATTTAACTTCTGTCCCCGCCGCTCAATTTGCAGTCCCAACTTTGCCGCTTTGAGGCGTTGATTTACTTGAAGAATTTTCGCATCAAGCGCTTGATTGGCATCAGTCATGGCAAACTTAATAGTTAACAGGAGTTTTAAATCTTTTAAGAACTTGAAATATATAGCAGTCCTAAAAAATTTATGAAACTGGCGGCTTGTGAGAGGTGCATCTTTCACAACCCATTTGGGATCGCCATACATAACTTTAGTAATTAAAGTTGGGTATTTAGCACCGTGATGTCAAACGGATTTAGGAAATTAATTGTTAAAATCAGTAACAAACATGAGAGGGTAGGGGGATCGTGACCACAATGGGTCGTACTGGCGTTCTATTGCTCAATTTAGGTGGGCCTGATCAACTGGAGGACGTCCGTCCCTTCCTGTTTAACCTATTCTCTGATCCAGAAATCATTCGTCTACCATTTCCTTGGTTGCAGAAGCCGCTAGCCTGGATTATCGCCACGAGCCGAGCCAAGAAATCTCAGGAAAACTATCGTCAGATTGGTGGTGGCTCCCCTCTACGACGGATTACAGAAGCTCAGGCCCAAGCAATTCAAGCTTCCTTGCGGCAAAAAGGCCATGATGCCTCGGTCTACATTGGCATGCGCTACTGGCATCCTTTCACTGAGGAAGCGATCGCCCGGATTAAGCGGGACCAAATTGAAAAGCTAGTAATCCTGCCCCTATATCCTCAGTTTTCCATTAGCACCAGTGGCTCTAGCTTCCGTTTACTCGAGAAGCTTTGGCAAGAAGACCCTGCTCTCAACCAGGTTGAATATACAACGGTAGCGTCCTGGTACAACCGCCCTGGTTACCTCCAGGCAATGGCTCAGCTAATTGCTCAGGAACTAGATAAATTTCCTAACCCTGACCAGGTGCATATCTTCTTCAGCGCTCATGGCGTTCCTGTAAGCTATGTCGAAGAAGCGGGCGATCCGTACCAGAAAGAGATTGAGGAATGCACGGCGCTAATCATGCAAACCCTCAATCGGCCCAATGCTCATACACTGGCATACCAAAGCCGAGTGGGTCCAGTAGAGTGGCTAAAGCCCTATACAGAGGATGCGCTCGCAGAATTAGGATCTCAAGGTGTTCAAGATTTAGCCATCGTTCCGATCAGCTTCGTTTCAGAACATATTGAAACCTTGCAAGAAATTGATATTGAGTACCGCGAGTTAGCAGAAGAATCCGGAATTCATCATTTTCAGCGGGTTCCTGCTCTCGATACCCATCCTGGTTTTATTGAGGACTTAGCCGATCTCGTCGTTGAGGCATTAGAAGCTCCCCCGATCGCCCTGTCTCAAGTCACCCAAATGAAGAAGATGGTGAAGATGTACCCCCAAGAGCGGTGGGAGTGGGGTATGACGACTGCGGCGGAAGTTTGGAATGGCCGAATCGCCATGCTGGGCTTTATTGCGCTGATGATCGAACTGCTCAGCGGTCGTGGGCCGCTGCACTTTGTGGGATTGCTATAAGTTGGCTTTAAGCGAGTATAGAAGCGCGGGATAACCTGATTTATTAGGCTCTCGCGCTTTTACCCGGTGAGTTTTGTCAATCTGGTTCTTGCTTGTGTCGCCGGGGCCGTTGGCGATCGCGAGGATGAGCTTGCTCGGCATACCAGCGTCGCCATTCTTTAGAACTCCGGATGGCTAGCCACAGCAGCAGTAAGGCGATGAGCCCACCTTGGCGAGGCGCATCAAAAGCAAAAAAGACCAAGATGATGCACAAACTATCTTGGGCAAAAATCATCCAAAGCGGCAGTTTGCGGAGGCGGTAAAACCAGCCGATTTGCACTAACTGTAAAACTAACGCTAACAGACCACCCACGACACCAATCAGCCCTACCAGCCAAGGCGACATTGCGGCCACGCGAGCGATCGCCATCCCCATCAAGGCTCCAACAATGGGGCTAAAAATCACTTGAATAATTTGTAAAGCCCGCTGCCCTAACCGTCGCTTCGAAATCGAGACTTCTAATAGCGACCAGCTCACCAACACGCCAATCACGACAGGCGGCGGCACCTGAGACAAGATTGGTACACGAGACCACAAGTCTTCGCCTTGCAGCAACCCAATAATCAATAGCGGCAAAGCAATTCTTAAACCTGCCGCCGAAGAAGCGGAGAGCGCGGCTAGAATCTCAATCATAATGACAATTTAGCCTGCACTGAAACCTAACAGACCTCAAGGTTCGTTTTTTAGTTTAGGAGATTTGTAGCCAGAGGCTTGTAATCAGATTGACATGTTTTTGACTCTGTCTCTAAATAATTTTCCTTGAGAGTTTTTCTCGAACCAGAAGTTTTGCGGCAATTGAGTTTCCCCAACACTTAGAAAAACCAGTTTAGCGAACTGAGCCTTGCTACTACCTTAAACGACGAGCTAAAGCCGTGTAACGTTGTTGGTCTTTGACTTGATTCACCGCGATCGCGATCGCTTTTTTCGGTCCGACTAGAAAGGCAAGTTGCTTGGCCCGAGTCAGTCCGGTATAAAGCAAGTTGCGGCTGAGCATCATGTAGTGCTGCAAATATAAGGGCAAGATCACCACCGGATACTCACTGCCTTGGGCTTTATGAATTGTGACAGCCCACGCCAGCGTAATTTCATTTAAGTCAGCGCGATCGTAGTTGACGAGGCGATCGCCGAATCGCACCGTTACTTCTTGCTCTTCTGGGTCGATCGCGGCAATGACTCCTAAGTCCCCGTTAAACACTTCCCGGTCGTAGTCATTGACTTGTTGAATCACGCGATCGCCAACTCGTAAAGTCATGCCGCCTCTGGCAATCTCAGTTTTGCCGCTATAGGGAGGGTTGATCAACTGTTGCAACACGGTGTTGAGATTCCGAGTTCCTACTTCGCCGCGCGTCATCGGACATAGGACTTGCACATCCTGGGCAGGGGCAAAACCCAACTGTGGAATCAAGTCGTTAATCAGGTCATGAATTGCCTGAACACCGTCTTCTGGTTGCGGTGCTCCTAACCAGAGACAATCGGTTTGAGGCACAGCAGAAACGGGTTCGAGTTGTGGCACCTGTCCTTGATTAATCCGGTGAGCATTTTGCACAATGTAACTCGCCTGAGCTTGCCGAAACACCTCAGTCAGCCGAATTACCGGGACTTGTCCAGATCGAATCAAGTCCCGCAGCACATTGCCTGGACCGACACTGGGTAGCTGATCGATATCGCCGACTAGCAACATCTGGGCCTCCAGTGGCACAGCTTTGATCAAGGAATTGGCAAGAAACAAATCCAACATTGAGGATTCGTCTACGATCACAGCCTGGGTTTCTAGAGGATTGTCGTAGCCGCGCTTAAAGCCAAAAGTTTTTGGGTCGAACTCCAACAAACGATGTAGCGTTTTGGCTTCCTGTCCAGTCATCTCACTCAGTCGTTGTGCGGCCCGTCCGGTGGGAGCAGCCAGCGCGATCACCTTTCCCATAGCTTTCCAGAGCGCCACAATCGTGCGAGTCGTAAAGGTTTTGCCGCAACCTGGGCCTCCGGTGAGAATCAATACCCGCTGAGTGGCTGCCATCTCTACGGCTTGGCGTTGTTGCTCGGAAAGTGCCAATCTAGTTTTGGCTGTAAAGCGATCGATCCAAGCTTGGACTCTGGGCAAATCCACTGTGACTGGACGCTGCAACCATTGGCGCAACCGATCTGCCATATTGGTCTCTGCCTGGAAAAAGGCAGGTTTATAGCAAATGAATTGGCCTTGTAACTCGCCAGAGCCACCTTGCATCACCAATTGATCTTCTAAACCCATTTGGGTCACGATCGCCGAAATTTGCTCTGGATCTGGCTCATGATCGCTCAAGGCTAAGCGCTGCACCGTTCGCTCTACCAACTCTGGCTGGGGTAAAAAGCAATGGCCTTCCTCGCTCGCCTCGGATAAAACATGCAACAAGCCGCTACGGTAGCGAAATTCTGAATCTGGAGCAATGCCGAGATTTCGGGCGATCGCATCTGCCGTCACGAAACCAATGCCATACACATCGGTTGCCAGTTGGTAAGGGTTGTTGGTGACTGTGGCGATCGCTTCTGCGCCATACTGCTTATAGATTTTGACGGCATAAGTGGTAGAAACGCCGTGACTTTGCAGAAACAGCATCACCTCTTTGATCGCCTTCTGAGTTTCCCAAGCCGCCTGGATCATTTTGACCCGCTTCTTGGCAATTCCGGGCACTTCTCCTAGGCGATCGCACTGGTTCTCAATCACATCTAAGGTTTCCAGGCCAAAGTGCGCCACAATCCGCTTGGCAGTTACAGGGCCAATCCCCTTAATTAGTCCACTCCCTAGATATTTTTCAATGCCTGTCAGGGTTGCAGGTTTGGTTTCTCGGTAATAAGTCACCTCAAACTGCGGCCCAAACTTGGGATGATCTCGCCAGATCCCTTGCATTTGCAGCGTTTGGCCCGCTTGAATACTGGGGAAGTTACCGACAATGGTGACTAGGTCTCTGGCTCGCGGTGCTTTGAGTCGAGCGATCGTGTAACCTGATTCTTCAGAATGAAAGGTCAGGCGCTCTACCACTCCTTGCAGTTGCTCGGTCTGAGCCGCTGGGACGGCATTCGCTTGGCCATAGGATGGTGAAGGAGTGGACATAGTAACCCGATAACCTTGTCAACAGCTACCAAATCAAAATTTCAAACACTTAAAACGATGAACCCGGTTGCTTCAAGAACTCCGCTTCTTCAGGAGTTGTCGTACGGCCCAAAATTTGATTGCGATGGGGAAAGCGCCCAAATCGTTCAATAATTTCTTTATGGCGAACCGCATAGGGAAACATATCACCAGCATCTGGATCGTCACTCAACTCCCGAAACAGTTCTACTGATAAGCGCTGATGTTCTAAATTCTCACTGTGCTCAAAAGGTAAGTAAATAAACATCCGCTGCACAGGCAACAAAGCTTGGTCAAAGTCCTGCGCGATCACTTGCTGAGCCGTGATTAAAGCTTGAGCATCCGTAGCATAAGCTCGGCGATCGCCCCGAAAGATATGGCGCGGAAACTGATCGAACAACAAAATCAACGCCAAGCAACCATCAGGGGAAGCTGTCCAACCATTGTAGTGACCAGCCACGGCTGCTTCGTAGTTGGATAGAAAGCGATCGCTGATGTCTCGATCAAAATTTGGGTCTTTTACGAACCAAATCTTGCGACTCTTGCCATAACTACTTGATTCTGGAATGCCAAACCAGAAATTTAGGATTTGCTCAATGCGTAACATGCTGCCTATTTTTGTGGCTTTCCCAAACTTGTCCTAATCAAAATTCTAGCGATCGCTACCACCTATGTTTTGGTAGCCACCACTTATCACTTTTGCTCCAGGGAAAATGTAACGAATTTTACCAAAATCCAGAGTGATCCTCATTCAGAAGGCTAGGCTACGGATAGATACCCAGTTCGCAGAGAGACTGCGATTGTGAGAGTAATGTTATGGGTTCACCATCACTCCTGCCTCTAGAACCTGCTTCACCTGCCCACATTTGTCCCTTAGATCAAACCTGTAGCTATTTGGACGAAGCCGCTAGAGAACTTCAACTAGATGCTGGTTTACAAGCTATCTTGAGCCATCCTCGTAAAGTCGTCACCGTCTCGATCCCCATCAAACTGGATAACGGTACTGTACAAGTTTTGGCAGGGCACCGAGTTCAGCACTGTGATGTCCTCGGTCCCTATAAAGGCGGTACACGCTATCATCCCGCCGTGACTTTACGGGAAGTTTCGGCTCTAGCCATGCTGATGACCTGGAAGTGTGCCCTCTTGGGCATTCCTTATGGAGGTGCGAAAGGGGGAATTGCCATTAATCCTAACGATTACAGTGTGAGTGAGCTAGAACGAATTACTCGCCGCTACACCAACGAGTTAATCAAAGATATTGGGCCCTCTGTAGATATTCCTGCGCCCGATGTTGGCACCTCCGCACGAGAAATGGCCTGGATGATGGACACCTACTCCATGAACGTGGGCCACGCTGTACCTGGAGTAGTGACAGGCAAACCGATCTCAATTGGCGGTTCTCGCGGACGAGAAATGGCTACAGGTCGAGGCGTAATGATCACAGTCCGGGAGGCGCTAGCAGCTCAGGGCAAGTCTTTGGCAGGTGCCCGGATTGTCATCCAAGGATTTGGTAATGTTGGCCGATCCGCCGCCCAGTTGCTATACGAAGCTGGCGCTAGAATTTTGGCTGTCTCCACCAGTACCAACGGTCTGTTTGCTGACGCTGGCCTGGATATTCCAGCCTTGCTAGCCTATGCTGCCGAAAACCATAAGAGCTTAGTTGGATTTCCCGGTTCCATGCCGATTAGCAATGACGATCTCTTGCTCCTTCCCTGCGATGTCTTGATTCCAGCCGCTTTAGAAAACCAAATTACTGAAGCTAATGTCGCTCAAGTCAAGGCTCAGATCATCGTAGAAGCAGCCAATGGCCCAGTGACATTAGCCGCAGATCAAGCCCTGGAAGCGAGAGGTGTTACGGTATTTCCTGATATTCTCGCTAACGCAGGTGGAGTCGTCGTGAGTTACCTGGAATGGGTGCAGGGGCTTTCCTATGTCTTCTGGGACGAAGAACGAGTAAACCGCGAAATGGAAAGCTTGATGGTGTATGCCTTCCAGCGTGTCTTGCAGCAATCCCAAAACCGCCAAGTTCCACTTCGCTTAGCAGCCTATACTCTGGCTGTGGGTCGTGTGGCCCAAGCTGTCAGCGATCGCGGTCTCTATCCCTAATTCTCTATCCCCACTAGTTAAAGGATTGAGGTTTTAGCGATCGCCATTACCTGATTTGAGGGGAAGATGGCGATCGCTTTCTGTCTCTCATTGTTTATATGAGTCGCAATGAACGTAGGGGTGGGTTTAGCAGCAGTGTTCGCATTATCGCGATACCTGAACTACAAAACCCACCCCTACAGATGATGTCTAGACTGTGGCTTAGCTAGCGTGCTGTTTGTACCACTCAATCGTGTTTTTCAGCCCTTGCCTAAATTCCATTTGAGCCGTAAAGCCAAACTGCTTGGCTCGTTCGGTATCCAAGCAGCGACGAGGCTGACCATTAGGTTTGTCGGTTTCCCAAACAATCTCGCCTTCAAAGCCCATCAGCTCACAAATCAGAGTTACCAGATCGTGAATTGTGATTTCGTAGCCAGTCCCCAGATTCACAGGCTCAGAATCGTTGTAGGACTGGGTGCCCATCACAATGCCACGAGCTGCATCCTCAGAATAGAGAAACTCACGAGTCGGACTGCCATCACCCCAGACAGGGAGTTGCCGGTCTCCCCGTTGCTGAGCTTCGTAAACCTTACGAATCAACGCTGGGATGACGTGGGAACTGCGAGGATCAAAGTTATCCTCAGGCCCATACAAGTTCACTGGCAATAAGTAGATGCCATTGAAGCCATATTGCTGGCGATAGGATTGCAGCTGGACCAACAGAGCTTTCTTAGCCACGCCATAAGGGGCATTAGTCTCCTCAGGGTAGCCATCCCAAAGATTTTCTTCCTTGAACGGCACCGGGGTGAACTTAGGGTAAGCACAAATGGTACCCACACAGACAAACTTCTGGACCCCCGCTTGATAGGCCGCATGAATCAACTGCGTACCCATCATTAAGTTGTCGTAGAACAGTTCGGCTGGTTTTTCTCGGTTCAGCCCGATCCCACCCACATGGGCCGCTAAATGAATCACCACATCCTGCTGATCAACCGCGCGTTGGCAGTGATCGAGGAAACGTAGGTCATAATCCCGCGAGCGCACCACCGTAATCTTTTGGGAATCAGCACCTGCCCGTTGGAGCTGGTCGATCACTTGACGCCCCAGGAAGCCAGCACCTCCCGTCACCAAAATCCGTTTATCTCTGAGATCCAGCGTTGTCATGGCTTTTTTATCTCTGTTGAAATAAATCAGAAATGCTCAGAGATTAGCTCATTACATTGCTGACTTCGTGGCGAATGGTAGCGTGTTCCAAAGACGCACCTCTACCATTTTCCATAGTAAGTCCCAAGGCTTGCAAATCAGCTTCCACCATGATGGCGACAAGCTGCTCAAAAGTCACAGAGGGTTCCCAACCCAGCTTCTGCTTGGCTTTAGCAGGATCTCCAATCAGCAGATCAACTTCTGCGGGACGTAGGTAACGCTCGTCAAACTCAACGTAGTCGTTCCAATCCAGGTTGACACACTTAAAGGACAAATCTAAAAACTCACTGATTGAGTGCGTTTCACCTGTTGCCACTACATAGTCATCGGGTTGATCTTGTTGCAGCATCAACCACATTGCCCGCACATAATCTTTGGCGTATCCCCAGTCTCGCTTGGAATCTAAGTTGCCCAAGTAGATCTTCTTCTGCTTGCCCGCCACAATTCGCGCGATCGCCCGGGTAATTTTGCGAGTGACGAAGGTTTCACCCCGACGCGGAGACTCATGGTTGAACAAAATCCCGTTGGACGCAAACATGCCGTAAGATTCCCGGTAGTTTACAGTCTGCCAATGAGCATAGACCTTAGCGCAGGCGTAGGGACTACGAGGATAGAAGGGTGTGGTTTCGGTTTGAGGTACTTCCTGCACCTTGCCAAACATCTCTGAGGAACCTGCCTGGTAAAACCGCACTTCTAAGCCAGTTCGATGTTGGTAGTCACGGATAGCTTCCAGCAGTCTGAGTGTGCCCATCCCTACTGCATCTGCGGTGTACTCAGGTGAGTCAAAACTGACTCGCACATGCGACTGAGCCCCCAAGTTATAAATTTCTTGCGGCTGCACTTCTTCTAGGATGCGGCGCAACGTTGTCCCATCCGTTAAGTCGCCGTAGTGCAGAAACAAACGCGCTCCCTCTTTATGAGGGTCTTCGTATACGTGGTCAATGCGGTCTGTATTAAAAGTTGAAGTTCGTCGGATAATGCCATGAACTTCATAACCCTTTTCTAACAGCAATTCGCTGAGGTAAGAGCCATCTTGACCTGTAATACCTGTGATTAGCGCTCGCTTCCGTTGGGTCATTTGAAAAGTTCCTTCTGTGGCTGACATGGGGGCTGGGGAAACATAAGTTTTAGCGGTTTAAGCTAGTCACAACTCCAAGCAATTCCCCTGAGAGTCTGGAGCAGACAGATGCAATTTCAAGCTTGTGCCTAGCCGCTACACCTCTATACATCCCATTTTTGTTAAGAGTCAATCCATACGTTAGCCTGAAACTCTCAACAAAACATCAAAAAACTATGTAGTGTCTGCAAAGAATTTGTAGCCTCTGTATATTTTTGTCAAAGATTACAGCTATCGCTTCCAGAAGACGCTAATCAGTCAATACCGTATAATTGGACACAAAAACAAATGAAGTTTCCCTCTCCAAGTGAGAGATGAGCTTCAATAAGCACCATTTTTACTGGGAAAGACCACAACGCCAATTGTTTTAACAATCAACCATAGGTCCATCGAAAAACTGCGGCAGTTAACGTAATAAAGGTCCATCAAGACCCGTCGATGGTAAGGAATATCATTGCGTCCAGAAACTTGCCACAAGCCTGTGATTCCAGGTTGAATCGTCAAAATCCGGTCCATATATCTGCCGTACCTTGGCAATTCTTCCTCGACAAGAGGCCGAGGACCTACGACGCTCATGTCACCTTTAAGCACATTCCAAAATTGGGGGAACTCATCCAAGCTGGTGACTCGCAAGAACCGACCAATCCAGGTAATCCGAGGATCGTATTTCAGTTTGAAGTTTTCTTCAAATTCTTGCCGAGCATCAGGAGAGGTTTCCAACAACTTAAGTAGTACTTCGTCAGCGTTTTCGACCATCGTTCTGAATTTGATGCAACCAAAAGGTTGACGATTTTTGCCAATCCGTTCTTGCACATAAAAAATCGGCCCTGGAGAGCTAAAGGCAATCAACAGGACCAGGAGCAAATAAACCGGAGAGAACAAAATCAAAACCGCAAGCGAAAATCCAATATCAAACAACCGCTTGGAAAACTCTCCGTCTAGATTAACTAACGTGACTGGCGGCAAGCCCCGCTTGAAAATAGCCCGAATTGTCTTGCCGGAGATAAGTTGACTTTCGGCAGTCATTGTACTCCTTCAACTCACAAACTCACACCACACACAGTCCTGATCATAAAGCCAGAAACAGCTTCTACGGCAATTTAGGCCTAAAAGCCAGTACTTCACTGGGATTGCTAGACCTAAATTCTTGGCAGCAGTGTTCCACAAAACTGAGATATTGTCGCGCAAACGCTTTAGCGTCAAAGGTTAGGGCATGCGATCGCACCACCTCAGGATTAAACGCTTGGGCATGAGTTTCAAAATACTCCACTGCTTCAATTAAAGCCACCTCCGATTGAGTTGAGAACAAAACTCCTGTAGCAGTATCCGAGTACTGACGCACATCTCGCACCGTTTCCAAAGCTCCTCCTGCTCCATAAGCAATCACAGGAGTACCACAGGCTTGAGCTTCTACGGGAGCGATACCAAAATCTTCATGGGCCGCGTAAACAAACGCCTTCGCTTCAGCCATATATTTTGCTACTACGGCATCTGGTTGCCATCCTAGTATTTGGATATTTGGTTTAGCGATTTTGCGTAGCTCTTGCAGTTCTGGACCGCTGCCAATCACCACCAGCGATCGCCCTGACTGATTAAAAGCACGCACAATCAGCGAAGTTTTTTTGTAGCTCACCAAGCGAGAAACTGTGAGGTAAAAATCTTGCTTCTGAGCTTGAAAAGGAAATCGCTCCGTATGCACAGGCGGATAAATTACCGTGGCGGGTCGCCGATAGTAGCGCCAAATGCGACGGGCTGTATTTTGCGAATTGGCAATGAAATAATCTACCCGATTCGCAGATAAGACATCCCATTGCCGCAGATAGTGCAGCAGCCAACGTGTTACCCAGCCTAAGACCCCACGCCCCAAGGCACTGCTGCGCAAATAGTCAAAGGTTAAATCCCAGGCATAGCGCATGGGAGTATGGCAGTAACAAATGTGCAACTGATGTGGCCCCGTCAAGACTCCTTTCGCCACCGCGTGGGAAGAAGAAAGAATCACGTCATACGGACGCAAATCTATTTGCTCGATCGCCAAAGGCAACAAGGGCAAATATTTCTGCACACCCCCGCGAGCCCCCGGAAAATACTGCAAAAAAGTCGTGCCAATCTGACGCTTAAACAAATAGCTCTCTGGATTTGTGGATTCGAAATCAATTAGGGCGTAGGGATCTGCATCGATATGCTGCAAAATCTCCTGCACGACTAGTTCCGAGCCACCTGTTGCTTTTGGCGTCAACCATTCATGAACCAGCGCGTACTTTAATTGCACAGTCAGTTTAGAGATTAGGGAGATTGAAGCTGCTTAAGGACGTTATCGCCGAGTTTGCCACACTCCGGGATAAAAAGTTGACGAAAATATGAATTATTTTCCAACTCAACCCCTCTTTAGTCAAAATGCAGGGAGAAGTAAGACATGCGCCCCGCTTACCAAGCCTTGGAGGCTGAAAGAAATTCGATCTCGCTAAATCTCAAACACTTTTAGATCTTTACGATTCCTCAAGTCACAATCAGGAAATTGCTGCATAATCCCTAGGCTAGAAAATGCTATGACTCATGTTGGCAATGCTTTCAGCTTGGTCAAGCTGAGTACAAGCAGAAAGAGGACAAACTGAACTAACACAATACTAGGGCCAGAAGCAAAATTCAGTGCTCCAGACACCAACATGCCCAAAATGCTGCTCAGTGCTCCGATCGCTACCGATAGCAGCAAGAACCGAGTGAACCTTTGACTCAGCAGTTTGGCAGTTGAGGCTGGAATGACCAGAAAGGCATTCACTAGCAAAATTCCGATCGCTTTGATGGAAACGGCAACTGCCAAAGACAGCAAGACTACAAACAAATAGCGATGCAGTTGGACTGGAATCCCTTGCACTTGCGCCACTGCTTGATTCAGAGTTAGCAAAATTTGTTGTCGTAGCGTCGATAGTAAAAAAACAGCACTGACAATCAACAACAACAGCGTCAGCAGTAGGTCAGTACGGTTGATGGCTAGGATGTCACCAAACAACACCCCCATTAAGTTGCCTCGGTAGCCTTGAATAAAGCTAGTCAAAATCACCCCGATCGCTAAAGCGCCTGAGAGCACAATGCTGAGGATGTTGTCACTCCACAAATCGGTTTGGTCAATCAGGTAGAGCACTGCTAGACCAAACAACAGGGTAAAAGGGAGCAACATCCAGGTGGGATTGAGCTGGAGCAAAACGCCTAAAGCCACCCCTACTAAAGCCGCATGGCCGACTGCATGACTAAAGAATGACAACTGCCGCAGTGTGACAAAGCAACCCAGTAGCCCACCCAACACACCCATGAGAATCCCACCTGCGATCGCCCGTTGCATGAAAGGAAATTGTAGGAGATCAAGAAGTTGTTGGGGTTGCGTGACCGCAAACTGGTCAACCTGAAGCCAAGGTAGACAGTCTAGGAGCATGATGAGCAGGTGAAAAGCATGAATGAATAGACTGTACAACCTGCTGCTACTGTTCTCTACTGTGCTTATTGGGGAGGTCGTGGGAAAGAGACAGGCAAGCCTTGACTTGGTCCACCGGATTCTGATCAGACTGCGCCATAATTGGGAAGGACTGAAGAGTCTTAGAGATAGATAACTTTGATAATTTCAGAACCCAGGCTTTGTAATCATCTTTGATTTTACATAAAGAAAAGTTAATCTTTGCATCGTAAAGCTTTACTCTGGTTTTAGACTGTCCCTGCTTTTGACATAGACAACTGTGACTAACAGCAGCAATTGGGCCTTGCTTGCGCTCTAGGACAGCTTTGGCATGTGATCATTTGAAAATTATGGCTAAGCAGCGGGTTCTTTCTGGCATTCAACCAACGGGCAATCTCCACTTAGGTAACTACTTGGGAGCCATTCGCAATTGGGTGGAAGGCCAAAGCCAATACGAAAATTTTTTCTGTGTCGTCGATCTCCATGCCATTACTGCACCCCACAATCCAGCCACGCTAGCGGCTGACACCTACGCGATCGCAGCTATCTATTTGGCTTGTGGCATCGACTTGCAGCACGCCCACATCTTCGTGCAGTCCCACGTTCCCGCTCACAGTGAGTTAACTTGGCTACTGAACTGCATCACACCCCTGAACTGGCTCGAAGACATGATTCAGTTCAAGGAAAAAGCGGTGCGGCAAGGCGAGAATGTCAATGTAGGTTTGCTTGACTATCCGGTGCTGATGGCTGCCGATATTTTGCTCTACCAAGCTGACAAGGTTCCAGTGGGAGAAGACCAAAAGCAGCACTTAGAGCTAACTCGCGATATTGCTGCACGGTTTAACCATCAGTTTTGTAAAGACAAATCTCCGACCTTTAAGCTACCAGAGCCATTGATTCGGGCGGCAGGTGCACGAGTCATGAGCTTGACCGACGGCACTCGCAAAATGTCTAAATCTGATCCTTCAGACTTGAGTCGGATCAATGTTTTAGATGCGCCTGAGCAGATCCAAAGCAAGATTAAGCGCTGCAAAACTGACCCGGTCAGAGGGTTGGAGTTTGACAACCCAGAGCGACCTGAGTGTAACAACTTGCTGACGCTTTATATGCTCATGTCAGGCAAAACTAAAGCTGAGGTAACAACGGAGTGTCAAGATATGGGTTGGGGCCAGTTCAAGCCTTTATTGACTGAAACTACGATTAGCGCTCTTCAGCCCATCCAAGACAAATACAACGACATCATGGCGGACAAGGGCTATTTGGAATCGGTGCTGCGCCAAGGCCAGGAAGCCGCCGCCGCGATCGCCAACCAAACCCTGAACCAGGCAAAATCAGCCTTGGGGTATGCTTTGCCCTTATAACCGGGATACTCAACAGCTCATTAGCTTAGCAGGAGTACGGAATGCAAGATGAAGTGATGATGGTGAGGTTAATTAGGTGATGGATAACGGTCAAAACAATCTCGCGATGCTTAATTCATCTCTATTTCCATCTCCTTCTTGCTTCCGCAATGCGCTTCAGTCAGGTGAATTTTTAGTGACCGCTGAAGTGGCCCCGCCCAAAGGTGGCAATGCGGCTCACATGCTGCAAATGGCCCTACTGCTCAAAGATCGAGTCCATGCCGTCAACATTACCGATGGCAGTCGAGCTGTGCTTCGTATGAGTTCCTTGGCAGCGTCCATTATTCTGCTTCAGCACGGCATTGAGCCAATTTGTCAGGTGGCTTGCCGCGATCGCAACCGCATTGGCTTACAAGCTGATTTGATGGGAGCCCATGCCTTAGGCGTTCGTAATATTTTGGCTTTAACCGGAGACCCCGTCAAAGCGGGCGATCACCCGGATGCCCGTGCCGTATTTGATTTAGAGTCGGTACGGCTGCTGCAACTCATCTTCAAGTTGAATCAAGGCTTCGACTGCAACGATAAATTGATGCCTGATGGTCCCACCGATCTGCTGGTGGGTGCGGCGGTTGATCCGCAACTCAATAGCTGGTCAGGTTTGCAGCGTCGCTTTGATCGTAAGTTAGCGGCTGGGGCGCAATTTTTTCAAAGTCAGTTAATCTGCGACTTTGAGCGGCTAGAAAAGTTCATGACCCAGATTGCAGTAGGCAGCAATAAGCCCGTTTTAGCAGGAATTTTTCTGCTTAAGTCAGCTAAAAACGCTCAATTCATTAACCGCAATGTACCAGGCGTTTCCATCCCAGATGAGATCATTCAGCGTCTAGAGCGAGCCGCTGATCCCCTACAAGAAGGCATTACGATCGCGGCTGAGCAAGTCAAGTTAGCAAAAGAACTTTGCCAAGGCGTACATATGATGGCTGTGCGCCGAGAAGACTTAATTCCCCAAATTCTCGATTTAGCTGGGATTCCGCCCATCACGCAAGCCGCTCCTGCCTTTCAAGCTGCGGGAAGCTAAGGGCGATCGCTCAACTTAGCTCACCAAGGCTTATGCCAACAAGCCTACTCAGGCTTCGTACCCTGATTGAGTGACTCTAGCATCCGCGGCGGGCCAAGCTGCGTGAGCTGATAACCGTTGGGATAGCTCCGGTGATCAGCATCGGTGTAGAACTTTGGTTGTTTCCGGGGTGGCAACCAGCCGAGAACTCGGCCTCTCAATCTCAAGCTGTAGGCGATCGCTTGTCGCAGGAAAGCAGGTGGAGCGGTGAATCCATAAGCTTCTAGCATCCGGTCATCTAGGAAGCTGTGGACGCTTGGCCTAACTAAAGGGCGCAACCAGCATGGAAACCAACTCAGCATCAAGTTTTGCGTGGAGTCACCCACCAAACGATTCGTTTGGGCGTAACGGAAGTGCTGTTGCTCATATTCCACGTTGTAGCGCTCAAAGGCTTCGTAGGTGTCAGGAATATTTTGAATCTGCATTCGCTGACCCACGGCCTGCCAGAAATAGAAGGAAGCCAAGCGTTCGTTCTCAGACATAGGTCGCCAGCCGAAACGGTCGAGCCAACGTACAGGCTCATAGATGAATGTGGAAAGCACATACAAGAAATCGGCGTTGCTGATCTGAAAGTGCCCATGCATGTGATTCATGCGGCGAATGACTTCTTGCCCGCGATCGCTGTCATACCCCCACTTCAAAATTTCAGCCACAGTTAGAGCTGTATCGTCATAACGTTTTTGCGGGCGCTGATGAAACTCTCCAGTTTTGTCGAGCAGGGCTGAAATACTTGGCACACAAAACGTCCGAAACAGCGCAATTTCTAGAGCTCGATTAATATCCCACGGAAATTCGTAGCCTGCCATGAGGCGGCAAATTTCCTGATGATCTTGTATAGGGTCTAGTTGGTGAATTTGATGTAGATTTTGGTAGCGCTTCATACATCCCTGCTGTAACTTAAGTTCTACAGAAACTATTAACCTGTACGGCACCAAATCCGCCAACATTAGGCACAAAAAAAGCCAGCTCCCATAGCTGGCTACTATTAATTTTTAATGACGTTGTCTTCTCACTTTGGAGGAACCCAAGCTGCGCGTTCCCACACTTGCAGCGGGTATAGGGTTATTGTTCCCTACTCCGAAAGTATTGTAACAAGATACACAAACTTTTCGTCATGAATGTTTACAGCAGTTTTTGAGCATCTGCATCATTCGTGCGCTAAAGCAGGATGATATATTACCATTCATTGCCTACTTAATTCATTCGACGCAGATAAATAGAGACAGGCTCGCTGAGGCTGCCCCCAAATTACTTGCTCTTGCTTATAAATCGCCATTCCTGGCTTTGCCCCCTTGGGCTTATAGACATGTTTTGGCTCGGTGTAAACCACAGGAACTTGCTCACTCTGACGGGCACGACTGTAATAGGCAGCTAAGTCAGCCGTAAATTCCAGGTCTGATTTTTCTGGCACTTTTCCTGGATCTAGACGCAAGAGGACATGGCTGCCGGGAATTTCTTGGGTGTGAAACCACAGGTCATAATCGCCCGCGAGTCGGAAGGTTAACTGATCGTTTTGGCGATTGTTGCGACCGATCAGCAGCTCAAACCCGCTCGGCGTTTGAAAGCGGTAAAATTCTGTACTAGCTTTGCTCTCCGGGCGGCTGCGATACTCCAGCGACTCCAAATATTGCTGCTGAATCAACTCATCGCGAATTTCTTCTAAAGTGATTAGGTCTGCGGGCGCTTGGTAGCTAGCCATTTGCACTAAGGCCGCTTCTACTTGCTCCAGATAATCCACTTCCACTTGCACCTCGGCCAGCAATGGCTCTACTGCCAGACGGGCTCGCTTGAGTTTCTGGTGTTTTTTGTAGAGAGACTGAGCATTCTGTACCGCATTTTTTTCTGGATCAAGGGCGATCGCTACAGGTTGCTCAGTATGGAAATCTGCCAGGGTCATGACTTTCATTCCGGGTTGCCACTCTTGCAAATGGGCCATCAACAAGTCTGCTTGCTCCCGGTATTGATCGGCCTGGTCCGATTGGGCTAAGCGCTGCCGAAACAAGTCAGCCTTGAGGCGCACTTTCGCCAAAACATTATTGACTTTTTGGGTCAATTGATGGTGGAGTTGCACAAACTCTTGGCGATTCAGTTGTGCGGTGTAGTATTGGTTGAGCAAGATTTGTACGCTCTCTACCGCTTGCGTTTTGCCCCAGCCCAAAACGGTATATCCCTGCTGAGTCCAGCCTGGATTCAGTTCACAACGTTCTAGCGATCGCAACCAAGTTTGCCAAGTTGCAAACAACCGCTGCCACTCTGACTCGCTTAGCTCCTCTGTTGATTGCTCTGGGTCAAGTTCGATGGCCTGCAACATTGACAACACTAAGGCTGAGCTTAAGCCACGATAATTCTTGATTAAGGTACGGCGTAAAGCCCCAGGCACTAAGCTAATCCGTTCTCGCCAGCGCTCATAAGACTCACTTAAACTGGGAGCGGGATCGGTAAGAGCAGGCGGTAACTCATAAGGTTGTCCGGTCAGAATCGGGCGAACGCTAGATTGCTGGGCACTAACCTGATGAGCCGCTGTGACAATCAAGTTCTCCTGGTTCGCCAAAATCACATTGCTGTACTTGCCCATGATTTCGACATACAAGTGCCACAACGGAGGGTCTCCAGGTCGTCGAGCAAACTGCAAATCCAAAGCCCGCTCCCAAGGGGCGATCGCCTCAATGGCAACTAGGGCCAAGCCGCCCAGTTGATGTTGGAGTTGCTGGCTAAAGGTAAAGGTGTCAGGAGTGCGAGGGGGTGGATCGCCAATACAAAGCCGAGCGGCTTGCGGGTGCCAGGAAATAGTTAGCCAACTCCGGTGCTTCAGAGTTCGCAAGGCAATGGCAAGGGTAAAGCGATCGCGCTGATAGACCTGCTCCAGTCGGGATGGCAGCCAATCAGCTCGAAGTTCACAGCAGGCAGCAGTTAGCGTAGTAAAGTCAACAGGTTGCAAAGTGAGAAATCGTACAAGTCACAGGATCGCTGCCCAGTCTAACGCTAATTGCACCGGATCGATCACCGAGCTAAGGGATTAGTGAGTCAGATCTATACCCAAAGATAGAAAGCTTCATAGCAAGCTAAAAAACTCTGTTATGCTGCGAATTTTAGCCTTGTTAGTCCAAATTTTTGTGGATACCATTGAAATTAAATACTTATGAACCCCTCACGCGGTCAAGCCGCCGTTCAGTATGGATATTAAGCTGATCAATATCGGTTTTGGCAATATTGTGTCTGCCAACCGAGTGGTTGCCATTGTCAGCCCAGAGTCCGCACCCATCAAACGAATCATTACGGATGCTAGAGACCGGGGGCAACTGATTGACGCAACCTATGGCCGGCGCACCAGAGCGGTCATCATCACCGATTCAGGCCATATTATCCTTTCTGCCATTCAGCCTGAGACTGTTGCCAACCGCTTCATTGTCAGTAAAGACGGAGCGGGCAACGACGAATAGCAAGCATGTCAAGCTCCCGCTACAATCCTAATCCCTGCGGCTCAAACCGTTGAATCGATCGCCTATAGATAGTGCTACCCTAAGAGGTTTAAGCAACGTAAGTCGAACGGGTAGTAGGAGCATGCAAGCAGGCAAGTTGGTTGTATTGACTGGGCCGAGTGGAGTTGGAAAAGGCACCTTACTGCGATCTCTTCTACAACGCCATCCAGATCTTTATGTTTCTATTTCAGTCACGACTCGTGCTCCCCGTCCTGGTGAAGTGGATGGGCAGCATTACTACTTTGTGAATCGCACCGAATTTGAGCGCATGGTCGCTGGTGGTGAACTCTTAGAGTGGGCAGAGTTTGCGGGAAATTATTATGGCACGCCCCGCCTAGCTGTAGAGCAACAAGTTCAGCAAGGCAAGTGCGTGATTTTAGAAATCGAGCTGGAAGGAGCTAGACAAGTTCGGCAAACCTTTCCGACTGCCTTTCGCATCTTTATCCTGCCACCTTCTTTGAATGAACTAGAGTTTCGCATTCGTAATCGCGGGCAAGACTCGGAAGACGCGATCGCTCGACGGTTGCAGAGGGCACGAGCCGAAATCGACGCCGCCAGCGAGTTCGATATTCAAATCATCAACGACGATTTTGAAAAAGCTTTAACTGAGATTGAGGCGGCTTTGCTTGCCCCCGTTCACTGCTATAGCGCCTAGCTTGCAGTTAAAGCCATAAATTAAGGCAGTCAATCACACTTCCATTCCTACTAAAGGTACCAGTGAAGTAAATTATCAAGCTGGCAACTTTAGAGACTAAAAGTGAACGATTGACTGCCTCAGAAATAATTCTAGATTCTGGTCAAGAATTACTAGAACAGATTTTGTAGCAGCTGGATATTGGCGAGTAAGGCGTAAGCAAAAGCTGCTCCGCCAATTCCACCAATTAGGAAGCCACTAGCATACTCATTCCATCCTTCTGCGGTAGTCAAAGCCGCTGGAGGATTTGGAGTAGTAATGGTTTTGGTTGGATCAGGAGGGCAGCTGTTTGCGTACAAGGATAGGGCAATAGTTGAGATAACAACTAAGCCAACTGTGGACAGCAAACCAGCTAAGTTTGCCACATCTGTATCTCTCAAGGGGCCTAGCTTGGCAAAGGGGCCAATGAGCCAGTAACCATGAGCCATCCCCACTTCTAGACCACGCCGTAATGGAGAAAGACCACGGCGATAAGCAGGTAGGTTATTAATGAAAGCTTCTGTGAAACCTGAGGCGTTAATTGGGGTTTCCAAATTACCAGTTTGAGGGTCGCCGCCTGCTGGACGAACGACTTCCCGGTTTCTCGGATCGCCTAAGCGATCTTTTGATCTATCTATCGCGTCTACGGGTACCATATTGCTCTTTTAGTTAATAACGTTGTAGCCCTATTTTAGGTGAGAAATTTATTCTCACTCCTGGGACCAAAGTGCACTTAAAAAAAATTAATTTTACACTTCGGTCACCATTGGTTCGGCTAGGAAACTCGCGATTTCAAAAGGGCGATCGCGAGTTTCTCAAGTTAAAAACCTTGATCTTTCTAGAACCAAGGCTGGCTAACTTTAGCAAAGTAAGAATTCTAGGAAAAAGAAATTCTTAGTGTAGCCTAAGGAGACAGAAAAAGACCGTCTGGAAACGTTTTATTGATCAGAATAAACGCTGTCAGGGCACCACTCACAAACAACACTGCTAACACAGGAGCATTAGACAGATACTTGACAAAATCGTTCATACCAAACTCCTAAGAACAAGCTAAAGGAGAAATTACGAAAATGAAAACGAAGAGAGAATCACCTAAACTCTTGCAATGGAGTTTAGAGGACTGTTTTAACGAGGAGAAACAGGGATGTTTTCCTCTTTTTCAACTAGCTCTCCGCTGATCAATTCTTTTATTGCTGCCAAAGGCCACAGCAACCCACCAATAAAGCATTGAATCGCCAGAGGTACATTGATTTGAATTTCGCTGTATTCTGGATATTCGCTCTTTTTCACAGTCCTGATATAGCTACGGCCAGACCAACCTAACCAGCCAGCTAGATACAAGAAAAGCAGCCCAGGATATTGGAAATCACCCCAGTGGCTAGGGCGACCATCGGTGATTAAACGGGGCAGACCTTCAGGGCCGCAAAGCATCCCTTCATAGCGTGCAAACCGTTCCCGAGCCCGATCAATTCTGCCTTTGATAATTGCAGCAGAATCGCTGTTGGGATCATATTTTTGTAAGCGAGCCTCTTGGCTTCTCACAGTGTTATTTAGACGTTGCTGAAAAGCAGGAGTCTCACCGCAGGGAACTAACCCAGCTACATCTGCTGAGGCAGGGGGGGCCATGCCTAGCCAGAGGCAAACAATGAGAACTAAAGCAAACAGTCGTTGCATGGAATCATTTCCTTTTGTTACAAAACTCAAAGTTTGTTGTACAAAAAGATTACGCTATTTGTACAGGAAAGTTTGCTGAACTTGGAAGCAATCATACTCTTCCGAGTAGACCCAGTAAAGTTTTAAGTTACTAGAAGTAGCTCATTCATTCAAAAAATTACCAGCGAATGGCAACGGTTTTAGCACTTGAAACAAGTTGTGATGAAACAGCGGTCGCGATTGTTAAAAATCGTCAAGTTTTAAGTAGTATTGTTTCTTCTCAGATTGATATTCATCAACAATATGGCGGCGTTGTACCAGAAGTTGCCTCCCGTCATCATGTAGAGATGATTAATCTAGCGATCGCTCAAGCGTTTCAGGAAGCGTCGCTCGATTGGTCTGCGATTGATGGCATTGCCGCTACTTGTGCCCCTGGGTTAGTGGGTGCTCTACTCGTCGGCCTTACAGCCGCTAAAACCTTGGCCCTAGTGCATCAAAAGCCCTTTATTGGCATTCATCACTTAGAGGGCCATATTTACGCTTCTTACCTCACCGAGCCAGCGCTAGAGCCACCTTTTCTCTGTTTGCTGGTTTCGGGTGGGCATACCAGTCTGATTTACGTCAAAGCTTGTGGCCACTACGAAACTTTAGGCCAAACTCGCGATGATGCCGCAGGAGAAGCCTTTGACAAAGTGGCTCGTTTGCTCGACTTGGGTTATCCCGGTGGTCCAGCAATCGATCGCCTTGCCACTCAAGGCAATCCTCAAGCCTTTCCCTTGCCCGAAGGCAATGTTTCGCGGCCCGAAGGTGGTCATCATCCTTACGACTCCAGCTTCAGCGGCCTAAAAACTGCCGTGCTGCGCTTAACCCAAAAGCTTCAACAGGAAAGCAATCAACCTTTACCCGTTGCCGACCTCGCTGCCAGCTTTCAAGAAACGGTGGCGCGATCGCTGACTCGACGAGCGATCGCCTGTGCCCGCGATTATGGTCTCACCACGATCGCGATTGGGGGAGGAGTTGCCGCCAACAGCAGCCTACGCCGTCACTTACAAACCGCTGCCCAAACTCATAATTTTCGGGTGCTTTTTCCACCCCTCAAATTTTGCACCGATAATGCAGCCATGATTGGGTGTGCTGCCGCTGACCACCTGAATCACGGTCATACTTCGTCCCTCACGCTAGGGGCACAGTCTCGGTTAGCGATCGCCAACGTCATGCAGCTCTATCAATACCCTGCCGCAATTCTCTAATACCTAACCACTCAGCGTGGCGTTACTTGCTCTTGAACTTCGTGCCGAGCCACGATCGCCCGTAGTTGAGTTACTACCGTATCAGGCTGCTCCACCATCGCCATATGCCCACAATTGGAAATCTCAATCACATTATCGCCACAGGCTCGAAAAGTGGGGTGAAAACTGGCTAGGTGCCGCACATACTTGGGTTCCATCACCGTATCTTCCGCCCCAGCCATAAAATAAACAGGCTGTGGCAAACGGGACACCACATGAGGGAGATGATGCACCTCCTCTTCGGTAGTGGAATCCAGCAATGCTCCCAAGGCGGCTTGAGGATTAGCCATGACAAAATCAATCACCCGCTGCCGTCCCCAAACCCGCTCAATCGGACGAGCGACAGTGGCACGACTAAACAGCAAATCAATCAATGGCAGTTGTGCAAACCAGCGAGGCCGAAATCTTAAAATCTTGGCTCCTGCCGAGCGAAACCGTTCAAATTCCTCTTTGAGGTAAATGCCACCCCCTGCATTGAGGCAAATCACACCTTTCACAGCTTCAGGCAACTGCTGCCCTGCCCAGAGCGCAATACTCCCGCCCAAGGAGTGACCGACTAACCAAGCATTCGTGATGTTGAGCTGCTTCAATAAAACGGCTAGATCTTGAGCGTAAGCAGCGGGGGTATATCTTGAAGCTTTAGGTGGGGCGATCGCGCTATCCATCAACTCCGCAGTCGCACTAGACAAACCGCGCTGGTGATAGGAGCTAGAACATTGCGACTCGCCAAACCCACGCAAATCATAGGACAAGCACTGATAATCTGGCGACAACCGCTCAATTAACGGTTGCCAATATCGACGGCTCAGGAGCCAACCGTGAATAAAAACAAGGACAGAGGGAGATGCAGTAGCCGCCGTCAAATCGTAGGCGTGCGGAACTCCTAGGACGTTAATGCTGGTCATACTTTTATCCTAGCCCGAAGTTCAACCGAAACACCCTAGGGGCCTCAGCCACATTGCAGCCGACCTTACAGCAACAGGTCTTGGGCATCGAGCCGCTTTCTAAGCTGAGTTTAGTGTCGTCGTCCTAACAACCGCTGTCGGACTCCCTCAGCAATTTTTTGCCCCAAATACTCTGGAATCAAATTCTCGTTAGGGCCGAGCAAGTACAAAATTAACCGGGTTCGGCCTCGCCACACCAAAAGATTGGCATTGACCACTAGCAAATCTTCTTGCCAAATAGCGTACATGACTTTGTAAAACAAGCCAGGTTGGTTGTCGGCCTCAATTAGCAAGGCTGGGAGGTGGAACACCGGGTCTACATAAAACTCCGTCTCTACCTGCTCTAAGCCAGCGTCTAGATTAAACTCTACTGCCAGCATTTCTTCCACTTCAAATCGTCCTGCCAATGCCTCTCGCACTGCCCGACAGACATTCTCCGCAGTTTTCTCGGTTAAAGTCTTGCCGCCTCGGGATACAACCAGCTTGATGAAAACCAGCATGGGTGGATAAATCTGCCCATACAAGCTGAGGCTATGAATAGTTAGCCCGTAAGCTGCCAAAACCCCAAAAATATCGCTGAGCAAAAAAGACTGATTACGGTAGGCAAAATGTAGCGCGCTCTTACTACCTTCCGGTTTCAGTTCAATCACCGCTTGCTTGGTTTTATAAAGCTGGTAAGCCAGTCTCAGGTTTTGTAACTGAATCTCGCTACTGACAAATTGCTCATAGAACTGGGGAAACGCTCGGTTGAAGCGCTTCAGCAGTTCTAGTGTGGACGATTTCAAACCCGAGGCCATAACGGGGAGTACAACTCACTTGCTACAACGGAAGCCTGGACGAGAGAGCGATCGCCAAGGTGCAAAACTCAACCTTAGGTCAATTTCTCACAAATTTTCATTGTTCAACTTTTATTTCCTCAGATGATTTTCTCAATAACTCGATCAATCTGATGAATAAGTGCAACGATGAGAATCAAGTTCGGAAGATATACTAGCTAGTACTGTCTTCTAACTCCTACTTACCTTAACCACGCCTACATGGGTTTCTGGAAAAGTTTATTTAGTGGTTCTGACACTACCCCCAGCTCTAAGCCCACTGCTGTTGAGGGATATATTGCTGAGGATGAAAACAGCCTACCCACTGAGGCACCACGCGATCCTAGCTTAAGTAGCTCAGCGGCACGAAGCCGCAGTAGTTCTCGCATTTTCTTCAGTACCGATCGAGACATTGACCTCTACGAACTAGAGGAACTGTGCGATGCGGTGGGTTGGTCGCGGCGACCTCTACGCAAGGTCAAGAAAGCAATCCAGCACAGCTTTCTCGTCGTTACTATGTGGGAGCAGCGAGGCGTACAGCGACGCTTGATTGGCTTTGCCCGAGCCACCTCTGATCATGCCTTTAACGCCACGCTTTGGGACGTTGTGGTTCATCCAGACTTCCAGGGTAAAGGATTCGGGAAGGCGCTGATGAAACACGTGATTAAGAAATTGCGGAGTGAGGATATCAGCAACATTACCCTATTCGCTGATCCCCAAGTCGTGAACTTTTATCAGAACTTGGGCTTTATGGCTGACCCCGAAGGCATCAAGGGCATGTTCTGGTATCCCGACTAACCGAAGTTAGCACCTCGCACTTTCCCTAACAGTATTCCCCAACTCTAAAGCAGTCCTTACCTGGCTTCTAGGTTTGTTGACGCAAAGCTAAATTTTTTACTCACGGATGCTTGAGAGTAGGGTATACTAGCTAAGTGACATTAACGGGATGTAGCGCAGCTTGGTAGCGCGCCTGCTTTGGGAGCAGGATGTCGCAGGTTCGAATCCTGTCATCCCGATTCAAACAAGTTTTTACTTAAGCTCAGAACTTTCAGGCTCTGAGCTTTTGGCATTTTATGAGCCGCCAACGCTGAGCTGACCTTTAACTGCTAACTCGCCGTTTTCTTGAATAGTCCAGATATCGTAGCTACCGACAACATCGCCTTGGGCATCAAGTTCTAGTGTGCCACTAGCACCTTGGTAGTTCACATCTTTCCCTTGGCGGACGAGTTCTAAGGCTTGGCAAATATCGGTAACTTCTTGCCCCGGTGCACTTGCCACTTCCCGAATCTTATCTTTAAGGGCAGAACCTGTGGCAGCCTTAGCGGATTCGGCGGCTAAAACCATTAAAGCTGTAGCATCCCAGGTGTTGGGATCATACACACTAGGCTGGCGCTTGTACTCAGCGTTGTAGAGCTGACGAAACGCCACGATCGCCGGTCCTCCGGCGCTGGCAGCCGTCCCAATCAATCCATTGGCAATAAATTTACCTGCCTGATTTTTGCCGACTAGATTAGCGATCGCGGCATCTTTCAGGCCATCGGTCGCCAGCACTTTCGTCTTCTTGTTCAACAACCCCTGCTGATAAGCGGATTTCAAGATGAGGCTGCCTGTCTCTGGATAAGCAATCAACAAGACTGCATCTGGATTACTACTAAATGCAGCGCCCACTTCCGACTCAAATGTAGCGGCATCAGGCGGATAGCGCGTGGGTTGGCCTGACACTACTTTGCCGCCTAACGCCTCAAAAGCTGGAATGAAAGATGTCACCAAGCCATTGCCGTAGTCATTATTAATGGTCAAAATTGCCACTGTTTGAAAGCCTTGATCTTTCGCTAGTTTTGCTAGGGCTTGCCCCTGAAAAGTATCGGGTGGGGCAGTGCGAAACCAAAACCCCTGAAAGTCACCGTTTTTAGCTCGTTCTGTGAAAACAGGACTCGTGCTAGCAGGCGAGATTTGTGTCACTTGATTCCGAACAGCAATATCGACTGCTGCACTCGAAACGGCACTTGATGCGCCTCCCACAACACCAGCTACTCGATCGACTTCGGCCAATTTAGTCATGGCTGAAGCACCAGCCGCAGGTTCAGTTTGGTCATCTTCTGAGATCAGCTCTACTGGCTGGCCTAAGACTCCACCACAGTTATTGACCGTCTTCACCAGCAACCGAGCACTGTCTTGCATAGGTGAACCATACTGGGCCAAGTCCCCTGTAATTGGTAGCAACGTGCCCAGTTTCAGACCGTTGCTGGATTGAGTGGGAGACTGACAACTCGATAAAGTCAGCAATAGAGCGATCGCAAATTGGGCTTGTACAATTCTGCTTACAGCCCCATGTCGTATCTCATCTGCGACCCGCTTAACTTTAGACTTCTTGCGATAGGAGCACTCAAAGCTTAACCAGATAAAATTCATAGGGTTAATCTGAGGTTTGTGTCGGTAAAATTTAGTTGCTAACTACAGTTACAATTCAAACGGCACAGTAGTACTAAACGAAAGTTATGTATTTAACCAAGTGTGCACTAATTAAACATCACACTGACGAACCTAAGTTAGGCGTTTAACCAAGGCAAAGACCTAACTCAGTTTGTGTTAGTATCCTACAAGTCTGCTGGCTCATACCAAGAAAAAGGCTTATTGAATCGATAGAGCCGTTTCCTTACTTCCCCTGGAACCATTTTCTCTAAGGCGAAGTCACCTGTAAATGACATTAGGAGTACGCGGATCATTCATCAATGCTTCCGGTTCAACCATTTCTTCTCATGGAGTGAATTAGTGTAGAACTAATCTGTGAAGCTAACTGAGAAACGATAACTTTGCCCGATCTCCAGCTTGAAATTTGGGTGGTGCCAGTGATAAAAGACACCCTAGATTCAGTGAACTTGCAATTGCATAATTAGCGAACAGCCAGCAAACTAATTCATGACAATTGGCAAGTGAGCAAACTATCAGCCGCATCTCGATTTTTCACTCGCAAACGCTACTTAAAAGCGTAAATATTAACTCCTTTACAATCTTTTTCCAGGAGCAACTAATGAAGTCTTTTGTCCGTTGGAGTGCAGTTTTGAGTCTAGTTGGAGGCGCATTACTAGGCCCCTCTATTGCAGGTAACATGCAAGCTCTGGCCCTACCTAAAGAGCAGGTGCTACAAAAACTACGTGCAGTTCCAGTGTTCACGATCGCTGACGCTCAGGGAGCACCCCTAGTTGCTTCTCCCCCCAATGCTGCGAATGGTCAAAAGAATGCGCCTGTCGCAGGGGTTTTTGTTAGCCAGCAAGATGCTCAAGCTTTTTTGGACCGACTGAAAAGCAAGAATCCTGAGCTAGCCAAGAATGTGAAGGTGATGCCCGTTTCGTTGGCAGAAGTTTATGAATTGGGTCTGGCCAACAAAAATAAGCCTAATGGCCTCAACTTTGCCTTTGTACCCACTCAACAGCAAGTTGCCTCAGCCGTTGCGCTCTTGAAGCAGAGTGGTCAAAAGGTAGAGCGCTTTAATGGCGTGCCTGTCTTTATCGCTAGAGGCGGGAAAAACAAAGGGTATTTGACTGTGAAGCGGGGTAATCAACAGATTATTCCTCTGTTCCTGAAAAAAGAGGAATTGCAAAATATGGTGCAGCGCCTCAAGCAGCAGCAGCCTGACCTAGCATCCAGCGTGGATATTCAGGTGGTTAACCTTGAAGGTGTGATCCAGACTCTGACAGATAGCAATAACAAGGAACTGGAAGAAATCGCTATTGTGGCACCGCAAGAGTCGATTGAATTTCTGCGATCGCTCCAGCCCGCCCAGGGTCAAGCTAGGCCCAAAGCTAAGTAACCCCTCAATCTCAACAACCTTCCCTCGATTGTGACTGTTCCGTGACAAGCATGTATTCCCCCAAGACTTGGGCGGTTTCAGGGCAGGAGCTTTGGCAATGGCGGGATGAAGCTTGTGCCGCAGCTACCGCTGCGGCAATTTCGTCTGCCGAAGTAGACTGGCTGCTGCAAGAGTTGGCTGGGTTAGATCGCTTAACCTTGCGTCTAGAGTCTTTCAAGCATTGGCCACAAGTTCAATTGCGGCTATCTTTATCAGAACTCACAAAACTGTGGCAGAAGCGGATTGAGGCTCGCGTTCCAGTTCAATATTTGGCTGGAACGGCACCTTGGCGACAGTTCAATTTAACGGTGTCTCCAGCGGTTCTAATTCCACGGCCAGAGACAGAACTAATCATTGACTTAGCAGTTGTTGCAGCCCAGTCCTCTAGCCCTGAGCTTGGCAGTTCGGCACCAGAGGTTTGGGCCGACCTAGGCACAGGTAGCGGTGCGATCGCAATTGGTCTAGCAACCGCGTTTCCAAAAGCGACAGTCTATGCCGTAGATTGCAGTCCTGACGCGATTGCTGTGGCCCAACAAAATGCAACTGAGCTCGGATTGATCGATCGCATCCAGTTCTTTCAGGGTGCTTGGTTTCAGCCTTTGAATGGCTTAGAAGGTCAGTTGCGGGGTATGGTGTCAAACCCTCCCTATATTCCTAGTGCGATGGTGTCTAGTCTGCAACCAGAAGTTGCTTGGCATGAACCGCATTTGGCTTTAGACGGCGGGGAGGATGGGTTAGACTGCATTCGCCATCTGGTAGCAACAGCCCCCACTTATCTCAAGCCAGGTGGAATTTGGCTAATCGAGATGATGGCAGGACAGGCAGAGCAAGTCGTGGAATTATTAGAAAGGCAGGGCGACTACGATCGCATTCAAGTTCATGCTGACTTGGCAGGAATCGATCGCTTTGTCTTAGCTCATCGTCGTTAATGCCACTCGTTGTAATTCAGGGTTCCTCGTAGCTCCTCTTCCACGACATGCCTCAAGTTTCCTTAACCGCTTTAGTAACTCATGCCAAAGCGGGCGATCGCGTGATTAGCTTTCCGACCGATACGGTACCCGCTTTAGCCGTCCGTCCAGACCGTGCTGATTTAATCTTTGCCGCTAAACAACGGAGTCAAGAGAAGCCACTAATTTTGATGGCGGCAGCACCAAATGATTTATGGCCGTTCGTTGAGGGTGAGGCAGAGGCGCAGCAAATTTGGCAAGAAGTAGCCACCCGATATTGGCCTGGAGCCTTAACGCTCGTTTTACCTGCCAGCGATCGCGTTCCCAGCGCCATCCATCCTCAGGACTCGACGAGTATTGGCCTGCGAGTACCTAACCATCCAGTCGCCCAAGCGATTTTGGCCCAGACAGGTCCCTTAGCGACAACCAGTGCTAATTTATCGGGTCAGCCTCCTCTAGAAACCATGACTGCGATCGCCGCTCAGTTTCCAGAAGTGCTGCTGCTCTCACCGGAGGAATTGGCCTACCTAATCCCAACGGGCGAGGCTGCCGCGAACCACTGGAGCGAATCAGCTTCTGGTGTCCCTTCCACTGTCATCAAGTGGAGTCATTCGACCTGGCAAGTTCTTCGCTCTGGAGCAGTTAAGCTAGAACTTTAAGTCAGTCAGCAGGGCACGTCGATGGCAAACCAAGAGAGTAGCCAAACAATTTCAACATTGCAACAAGAGCTGGAGCAAACGCGACTGGCCTATCAAATGGCAGTAGAGATGCACCAGTTTAAATCTGGGTTTCTAGCTAGAGTCTCCCATGAGCTGCGATCGCCCTTAAACGGCTTGATTGGCATGCATCAACTGATCCTGTCTGACCTCTGCGATGACCCAGCAGAAGAAAGAGACTTCCTTGGCCAAGCAAATCAGTCTGCCCTAAACCTGATGCAGTTATTGGACTTAATCTTGGATGTGGCTCGATTAGAGCATGGCTCTCGGCAGATGCAGCTTCAGCCGCTAAAACTAGGCCAAATCCTCCAAGAAGTTTACAACCTGACTCATTTGCAAGCACGCGATCGCAATATTCGCTTGAAGCTCCTGCCAATTCAGGAAGACATTTATGTCCAGGCTGATCCCAAGTGGTTGCAGCAAACATTAGTGAGTTTGCTGGACACTTCCATTCGTTTAACGCCTGAAGGCACCATTTCGCTGTCAGCCACAGTCCAACCAGAAACAGAGCAGGTTACGATTTGCATTGAGGCTCCTTACGCTGCAAGCCTCTGGAGTGAACCTGCTCAAATTTTATCGACTCAGGCTTTACCAACAGCGCCCAATACCCCAGCAGCTTTGTCACCCGGTCTTGCTCTCTTGATGCACCAAAGCGTGATTGAGCGCATGCAAGGTCGTTTGGAAATCATCGCTTTGCCCAGTGAACCAGACAGCAACGCAAATCCGACAGACGCGACTGAATCTACTCGTATTCAATGCCTGATGCCCCTGGTGATGCCAGAGACTGATTTAGCCTAAGTGCTCATTAGAGCATATAGATCCAGAGATCAAGCACTTACGAGGTTTGAGGCATTTCTACAACTGCAGGAGTGGGTGGTTGCTCCATGGGTTGATTGCACAAAACCATTGTGGTGCTGGCATTGAGTTGAAATCCAATCCGCTCGTAAAACTGTTGTTGATGGGTCGTCATCAAATACACCCGCTCCACCCGATTCATCCGGGGATGAGTTAAAACAGTTTCGACCAACTTCCGACCCAAGCCTGCGCCCTGGTAGTCAGGATGAATCACCACATCCCAAATCGTGGCGCGGTAAATGCCATCAGAGGTGGCACGAGCAAAACCAATCATCTGGTTTTGGTCCCAAACACTAATCACGGGGTCGCTGTTGGTGATCGCGATCTCTAGCTCTTCAACCCGTCGGTCCTTGGCCCAGAAAGCTGCAGCTTGAAACAATGCCTGGAGTTGCTGCAAGTCAATGCGAGACCGCTGATGGCAAAACTGAATATGACGACAATCCATCACAACTAAATTTCCTCTCCCTTAGGGAAATAAGTAGTGGTTCTGTAGCGCCTGCAAGAACGGTAGTGGGCTCCGCTGCTTGGGTACGACTGCTGAACAAGGCAGACACCTTGCTGACTTAAGCACGAATGCTTAATCAAAAAGATAATGCCTATTTCCCCAATCTGATGCGGGGCGATTCCTAATTCCGTGGAGAAATGCTGACAAGCCAATCGTGCTGCGCTAATTTGGTGGCCCTAATTTGGTGGCCCTAATTTGACGACCACTTTATTAAGTTTTGCATTTAATTTTAGCGATCGCTCTGCTTAAGCTATCTATAGCTCTCGGTAGAAATCACCCCGGCCTTTTGGTAGGTTAGTTTTCAGACCGATAGTAGAAATCATTTCCCTCTCTAGCCCGCCACATTACTCTGATTGAGGTTCTGGGATGAGGCAGTCTAGGCACCTGTGAGTTAAAGATAACGTCACGACAACTGTTAACATCCTGAAGTTCTTGGTAGTGAGTTCATAAGCATGTCCCGCCCTTCTCAACCAACCGATGCCAGAGAATCTCATCCCACTCTGGAGGAGAAGCCAAACTCCAAGCGACGACTCCGCAGGCGATCGCCCGTGATTCTCTTGGTGTTAGTTCTATTGTGGAGCGTGGCGTTGGGATGGGGTTTAGCCCAAGCAACAGAAACGCCCCAAGCGGCTCAACTCGCTCAATTTACCCCTAGCGTTGAAAAGCTCACGCCTGCCGCAACTCCTGTGGGCACCGTAGACCCAGTACCCGCCAAATACCAACTCGGCCAAGAACTCTATTTAGAAAACTGCGCTACCTGCCATATTGGCTTGTCCCCCGCAGTTCTGCCCACAGAAACTTGGCGCCAAATATTGCAAGACCGCCAACACTACGGCCAGCAGATTAAACCCCTCGTTGACCCGCCCCGTCTCTTGGTTTGGGACTACTTACGTACCTTTTCTAGAGTTCAAGATCGAGAAGAAGAAACACCTTATCGCATCGCTGACTCCCGCTACTTCAAGGCTTTGCATCCACGAGTCCAGTTGCCGCGATCGCTGACGATGGCCAGTTGTGCCAGTTGCCACCCTGCTGCTGCCCAGTTCAACTTCCGCCGCCTGACGCCAGAGTGGGAAAATTCGCCCTAATTTCTTAGGAAATCATCTCTAAACGCGGACTAGTTGATAAAGGGTTGAGATTACCACCAAATCAGACGGCGATCGCGCCATGCTATCCCGCCTCAGGCAGGGCCAAAATGATACGATAAATAATGATTTGGGTCGGCAATCTGAGTCTATAAGCACATCGGTTGCTTAGCTGCATAGTTCTGCTGCTTCTATTCACTCAATCAGCCGTTAACTTACAGGTTGGTTGAAACTCCCAGACCTAGCTTTGTTACATTGGACTTTTATCTCGTTAACAAAGCGCTTTCAAGGAAATATCTCTCCCTCCTGCCATGCTTAAGAATCTGCTAGGCGATCCCAACGCACGCAAGCTCAAAAAATATCAACCCATTATTACCGAGATCAACCTGCTCGAAGAAGAAATCCAAGGGCTCTCTGACCAAGAGTTGCGTGGTAAGACAGCAGAGTTTAAACAGCGGGTTGAAAAAGGGGAATCCCTTGACGACCTTCTACCAGAAGCCTTCGCCGTTGTTCGAGAGTCTGGTAAGCGTGTGCTGGGGATGCGCCACTTCGATGTCCAGCTCTTGGGCGGCATGATTCTCCACGACGGCCAGATTGCCGAGATGAAAACTGGGGAAGGTAAGACCCTGGTTTCTACATTGCCAGCTTACCTAAACGCTCTCCTGGGTAGAGGTGTTCACGTCGTCACCGTTAACGACTACCTGGCTCGTCGGGACGCAGAGTGGATGGGGCAGGTACACCGTTTCTTGGGCTTGAGTGTCGGTCTGATTCAGCAGACCATGACCCCCAACGAGCGGAAACGCAACTACGACTGCGACATCACCTACGCCACCAACAGTGAGTTGGGCTTTGATTATCTGCGCGATAACATGGCTACCTCAATGGTTGATGTGGTGCAGCGGCCATTCCAATATTGCGTCATTGACGAAGTGGACTCAGTGCTAGTCGATGAAGCTCGTACTCCCCTGATCATTTCGGGTCAAGTAGAGCGACCCAGTGAAAAATATATTCGGGCGGCTGAAGTGGCCACTCGGTTGGAAACAGAGACCCACTATGAAGTGGATGAAAAAGCCCGCAACGTCCTATTAAGCGACGAAGGCTTTATTGAAGCAGAAAAAGCCTTAGGGGTTCAGGATTTATTTGACCCCAAAGATCCTTGGGCGCACTATATCTTCAATGCCATTAAAGCTAAAGAACTCTTTATTAAAGATGTAAACTACATCGTCCGCGATGACGAAATCGTGATTGTGGATGAGTTTACGGGACGGATTATGATGGGTCGTCGCTGGAGTGACGGCTTGCACCAAGCGATCGAAGCTAAAGAGCACGTCGAAATTCAGCCCGAAACTCAGACCCTCGCCACAATTACCTATCAAAACTTCTTCTTGCTTTATCCCAAGCTGGCAGGCATGACTGGCACCGCCAAGACGGAAGAAGTGGAATTTGAAAAGATTTACAAACTCGAAGTCACGATCGTTCCCACCAACCGTAGAACGGGTCGGGCTGACGTCTCTGATGTAGTCTACAAAACTGAAGAAGCAAAGTGGAAGGCGGTTGCGGCTGAATGTGCCGAAATCCACCAGTTGGGCCGCCCGATCCTGGTGGGTACGACCAGCGTAGAAAAATCGGAAGTACTGTCTCATCTGTTGCATCAGCAAGGCATTCCCCATAACCTCCTGAATGCAAAGCCAGAAAACGTCGAGCGAGAATCAGAAATTGTCGCACAGGCGGGTCGCAAGGGAGCCCTGACCATTGCCACTAACATGGCGGGTCGAGGCACAGACATCATCCTGGGTGGTAACGCGGACTACATGGCCCGTCTGAAGGTGCGTGAGTACTTCATGCCTCGGATCGTGCAGCCAGAGGATGAAGATACTTTTGATGTCACCAGAGTCGCAGGCGCAAGTGAAAGCCGAGGGGGTGGACAAGGGTTTGTCCCAGGCAAGAAAGTCAAAACCTGGAAAGCTTCTCCTCAAATTTTCCCTACTCAACTGTCGAAAGAATCCGAGCAAAAGCTGCGAGCAGCAGTTGACTTTGCGGTGCAACAGTATGGGGAGCGATCGCTGCCAGAACTAGAAGCCGAAGATCTGGTTGCGGTGGCGTCTGAGAAAGCGCCCACTGACAACCCAGCGATTCAGCGACTGCGGGAAGTATATAACTTGATCCGCAAGGAGTACGAACAATTCACCGAACGCGAACATGAAGAAGTGATTCGTCTCGGCGGTCTGCATGTGATTGGTACAGAGCGTCACGAGTCTCGCCGGATTGACAACCAATTGCGCGGTCGGGCAGGACGGCAAGGTGACCCTGGGTCTACCAAGTTCTTCCTCAGCTTGCAAGACAACTTGCTGCGGATCTTTGGTGGCGATCGCGTGGCAGGTTTGATGAACGCCTTCCGCGTCGAAGAAGACATGCCGATTGAATCTGGTCTTCTGACGCGATCGCTAGAAGGAGCACAGAAGAAAGTCGAAACCTACTACTACGACATTCGAAAGCAGGTTTTTGAGTACGACGAGGTGATGAACAACCAACGTCGAGCTATCTATGCCGAAAGACGCCGCGTTCTCGAAGGGCAAGACCTGAAAGAGCAGGTGATTAAGTACGCCGAGCGCACGATGGATGACATTGTGGAAGCTTACGTCAACCCTGACCTGCCTTCAGAAGAGTGGGATCTTGGCAGCATGGTGAGCAAGGTGAAGGAGTTCGTCAACCTATTGTCTGACCTAGAGCCTGACCAGTTGATTGACCTAAATATTGGGGAAATCAAAACTTTTCTCCACGAACAGGTGCGGATTGCCTACGATTTAAAAGAAGCCCAAGTCGATCAAATTCAACCCGGTTTGATGCGGCAAGCAGAGCGCTTCTTTATCTTGCAGCAAATTGATACCCTATGGCGGGAACACCTCCAGCAGATGGATGCACTACGGGAATCCGTGGGACTGCGCGGCTACGGTCAGAAAGACCCCTTGATCGAGTACAAGAGCGAAGGCTATGAACTCTTCCTGGAAATGATGACCGATATTCGCCGTAACGTGGTTTACTCTCTATTCCAATTCCAACCGCAAGTTCAACCTGCGGTCGAGGCACCTACCGAAATGGTTTAAAGCAATGGGTTAAACCATTACATCACTGGACTAAAAGTTAAGGGACAGGTGTCTAAACCTGTCCCTTAACTTTTAGAGCTGCTTGGAGGATTCTGTTTTAGAAGAAGCCAGTGGTATTGCCTCGGTTAGCGTAGGTTTTATCTGTGGGCGTCGCAGCCGCAAGGGGAATGACCAAACGACTCAAAACGCGACCATCCTCCAGCTTGTAGAGGTTGAATTCACCCCCCATTTGTTTAATCAAAGATTGGCAAACCAGCAAATGTAAGCCAGGGGGCTGATCGAGTGTTGAGGGAGCCAGAAGGTCTACGGAGCGTCCAGTTTGTAACTCTGCCACCAACCTTGGCTCAATCACACCATTATCGGTAATTGACAGCTCTAGCCACCGCTCCTCTAGAGTGCGGCACCAGATATCAATGCGCCCACTGGGTTGACAGCGATAGCAAGCCGTCACCAGTAATTCATACAAAATTGCCTCAATTTTGGTGATATCTCCAGCGATCGTGAGGTTGCCTTCGTTGTTATGTACCTGCGACCAAAGCTGGCGTTGCTTGATTAAGTAATCAACCCGCTCTAGCGATCGCTTAAGCAGCGTAGCCAGAGGCACTGTTTCGTAATAGGCCCGTAACCGCCACGGTTCGTCTTTAATCAGTTGACCGACGGTATTGAGGGCATCTCCCATCTGGCGGAGGTTTTGTTGCAAGCGAGTGCCCACCAAGGGATCTTTCTGCGTCGAGAGTTCGCTCAGGCGCTTAAGTGTCAAGTTGAGCGAACGATACAGTTCTTCAATGCGGCGCTGTTTGTACCAGTTCAGTCGCTCCAAGCTTTCGCGCTGGGCTTTCAAGCTATCAGTGAGTAACAAGTTACGGCGTGACCAGGCTAACTGGCTGACCAGGGTACCTAGAGCATTCAAATGCCGCTCTGGCCAATGCCGCGATCGCTCATCCGCAACAATCACGATTCCAGTCGGTTCATGCTCTGGGGCGGTGCGGAGTGCTATGACTAGAACTTGACCGATTCCAGATCCAGAGAGCCACTGTCGCGTTTCTGCGGTCAGATCATCCACCGTCAAGGGCAACAGCCCATCGGCTTGAAGCGCCCACTGCACCAGGGTATCTGTCTGCACAGGCACAACTATTTCTGTGTTGAGCATGAACTGACTGTTCGCCATCACTGGAGCCACAATCCGCCCGCCTCGTCGCCCTGGTAGCCAAGTCACCATCATGGCAAAAGGTACTTGAAGAATTTGAGCAATATGTTGTAAAGCCGAGCGCTCCAGTCGGTCTGGTTGGTAGGTTTGCTGGATAGTAGTGAGGCCCCACTGAATCGTTTGAGAGATTTTCTGCTGTTGTTCGGTTTGCCGCTGGAGTTGCCATTGATGCAAGATCAAACCAATTTGTTGACTCACCACGCGGAGAATCTCTCGCTCTGGACGGCTCCAGGTACGAGTTGCTTCATGGCAAATCACCACCAAACCTTCTAAAGGATGACCAATCGAAGTACTGCACATAAGCAGCGATCGCACGCCAATTTCCAGGAAGACATCCTGCCAAGCCATCAGCTTTAAGTCTTCTTCTAAGTTCTCGATGCCCACCGCCTCAGTGCTGCGCTCCAGCATTTGCCAATCCACATCGTTCAGCATATTTAGCGGTGTGGTTGCAGGCCGACGATTCGCTGGTTGACTTTGGTAGCAAATCTCAAACTTCTCTTGGTCCTTGTCGTAGAGCAAAACTAGGAAGCGCTCCGCTCGCAACCGTTGGCAGAGCTTGTCTGCACAATTTTTGAGCGTACTCTTCCAATCTTCATCACTGTAGATGGCATGGGTGATTTCAGCAGTGAGTGCTTGATCCAACCGCGTCTGCTGAATGATCTCCTCCATCTCTTCTAGAGGAGCCGTCAAAGCAATTAGTTGGGCTGCGCCTCGAACATAACTTTTTTCTTCCTCCTCCCAAATTCGAGCCTCATTGCCTTCTACCGCGAGGAAACCCATCAGCTCATTTTGGAATAGGATTGGTGCTGCCAAGAGCGATCGCGCCTTGATTTGCTGCATCAATCGACTCGTTGTATCGGCTTTGAGCGAGCTGTGAGCTTCCCCAATCGACACCAGTTGATCCGCTGCCAGGGCTTGATAAAAACCACTAATCTCTTGAACCGTGATGCCAGAAGCGATTTGATTCGCATCACTAAATCCTGCTGTCTTCTGACGGTTACTGATTCGCCGCCAAAAATAGCGCCGTTCGCGTTCAAACCAGTAAATATTCGTGCGCGAAGGGCCAATAAATTGATGGGTTTCTTCCACCATTGCTTCTAGGCGTTGTCCCAAAGTTGGCAACTGCCGCAACTTAGACAGGAGGGTCAACAATGGCTGTTCTGGACGCTTAGTTTGCTGTCGCTGCCAATCTGCTTCGATTTGATAAAGCGCTGCGGCCAACCCGCCAAAAATCATTGAGAGTCGCGCTTTCTCGTCGGAGCGAGGAGAAACCCCCCAAAGCGTTGACCCTAGTAGAGACACGCCAAAGCAGCGATCTTTGTAGCGAATCGGAAAGAGCATCGTGCCTTGAATATTGAATTTCTGAGCCGCCTTCCGCCACTCTCCAGCCCTTGTTTCTTCTCGCAAATCTGGTACGCCGACGGGACGCTGCTGAATTACCACCTGCTCCAAAAGATCGCCAGGAGACAGCACGAAGCGTTGCCGTAGAAACGAACTGTCGCCATTGGGCATGACACCGCCTTTACCAAACAGACGATGCTCTAGGCGATCGTAAAGCCCAATCCAAATCAAGCTATAGTCGAATTCATCTTGTAGATAATTGAGTGTGGTTTCAATTAAAACATCGACGCTTTCCTCTTCCCTCAGGGTCTGGAGGACACGACCTAAAGCAACTAATTGTTTTTCGTAGGTTGTCGGCTCTTTCTGCTGACCCATGTTATTTGGACTCCGGTTCCGGGCAGCTTATGCTTTTTGCACAAAGGATGGGAAGAGAGATCCTAGGCACCTTTAGACCTAAAAGGGTACTTGCAGCCTGGATCACCATATTTCTAACTCATTTATCAGGTTGCGATGGATAGTCAACCCATTGTCGATAAGATCGATGGCTGACAACGAGCCAGTTGGTAGACAACAAAAAGAACTATTTTCTCAAGCTCTCAAAATTCTATCTGGTGATGCCCCTTTTCCTCATAGATCTACTCAACCAGTTATTCAAGAGAGCCTGTAATATCTAGGATGCCCATAATATTAATGAGTGTTTGCGTTCGCTCCTAAGCTGGCAATTTTACTCGTCCCTATTTATTTTTGTCGTTCGATCCCTGACAATTGCACCCAAAATTGGACATCTATCAAGTTGGTTTACGTCCCCTTCTTTTCTCTGGACTGAAAGCAGATCCGGAACAGTTGCATCGGCAAGCGCTTCAACTTCTGGATTGGCTAGACCATACGGGCAACCGTCCACCTGCTAGTTGGGTTCAAGCTCGATTGCTGCAATCTTGTGGCTTCTCAGATTCTCGACTAGAGCGATCGCTGTGGGGATTAAGCTTCCCTAATCCTGTTGGGTTGGCCGCCGGTTTTGATAAAGATGGTGTGGCCGCCGGCGTTTGGCCTAGTTTGGGTTTTGGGTTTGCCGAAGTTGGCACTGTGACGTTTCAGGCTCAGCCTGGAAATCCTCAGCCGCGTTTGTTTCGCCTACCTCTAGATCAGGCGGCCTTAAACCGGATGGGTTTCAATAACCAAGGCGCAGCGGCGATGGCGGCAATGTTTAAGGCGAGAAGTCAGCGACAAACAGAAAGGCCAGGCGCTTCTCAGCTCAAAATTCCTATTGGCATCAATCTGGGCAAGTCTAAAATTACGCCCTTGGAGGAAGCAGCCGCAGACTATTTGGGCAGTTTCCGGTTGCTCAAGGATTGGGGCGACTATTTTGTGGTTAATGTCAGCTCCCCAAATACTCCAGGCTTGCGATCGCTCCAGGCTACCGAACAACTAGAACCGATTTTGGCAGCTTTGCAGCAAGAAAACCAGCGACAAAAGCCGATGTTGATCAAGATTGCGCCTGACCTGGAATGGGAGGCGATCGCGGATGTGATCGCTTTGGCACAAAAACATCACTTAGCTGGGATCATTGCCACCAACACCACCATCCGCCGGGATGGCCTCAAGACAGAAGTGCTGGAAGCTACAGGTAAATCAGTGCAAGACGAAGCAGGCGGCATTAGTGGTGCTCCAGTCAAGCAACGCTCTACAGAAGTGATTCGCTTTATCTATCAGCAAACTCAAGGTCAGTTGCCCATCATTGGGGTGGGGGGCATTTTTACCGCAGAGGATGCTTGGGAGAAAATTACCGCCGGAGCCAGTCTGGTGCAGGTTTACACAGGCTGGATTTATGAAGGTCCGTGGATGGTACGACGAATTTTGACAGGGTTGGGGCAAAAGCTAGAGCAACACGGACTAGCCACTCTAGCAGATGCAGTCGGACAAGAAACCTAGAGGTGTGAAAAATGCCGTTTCTACCTAAAGCGATCGCTAGTCACCGCTATTCGCTCTTACTTTACTTAGCAACGGCAGATGTTGGTTTCACCTTAATTTACCTGGTTAGTAGTCTGCTTCAGAATCAGGCACTACCTTTATTTAGCTTTGAGCAAAAATTTACGATTCCGGTCGTCTATGCCGCTATTAAGCTATTTTTGATCGGCTGCTTTTTAGTCACCTCGGCTCTTTGGAAATATTGCTTATTTCAGCGCTCCTCTCGCTATCTCCTGCTAACAATGGGAGCAGGATTTCTGTATCTCTCAACAGACAAGCTATTCAAATTTCATCATCTGTTACAGCTTCCCAACTGGATGTCGAGCCTTCCCGGAGGGGGAGGAGCCTGGATACTTTTTTACTTATTCATCCAGTTACTCATTGTTACTGTTGGCTTTCGCGATCTCACCAAGCTTTGGCGTTTTTACCCTCAAGGGGCATTAATGATTTGCCTAGGCATTGCTTTGTTTATAGTTGGAGGTCTCGGTACTGAAATTTTTAACCATCAAATCTTACAGCCGCTACTTTGGCACATGGGGTGGGGCGATCGCGCCACTTTCTCAACTCTAAAAAATACAGTGGAAGAGTCCTCAGAACTATTAGGAGAGAGTATTGCGTTGCAAGGCTTGGTTTTATTTCTACTGAAGCAGCGTCATCTATTACTTCAACCTGCAAGCTAAAAAACTTAGTTAGCTCCCTGTATTTTTTTAGGCAAACTTTTACATCGACTCAATCTTACGCTTGCGCGATCGCCATTAGAGTTACCTCCCAAACCAAGCGAGGCTGAGCATAACTGAGGAGAGCTTGACGAGCTTTCTCTAAATGTTGTAACAGTTGGGGTTGCCGCCGCGATCGCCAAAGCGCATGTTGCAAATAGTCTATCAACCAGAGTTGCGCCTCTGTATCTAAGGCTTTGTCCAAACGCCGAGCCAACTCTAAAGCTTCACGTGCTGCGCGCAGGGGTTGAGTCAGGGTGGCTAGCAGGTCTGGAGGAATCGCTTGCAACTGCTGCCAACTGGCGATCGCTTCTCCAGGACTTCCTTGGGCAATCTCCAATAATTCTGGATGCTGCAAAATCTCGGCATGGCCCGCCTGTTTTAATACTTGCCCTAGTGCTTCCGGGCTCAGCCGATAAAAGGGAATCCGCTGGCAACGAGAAACCAATGTGGGCAATAGCGCTTCGGCTCCCGGCGCAATTAAAATCAGCGTTGCTGGTCCTGGTTCTTCTAGCGTTTTCAGCAAGCCATTTGCCGCTGCTTCTGCCATCGTTTCTGCCTGCTCAATCACCACAACCGAGCGAGCCGATTCCATCGGTGGACGCCCCAAAAACTGAGCGAGTTGTCGCACTTGATCAAGGCGAATTTGCGGAGGGGCTTTGCGTTTCAGCCCTGCTGCGGCTGCTTCCGCTGCTGACAACAATTTTCCCTGATGCAGATAAGTTGGCTGCACCCACAGTAAATCAGGATGATTCCCTTGTTGTAGCCGATTTTGCAAGCCTTGTTTTTTAGCGGGGAGTACATCTAGCGCTAACAACGACTCCAGAAAACACCGAGCCGCTAAGCTGCGCCCCACACCCGAAGGGCCTGAAAACAAGTAAGCAGGAGCGACTCGCTGCTGGAGCACCGCTTGATGCAGCAATTCTATAGCCTGCGATTGTCCAATTAGGGGTGCAAAAGCGGTTGATACCATTGCGTTAAGCGCTGACTGAGAACTTGTTGAATCTGGTGGGCGACTCTCTGTTCACTCTGACTAGCATCAATGCGAACAATCCGCTCTGGGTACTGCTGATGTAAAGCCTGAAACCCCTGCTGCACCCGCTGATGAAAGGCTAAATCAGCTTGCTCAATCCGGTCGGCTTTACCTCGCTGTCGCATCCGAGCCAAGCCTAGTTCGGCATCCACATCCAACCATAAAGTCAAATCACTTTCCAGTCCACCCGTTGCAGCTTGGTTGAGTTGGTCAATTAAAGCTAAATCCAACCCCCGCCCGTACCCTTGATACGCGATCGTAGAGTCGGTATAGCGATCGCATAAGATCACGGCTCCTCGAGCTAACTGCGGCTTTAAATAACCATCTACATGCTGAGCGCGATCGGCGGCATACAGCAGCAACTCGGCTCGATTTTGGATTGCTTCTTGACCTTGATAGCCCAGTAATAACTGCCGCAACTCTAATCCCAGCTCTGTCCCTCCTGGCTCCCGCGTTACTAGTATGGGTGGAGCTAAATCTTCTTTGAGTGACTGGAAACATTGATTCTCCAGTAGCCATGCTTGCGATCGCAGCATTTGAGTGGTTTTTCCACTGCCTTCAACTCCTTCAAAAACAATCAATCGACCTTGCATAAGCTGCTATTGAACGACTCCTGACTCCGCACCCAGATTCCGCTCGAAGTGTTATTAGCAGGACCACTCCACGAATTGATTCATTGACCCTTGCCCCGACGCACTCTAACAGAAATTGGGGACCGACAGCACACGCAAGATCATTCCATCAGAAAAAATTGATTTGATGTTGCTTCGCCTAACCTCGACTTTCTGAATTAGAACCATTCTGTCCGGATCGGAGGCTGGTATGCTAGAAGCTGGTAAAGGCCAAACCAATTCAAATTTGGGCTCATTACAAAGCTTCTCGCTTTTACGCAGCCTGAAATCTGAATCGTACGATTGGCCTTTATGCTTGAGTCTTGTTATAGCTACTAACCTAAGTATGACTTAGCCATGCTTAGCGAACGTTATGATAAGAAGGTCTTAAAACTGCCACGCCTGGGGTTGCCTATGGCTCGCTATACTTGTCTGTTTACCGTTGAAGTTCCTGTTAACAATCTCCAGCATCTGCTGATTGAGATTCTGGAATCCTGCAATCTCGACATCATTTATGACACTGGGGATTACATGATGGCTCGTGAAGTCCCTGGTCATGTCTCCTTCTCTAAATTAGTGACGGTAGAAGTTCTAATTGATAAGTCGGTCGCTGCCGAGCGAGAAATTCGCCTGAATTTTGTAATCAAGAACGAAGAACTACCCTTGCATCTCGACAATCACTGCCACCAAATGTATGAGCTTGTCAGCCGAGCTGTAGCGGAAAATCGGCATTGGCAGTTAATTGAAGCCGTTGCTGGGTAACTTTTCTTAGAGCGGCTAGCCCCAAATTAGATGCTCTGATTAGTCCATTACAACGTCCATTAAGACTTAGACTCAGCTCTAAGTCAGCTCTTCTGGTTCACCGATCATGCCCGGACTAATCAGTGTAATGTCAAACTCATCGGGGGGCACAGTTGACATCCCGTCTTGCTTCAGTAAGTAATAGACGGCTTTGACTTGTGGCCCAAATACGATCTCATCTTCATTTCGCAAATCATGAGCTTGTAGCTTACGACCATTAATTAAGAGGCCATTGGCGCTCGGTTTACCTTTAAGGTTGCCATCCACCACTCGATAATAATAAGTGCCATCTTCATGGGGTAGCTGCACCAAAGTGGCATGACGACGAGAGACAAACTGCGAAATCAAGCGAATGTCACACTTAGCATCTCGACCAATTGAATAAATGGGATTATTAAGAACAAACTCTCGGCGGCCTTTGTCGTCATCAATAATTAATAAATGATTTTGGGGCGGTTCTGGTGCCATTGCCAAGTAAGTGGTGCCGTGAACAAGTGAATAAGTCAGGATTGTGCCTGTATCCTAGCCTATTTTCCCTAATTATCGACCTAATTGAGTCGTAATAGGTCTTTAAGCATGCTGCAACTATAACGAGTCACTGCTGCCAATTTATGCGAGCTACAGCAGCGATCGCCTCTCAATCTTCAGGAGCAACACCCACCATTTTGGGATCAATTAAAGTGATATCAAATTCAGGGATGTCCCAAGTATCGGGATCAAAACTGTTGATCGTGCCGTCTTCTAGGATGAAGTAGATTACACGGACGCAAGGGCCAAAAACAACCACATCTTCGTTTTTTAGGTCATGGCCTTGAAGCTTGTGGCCGTTGATCAGCAATCCATTCACACTAGGCTTACCGTCAAGATCACCATCTACGATTCGATAGTAACAGCTTCCATCCTCATGGGATTTTTGAATCAAGTTCGCATGATGACGGCCTACAAATAAGGAAGAGAGACGGATATCACACCCGACATCTCGACCAATTGAATAAAGAGATTTACCAAGAACAAACTTGCGCCGACCTTTGCCGTCTTCAATGATTAATAAGTGATTTTGGATCGGTTCTGATGCCATCGCCAAGTTGTGGGTGCAGTGGACGAACTTATTTCAGTTATAACTGGCAAATGACGCCAGGTCCATTCAAAGTGGCAGGGTTTGGAGTTAGCCGTCAATCTTCCGAAGCAACACCTACCATCCGAGGATCAATCAGCGTTACATCAAATTCCGGGATCTCTAGATCGTCAGGATCTAAGTTGGCTAGTGCATCTTCTTCCAAAACAAAGTAAATGATCCGAACCGAAGGACCAAACACCACTACGTCTTTGTTTTGCAGGTCGTGTCCCTGTAACTTATGGCCATTGACCAACAACCCATTCACGCTAGGCTTGCCTTTGAGACTGCCATCCTGAATTCGATAAAAGTAGCTACCGTTTTCCTTTGGCAGCTTTACTAAGGTGGCGTGCCGTCGAGATACAAATAGTGAAGCAAGACAGATGTCACATTTAACATCTCTGCCAATCGTGTATACCGAGCCATCAAGGGTGAAGTGTCTTTGCCCCTTATCGTCTTCAATAATCAAAAGATGATTTTGCTTAGGTTCTGAAGCCATAACGCTGAATTTCAAATAACTGGAAAAAACTTATAATGCAGAGCCTGACGAAAGTTTGAGAGGTTTGTGCCTAAAAATTACTCATAGTAGCCATGTCTTAATTAGTTTACCCATTTGAATCAATAGATAGAGGTTGATGGCTCTTAAACAAACATTTCAGGTTTTTAACAATCGCTTGTAATATCAGAATTCAATTAAGCTTTGCCACCCGTTTCATTCTTAAGGGGAGACTGGGTGTAACGAAGTAAAAGTGAATTTGTCACCACACTGACAGAACTAAAAGCCATCATTGCTCCCGCCGCCGCTGGGCTCAGAACAAACCCTGTTGCCACTAGGAAAGTACCCGCAGCGAGAGGAATCCCTAGGATGTTGTAAGCAAAAGCCCAGAACAAGTTCTGACGAATTTTTTTAAAAGTGGCGCGACTCAGTCGAATTGATTTTACAACGTCCATCAGGCGATCGCGCATCAGCACAATTTCGGCGGTCTCGACAGCCACATCTGTACCAGAGTACAAAGAAATACCGATATTGGCTTGGGCCAGCGCTGGAGCATCATTGATACCATCGCCTACCATCGCAACTTGATGACCCAGTTTTTGTAATTGAGCGATCGCGGCAGCTTTTTCCGCAGGCTGAATTCCAGACTGTACGTTTTCCGCAGCAATGCCCACAGATTTAGCAATCAGAGCCGCAACCTCGTGGCGATCGCCACTTAAGAGGTGAACCCGCAAGCCCATTTGTTGTAGCTGTTTGACAGTGGCATGGGCATCAGGCCGCAGAGGATCAACAGCAGCAATTAAGCCAACTAGTGTGTCTGCGATCGCAACATAGACCACAGTTTTGCCAGCTTGTGCTAATACTTCTGCTTGAGCCTGAGCAACGTCACTCACCACAATCCCTTGGTGGCTCAGCCAATCGGCATTACCCAACACCACTAAGCGATCGCTGACTAAGGCCGAAATTCCCCGTCCTGGCTCCGTGTAGAAATCTTTAGCGGGTAAAAGATCTAACTTCTGAGTTTGGGCTTGTTGCAAGATTGCGGCAGCTAAGGGATGACGGGCTCCACTTTCCACAGTGGCAGCGAACTGTAATAAATCTTGAGGAGAGAGCGGTTCAAGATTGGCGTTAGCAGTAACTAGAGGTAAGCAATCAGTAACAGTCGGCTGACCCGCAGTCAGAGTCCCAGTTTTATCAAACACGATGGTGTCGAGGTGATGGACTTGCTCCAAAACATCTCCGCCTCGAATTAACAGACCCTGCTCAGCGCCCAAGCTAGAACCCACCAAGATCGCGGTTGGAGTTGCCAAACCTAAAGCACAAGGACAGGCAACGACCAACACGGCGATCGCTAATTTGAGGCTTAACAACAACGGTGAGGTCTGCGTCGGCAAGTCTGCTAAGTGGCTCTGCTGCATCAGATGAGCATGAGTCGTGAGGGACGCGATCGCGATGTGGTGGCTTAGCACTTCAGGCCAAACGTGAGTGCCAATTCCGTACCAAAAGACAAAGGTGACAGTTGCGATCGCCATAACTGTGTAGGTAAAGTACCCAGCCACAGTGTCAGCTAAATGCTGGATCGGGGCTTTGCGAGTTTGAGCCGTTTCTACCAGAGCAATGATTTGAGCCAGCGTCGTGTCCTTGCCTGTGCGGGTGGCTTGGATGGCGATCGCCCCTGATTGATTCAGGGTGCCTGCTGCGACCAGCTCCCCAGGCTGTTTGAGCACGGGTAAAGCTTCTCCGGTCAGCATCGACTCATCGACTGTGGTTTGCCCAGCCACCAATTTGCCGTCCACAGGCATCTTTTCTCCCGGTAGCACTTGCAGCCACTCCCCTACCCGCACTCGCTCCGCCGGAATCTCTACACAGGTCTGTGAGGCGATCGCAGTTTGATTGCCCGGATCAATGGTGGGTTGGGGGATCAGGCGAGCAACGCGCGGTTGAAGCGCGATCAAAGCCTCAAAAGCGGCAACGGCTCGGCCTCTAGCTCGCTGCTCCAGCGTACGGCCTAACAAGATAAACCCCACTAACATCACGGGTTCATCAAAGAAACACTCCCAGCCCAAGCTGGGAAAGAACAGAGCAATACAACTAGCGGTGTAAGCAGTGAAGGTGCCCAAACCAACGAGCGTATTCATGTTGGGGGCGTTGCGTCGTAGCCCTCGCCAGCCTTCGACCAAAATGAACCGCCCTGGCCCTACCAGTGCTATTGTTGCCAGTCCCCAATGGAACCAAATATTGCTGAGGATGGGAAGGGTTAACCAGCCCCACTGTCCAACGTGGCCTAACCCAGACAGCAGTAGGAGTAAACCTGCGATCGCAGTTCGGCGGGTTTGTTGTTGAATTTCGAGTTGATGTCGTTCTCTAAAGCTTGTCGAGGTAGAACCAACCCCAGGAGTAGCATCATTCTCTGCGGCTACAAATCTCGGTTGTGTCGGGAAGCCTGCTTCGGTCACGGCTTGAGCCAAAATAGCAGGATCAGCAATGCCTGCTGCACACTCAACTGTTGCGACTTCAGTTACTAAGTTGACAGAGGCAGAAATTACTCCAGGGTGTTGGCTGAGTTGCTGTTCTACCGTTCGGACGCAGCCTGCACACTTCATCCCCGCAACTTCTAAAGTTACAATTTCTGAGGAGTTTGGAGTTGCAACAATTTGGTCTGGAGTCAGTTGCATAAGCTTTTCGATCTACCGCCATCACGGGATACCTAAATGGGTATCTCTTCTTTGAGGGTAGGCGAAGACTCCAAAAATTGCCGTAAAGCCGCTAAGTTTTTTGCTCTCAAGCCCAAATTTGAAATTTTAATTGCTCAGCCGCATGCTGCAGCCTAAGTTGAGCCACTGCCCAGAATAAAGAGACTCAGCAAAGTGCCGCTATTCCAAAGGCTGTGCATCAGCATGGGAGCAAGGAGATTGCGCGATCGCGTGTAGACAAACCCCAACACCATCCCCAAAACCATCAGCGGTAATATTTCTGACAGGCTCAGGTGAGCCAGGGCAAATAGAAAAGCACTGATAGTAATCGCTCCCCAGACAGGCACGTAGCGGGTCAAGGATGGCAGCAGGAAGCCCCGGAACATCACTTCTTCAAACAAAGGAGCCGCGACCGAGGCGGTCAGGAAAAAGATTACCAAGGCCACATTATCTCGGCCCTCTAACACAATCGGCAAAATGGGATTGCTACCTCCCTGTCCTTGCCAAAACTGTTGGTTGATCAACGACACCAAAATTACTAGAGGTAGAGCCATGAAATAACCGCCCAGTCCCCACCAAAACCAGTTGCCTCCGCCCTTGATGCGGAACCAGTCTTCATACTCTTCATCAGGCAAGGGTAGGAATGGCTTCAAAGAGCTGTAGAGAACCAGAAGCCCGACAGTTACAAGCAAGGCATACACAGCCAGAATATAAATGGCTTGCGTCCGGCTATCAAAGCTAGCAGGGTTGATGCCTAAAAGTTGCAGCCCCAAGGGCAAGGCAATTTGACCGACAAAAAATTGCCCTACGAAAAAGAGGACTAAAACTTGCCAAATAGTTTCGCCATTCCAAAGAGTCGGCCAACTCAAGGCTCCATTTTGCACTAACAAGGCTTGCTTACCTTTCACGAGCCATTGCACAACTAAATAGACCAAAATGCCAATGCCAATCAAAAAGCCAAACACTGGAATCCCAGCAATGAGTAGCAACTTCAAAGCGGCTTGCTGAGCCAGGTCTTGTTCGGTAGTTTGCAATTCACTGAGACTCGTTTGGCGTTGTTGCAATTTGTACAATCGCGTCAGAGCTTGGTAGCGAAACCAGCCATCTAATTCTTGTTTGATTTGCAGTTCAGCATCGGGTAGAAGGCTGGAAGGAGTACTCCACAAACCTACTAAAGCCGTTGCTGTCTTACCCAGACTGCTGAATTGGCTACTAGGTTGAGTCGTGTCAATCAACTGGTTCCAAGTTGCCAAAGCCGCATCGGTTTGTTCTTGTTGGGCCTGTAAAACCCCTAACCGCAAGTCCAGCTCATGAATGAGGCGAGTCATCTGAAGAATGGGTTCTTGGCTTTGTTGGGCTTGAGTTTTGGGAGCGGGTGTTTCTGTGGCTGGAGCAACTTTAGGCTGCGTTTCAGGCTTTAAGGTGCGAGCTAATGGGCGATCTTCTAATGTAGGCTGCGATCGCGTTTCCAATTTAGCTAAAGTGCCTGCCACCGATTGCCGAGCTTCTTGGTACTGTTTCAAAGCGGCTTTGACGGGTTCATCGCCAATCAATTTATCCCGTGCGTCTTTGAGATCTACATCGCTATTGGCATCGCCTTGCCACTCGGAAGCGTGCAGCAACAGATTGGTTTGATAGAGTTCTAGACGGCTCTGAACTTGAGGCTGACTCCAGCTTTGGGCTAAAGATAAACCAATAAAAGCGATCGCAATAATCGTCAGAACCCCTAAAATCAATTGCTTCAGTTTCATTCCCTTCCCCAGCAGCAAGTGCAGTGATTTCACCCCCAATTTGGAGTGATGAACCCGTTCAGCTCGATCAATGTGAGTGCAATGTTAATCAGCCTCAAAGGCATTATCTCATTGCTAGTCCTGCTCCGTGGCCTATCAGCAGTTAGAGCCATCAGCTTCTCAGGAGAGATAGGCGATCGCGGCTAGTACAAACAGCAGCATAGACCGTATCTTTCGTGATCCAGCGCGTCTCCTCGACGGGGTAAAATTCTTCTGGTCTCTTTTGTATGGGTCTTTAATAAAGACTCTGCATTATTGGCGATCGTTCGCTCTATTTCTGACACCCCTGCCCTGATTTGATTGGAGGATAAAGCCCTGAGTACTCGTGTCATTCTTGTGCGCCACGGCGAGAGTAGCTATAACGTTGAGCGCCGTGTTCAGGGTCACTGTGACCAATCAACCTTAACTGAAGCAGGTCGTGCTGCGGCTCAAAAAGTTGGGGCAGCTTTGAGTGGCCTCACCTTCGATGCGGTGTATAGCAGTCCGCTGAAACGAGCGAAAGAAACAGCTCAGCTAGCGCTTTCCTGCTTTCCGACGGCTACTCATTATCCTCCCGAAATCCAGCTAACCGACAACCTCAAAGAAATCAATCTGGTGCTCTGGGAAGGCATATTGTTTGATGAGGTCGAAGCTAAATTCCCCGAGGATATCCAGTTGTGGCGAGACCAACCGCATAAACTACGGATGGAAATCCCTGGACCGAACGGCACAGTTGATTTCTTTCCAGTCCCAGCGCTTTACGAACAAGCTCGACAGTTTTGGCAAGAAGTTTTACCTCGGCATGGGGACCAAACCATTCTGGTTGTCGCTCATAGCGGCATTAATCGAGCTTTGATCAGCACTGCCATTGGTCTAGATTGCGATCGCTACCAATCTTTGCAGCAATCTAACTGCGGCATCACTGTCTTGAATTTTGCAGGTGGCTTAGACGCGCCTGTGCAGGTAGAGTCTCTGAACTTGACCGCTCACTTTGGCGAACCGTTGCCAAAGCGTCGCTCTGGTCAAAAGGGGCCCCGCCTCTTACTGGTGCGGCACGGAGAAACAGAATGGAATCGGCAGAAGCGCTTCCAAGGTCAAATTGATGTCCCACTCAATGACAATGGGCGCGAACAAGCTCGACAAGCAGCTGAGTTTTTGCGCTCCATTAGCATTGATGCGGCAGTAAGTAGCTCAATGCAGCGGCCCAAAGAAACAGCAGAAATTATTCTGCAATACCACCCCAACATTGATTTAAAGCTCGACGATACCTTGCAAGAAATCAGTCATGGTTTGTGGGAAGGCAAGCTAGAGTCAGAGATTGAGGCAGAGTTTCCTGGTGAGTTGCAACGCTGGCAAGCCACCCCCGAAGCCGTGCAAATGCCTGAGGGTGAGAACTTGCAACAGGTATGGGATCGGGCGATCGCAGCTTGGAACGCCATTGTCGAAACAGCGGCTGCATCTCCCACCCCCCAGACCGTATTGGTGGTGGCTCACGATGCCATCAACAAAGCCATTTTGTGTCATGTGGCAGGTTTAGGGCCAGAAAATTTCTGGAACTTCAAGCAAGGGAATGGTGCGGTGAGTGTGATTGACTACCCCAAAGGCCCAGCAGGGCACCCTGTCTTGCAAGCAATGAATATTACGTCTCACCTAGCAGGTGGAGTTTTAGACAAAACGGCAGCAGGAGCTTTGTAAGTACGAAGGCATCATGACTAATGAACTGCTCCAACAAGTCCGGGTCTTAGATCCTGCGGCGATGACCGATCGCGTGGCCGATGTCTTGATTGTCGATGGCAAGATTGAGGCGATCGCAGACTCTATCTCTGAGTGGCCCACCGATAGTCAGGTACGAGATGGTCGAGGCTTGATCTTAGGGCCAGGGTTAGTCGATTTGTATAGCCACTCTGGCGAACCCGGATTTGAGGACAGGGAAACCCTACGTTCTTTACAGCAGGCCGCGATCGCAGGTGGATTCACGCGCCTAAATATCCTGCCTGACACGACCCCCGCTCTAGACAATCCCGCTGGACTCGCTTGGTTACAAGACAAACGGCAATTTCAGCTTCCAGTCCAAGTTCGGGCATGGGGCGCTTTGACGCTAGGAGTGCAAGGACAACAAATGACCGAGCTAGCCGAGCTAGGAGCAGCAGGCGTTGTGGGTTTTGCCGATGGCCGAGCTTTATCCAGTTATGGACTCCTGCGGCGACTTTTGGAATATCTCCAGCCATTGCAAAAACCTGTGGCGCTTTGGCCTTGCGACCCCAAGCTAACAGGGAATGGGGTGATGCGAGAGGGACCAGAATCGATTCGCTTTGGCTTGCCTGGAAGTCCTGCGATTGCCGAAACCACTGCGATCGCGGCTCTCTTCGAACTCGTTGCAGCGATCGGTACGCCTGTGCATATCATGCGAGTCTCGACTGCCCGTAGCGTGGAATTGATTCAAGTGGCTAAGGAACGGGGTCTGCCCATTACGGCTAGCACCACCTGGATGCATTTGTTGCTCAATAGTCAGGCGATTCAAACCTACGACCCCAACTTACGGCTGGAGCCTCCATTAGGCAACCTAACGGATCAAGCCGCTTTAATTGATGGCATCAGGCAAGGCGTGTTAGATGCGATCGCGATCGATCACACTCCTTACACCTATGAAGAAAAAACAGTGGCTTTTGCCGAGGCTCCTCCAGGCGCGATCGGATTAGAGTTAGCACTCCCTCTGTTATGGCAACGCTTTGTCATGAGTGGTGAATGGACAGCGCTAGAGCTTTGGCGCGTACTCAGCAGCAATCCAGCCAAATGTTTGCAACAGCCTGTCGCCACAGTCGCACCTGGCCAACCTGCTGAACTGGCTTTGTTTGACCCCAGCCAGCCTTGGGTGGTGAGCGGGCAGTCTCTTAAGTCTTTATCTATTAACACACCTTGGTTGGGTCAAGAGCTGCTTGGTCAGATTGTGCAAACCTGGTGTCCTAGTTCTTAAAGAATTACTGAGCAGACTTAAGTTCATAAGCTGGCTCTTGGCCTAACTCTCCAACTCGATTGGGAGGCCAGAAACGCACCACAGCTCGACCAATGATGCGATCGCGAGGGACAAACCCCCAGTAGTGACTGTCGTAGCTGTTATTGCGGTTGTCGCCCAGCACTAAATAAGAGTCAGAAGCTACCTGCACAGGCCCCCACTGGTAGCTGGGTTTCTCGTCAATGTACTCTTCTCTCAACGGTTGGTCATTGATATAGACTCGCCCTCCCTTGACTTCTACCTTCTCACCCGGTAGACCAATCACCCGTTTGATGAATGCATCCTTAAAGCCTTGGTCTTTTAAGGTTTGAGTTGGAGAGAACACGACAATATCGCCTCGCTCTAAGCTATGGAAGTGGTAGCTTAATTTATCTACAATCAAGCGATCGTTGATTTGTAGCGTTGGCAGCATTGACCCGGATGGGATATAGCGCGCTTCAGCGACGAAAGTGCGAATTCCCAAAGCTAAAATGACACTCAGCCCAATGGTTTTGAGTCCCTCTAACCAAGGATTTTCAACTTGTGGTTGGGTATTTTCGTCAGACGCTTGATTCTGCACACGAGTCATAGGTGTTTACTTACCAAGGAAAAGAGCGGTATCAATTCAGAGTTATAAGCGTTACTCAGACTACCAGCCTATCAATTCAATCCAACAAATGGGTTTGATACTGCCATGTAACGATGGGGAGCTTGTAAAACTCTGACATAAAAATCGATATTTAGACACGCATCAATTTACGTTATCTTAGCCAGTTGCTTATCTCACAAACGGTTAGCGCCATGCATTCTGCCTCTCATCTACTCATTCGCCAGGCCCAAGTGCTCCTACCCAGTGGTGAACTCATGGTAGGAGATGTACAAATCGAGGGACTATTATTCAGGTTGCACCCGACCTCTCCGATACGATCGATAGCGCAGTCAGCCAGGAAATAATAGACGCTCAAGGACTCACTTTGTTGCCAGGAGTGATTGACCCGCAGGTTCACTTCCGCGAACCAGGTTTGGAGCACAAGGAAGATTTATTTACCGCCAGTTGTGCCTGTGCCCAGGGAGGCGTTACTTCTTTCCTGGAAATGCCCAACACCCGCCCACTAACCACTAACCAAGCCGCGCTAGACGATAAACTGCGCCGAGCGGCGGAAAAGTGTTTGGTGAATTACGGCTTTTTTATCGGGGCAACGGGTGACAACCTCACGGATTTACTAGAGGCGCAACCAGCTTGTGGCATCAAGATTTTCATGGGCTCAATGCATGGCCCTTTGTTGGTAGATCAAGAGTCAGCCCTAGAGTCCATCTTTGCCACAGGCGATCGCCTCATGACAATGAGGCGTTATGGCAAGCCTTACTCGATGACGTAATTGACTTTATTGCCACTGACCACGCCCCACACACCTTAGAAGAAAAAGCCCAAACCTACCCCAACACACCTTCAGGCATGCCAGGTGTTGAAACCTCGCTGCCTCTGATGTTGACTCAAGCTAAAGCGGGACGCTGTACCGTGGCCCAAGTAGCTCATTGGATGTCCACAGCCGTTGCCAAGGCTTATGGCATTCCGAAAAAAGGCGCGATCGCTCCAGGTTACGATGCTGACCTCGTACTTTTGACCTAGAAAACTATGCTTCAGTCAGGCGTGAAACCCTCCAAACCAAGTGTCGCTGGAGTCCCTTTGAAGGTTGGGAGTTAACAGGCTAGCCTGTAACGACTATTGTGGGAGGCCAAGTGGTTTATGACCCCGGGAAGCTGAACACAGAGGTCCGGGGTCAAGCATTGACCTTCAGCGAAACTTGAGGAATTCACTAACAGTCTAATCCGGACAGGGAGCCACAAATTCAGCAGTTGCGGTTTGCACAACCCTGGAAACTTTAAAGAGATGGTGTAGTCAAACTGCAACCGCTAAAGCTGGGGTTAATTCCAGATAAACTCCTATTAGTGACGTACCAAGTTCATCTAAGTAACTGGGCATGCTTAAGGTAAAGAATTCCATTAAGTTCTCCTTTGAGCTGTCTTGGCTCGCTTAGGTGCATTTTTCCAAACAAAAATCATGGCAAATACAGAGCTGCTACATTCGATCGCCCATGACCTAGAACAGCATCCAAACTCAATTCGGATTAAAAAGCTAATTTTTTATATTTGCAAAAATTTTTGGGAAAACAATTTAGATATTATCAACTCTCATTCTCTAAAAAATCTTATTCAAGAATTACTTAGCCTTCATCCCACTTCCAGCGCTCTCAACTCTCATCTAACCAGGGTCGCTCAAGGTTTGAGCAAACCAGCGGAGTACAGTTTAATTGCCAATCTTATTTTCCAAAAAATCAAAAGTCTTTATTCTGAGATTTCATTAGAGTCAAATATTACCTCAAAGCAACAAGAGGCACTTAGAGTCGCTGGTAGGCTTGCTCAAGACAAAAACTCAATTAGAATCAAAAAAATCCTCACTTATATTTGCAAAAATATTTGGGAGAATAACTTAGATCAGCTCCAGCAATACCACTGGCAAGAGTTAGTCGAAGAGTCTTTGGAGCTAGCACCAACTCTAGAGAGCCTAGAGCTAGTACTTAACAGTATTGTAAGAACCCTTAATCGCCAAACCGAATATTCTCTGGTTGTGGGTAGCATTATTAATTGTTTCAGTACCTTATACGCTGAGAAGCCAGCTTCAACTCAGTTAATGAGTGACAACGGCGATACACAAATAGTTATTCAAACTGAGCAGACGAATTTGGTAGTTGAGCCTCAATTTGCTCAAGAAGCTTATTCCAAAGAGTCAACTTGTTACACACAAGTTTCCTCCCATCTAGAAGCTCAACCAGAGAAGATTCGGATCAAAAAGCTAATTCTTTGCGTCTGTAGGAATTATTGGGAGAATGATCCAAGCAAGCTACAAGCAATACCCCTAGAAGTTTTAATTGCCGAGCTACATGCGATCGCTGGCAACCTCACTGACCTAAAACTACTTTTAAGCAGTGTTGTTAGTACCTTAAACCGGAAAGCAGACTACTTTTTAATTGCCGATACAATCACTCAGTCTCTTGAAGCCCTCTACTGCCAATCCATTAATTCAGCCCCAGTAGCTCTGCCTTCAAATAATCAAGCTGAAGCTAGTTTCACCCAACCGATAGATCAACATTCAGCTTCTCAGGTAGCGCGATCGCCAGGAATAGAGACAGAGCTAGCGAAAAGTGCGTATGCTCCTTTTGAACTACGGCTCGAAATCATGAAATATACCAATCCTCTTCGAGCCAAAATTTTGCTCTTTTCAGTACTTCAGCATAAGTTCTCTTTTAGCGCTTCTGATTGGTCAGCTCTCAAAGCTTGTGAATTTGATTATTTACTACAACAACTATTTGAACAGTGTGAAACCCTGTCCACCCTTGAATCTCGGCTAGAAATCATTGCCAGCTGTTTAGAAGATCCCTATGAGTACAATCAGGCAGCGGGAGCCATCATTCAGTGCGTTAAACCCTTTTATTCACTCATACAACGCCAGCCGAAACTTAGTTCAGCTGAGTCTATATCATCACCAATTTACTCAGAGCATTTCTCCCCTGAGCAAACCAGGATTAAGTTCAATTTTGAAGAAACCCTCTTAACTTCTGGCCATGTTGATATCGAGGTGGAGACCGAGCAGACTTGCCAGTTTGGCTCTACTGCGAAACCCGTTTTTAAGGATGAAGCGCGATCGCTAGATGACTTAGATCAAACCTGCGAACTATCGTCTACATTAGCTCCTAAAATATCAGCTCAAAGCTGAAATAAAATTGCTGATTAGGATGAGGCTTTGGTCATAAATAATTACAAGTAACTTCTATGAACGCAGATGAATTAATTGGGCGATATGCTGCTGGTGAGCTTGACTTTAACGCCTTGAGTTTGAGCGGCATTAACTTAAACGGAGCTGATTTAATTGGAATCAACCTCTCTAAAAGTGATTTGCAGGGTGCATCATTCATTTTTGCCTACCTCAGTCGAGCTAATTTAAGTCAAGCCAACTTAATAGGTACAAAGCTGAGTGGAACTAACCTCAATCAAGCAGATCTACACCGCGCCAACCTTCATGATACTGATCTGCATGGTGCTAGCTTGCAAGCTGCGGATCTACGCAGTGCTGACATTACTTTGGCTAATTTACTCGATGCCAATCTAATCGACGCGGATCTACGCAATGCCAACTTAAGCGGTGCGAATCTCACAGGTGCCTGTTTACGAGGAGCTAATTTTCGCCAAGAGAACCGTCAATATGTTGCTAATCTGAGAGGCGCAAACTTAGCTAAAACCGATCTGAGAGGTGTTAATTTAACAGGTGCTGACCTAGCAAGAGTGAACCTGCGCGGCGCAAACTTGAGCGAGGCTATGTTAAGAGACGTTGATCTGAGTGAAGCAGATCTCACAGGTGCTATTCTTAGTGGCGCTTTTCTCACAGAAGCTCAACTCAGCGGTGCCATTCTAGTCGGAGCAAACTTGGTCAACGCCAAACTGGAGCGAGCTACATTATGCGACGTTGATCTAACAGGCGCGAATTTACACAACGCCATCTTGCCTGATACCAAGCTGAGCAAGGCTAAATTAGAGCAAGCTAATCTCACTGCTGCGAAGTTGAGTCGAGCCGACCTAAGCCGTACCAACCTTCGCCATGCTAACTTGACTGACGCTAACTTGATTGATGCCTATTTAGCGAGAGCCGATTTGAGTTACGCCAATCTGACTGATGCCAACTTGGTCCGAGCCGAGCTCAGTAGCACCAATTTAATGAATGCCAACCTCAAGGGAGCTAAAATGCCTGACGGCAAAGTTAATAGCTAACTTAACTAGAATAGTTGTCCTTACGGGCGGTTAGGAGAAGCCAAGTTACGAAAACAGGTGAACTGCGGCTCAAATAGCAGTTTTACCGTTCCCACCGGACCATTACGATGCTTGGTAATAATCACCTCAGCAATTCCGCGATCGGGTGTATCTGGGTTATAGTACTCGTCGCGGTAAATCATCATAATCAAATCCGCGTCCTGCTCGATCGATCCCGACTCCCTCAGGTCAGACATCATGGGTCGCTTGTTAGTCCGAGATTCCACACCTCGGCTTAACTGCGATAAGGCAATCACTGGAACACCGAGTTCCCGTGCTAAACCTTTCAGTCCGCGAGTTACTTTCGACAACTCTTGAACTCGGTTGTCTGAGCCGCTACCCTCCATTAACTGCAAGTAATCGATCAAGATAAGTCCCAAGGGTTTTCCATTCTCTGCCTGCAAGCGACGGGACTTGGAGCGCATCTCGGTCACACTGATGTCCGGCGTATCATCGATGTAAACATTTAGCTGTGACAATGTGCTGATGGCGTGCCCCAAAGGTTCCCATTCAGTCTGGCTGATCCGCCCAGAGCGTAAACGCCCGCTCTCAATGCGAGACTCACTGGAAAGTAAGCGGTAAACCAACTGCTCCTTGGACATCTCCAAACTAAAAACTGCTACGGGTAGCTTGTGAAACGCGGAAATGTTTCGAGCAATATTTAAGACGAAGCTGGTTTTCCCCATTGACGGACGACCCGCCACAATCACCAAATCCGATCGCTGGAAACCTTGGGTCATGGCATCCAGGTCGTAAAAACCACAAGCGATCCCTGGCATCACCATGCCTAAAGAGCGGCTTTCAATGTCGGAGAAAGTGTCTGTGAGAATATCGGAAGTGGGGACTAGACCTTGTTGCGGGCGGTCTTGAGTAATGCTGAAAACTTTTTGCTCAGATTGATCGAGGATCTTGACTAGTTCGCTATTAGTTTCATAACCGAGTTGCGCGATCTCTGTGCCAACTTGAATCAACTTGCGGCGCAAAAACTTATCCATGACCAGCGAAGCATACTGATCAATGTTGACGGCGCTGATCGTGCGATCTACTAGTTGAGCGAGTCGGCTTTGCCCACCCACTTTTTCTAGCAGGCTGTGATCTTGCAGCCAGCTTGTGAGGCTCATGAGATCGGTCGGCTTACCTTGGCTATGGAGCGTGACCGCTGTTCGATAGATTTCTTGATGCGCACTAATGTAAAACGCCTCAGGCCGCAGAATATCAATCACTCGATTGATGGCTTCTGGGTCGAGCAAGATACCGCCCAAGATGGCTTCTTCCGCATCAATGTTTTGCGGGGGCAGGCGATCGCTCAGCGGTTGGAAACTTAAGTCGTGAACCATAACAGGGACAACTGTAAAAAGGTTTGGATCAAATGAGACGGATGAGTAGCTGACTCACCCGTCCTACACTGAAGAACAAAACTGGTCAGTTGCAGCCTCTATGGGGCCTCACACACTAGCCTGTTATGTATATCAGAATTCTACCGACGCCAAGCGGCAAGAATTAGCTAACCAGAATTAGCTAGCAACGACTTCAATCTCTACTACAGCGCTCACATCAGGATGCAGTTTGATTTCTGCTCTGTAAGTTCCAACTTTATTAATGTCGGGTAGAGAAATTTCGCGGCGATCGACATCTTCACCTGTCGCTGCCTGAATTGCTTCTACGACTTCACGAGCTGTAACCGTACCGAAGATGGCATCGCCTTCACCCACCTGCTTCTGAATGGTGAGACGAGTTGCCTTCTCTAGAACTGCTTTTTGCGTTTCAGCTTGCTGCTTTTGTTCCAGCAATAGCACACGCTCTTTCTCTTTACGACGCTCTACTTGCTTAAGAATGCCAGGGTTGGTCTTAACAGCAAAGCCTTGAGGAATCAAGTAATTGCGGGCGTAGCCGGGAGCAACTTCTACCAGATCACCTGTTCTCCCTAGCTTGCTAACATCCCGATTTAAAACTAACTGAACACGTTTCGCCATGATCTTTCCTGTGATTAACTGTGCGTACCTTGGGAGGTGTTGTCGCTGTCGTCAGAACACTTTATCGTATCGAAATGTGAGGAGCGATCGCAAGTTTAGTGACCATCTAATTTCTGTCAACTCCTAGTATCCCCTCACATTTCGTTTTGCCCAGTCACTTAGTACAGGTGCCACTATTCTCTAAAACTGCTCCTTAAGTTGCCGTAAACGCGCAAAAGTTTCCACTTGCTCAGCCATCTTGACGGCTTGTTGAATACGGGGCACATCCCAGCGCAGGAAAGGATTTGTGCGTTTTTCCAAACCCAAATTTGAGGGTACAGTCGCTTCCGAACGCTGACGCATTGCTTCGACCTCAGCTAAGCGGGTTTGCAAATCTAAGTTAGCGCTCTCCACGCTTAAGGCAAACTGTAAATTCTTTAGGGTATATTCATGGGCGCACCAAACCCTGGTGTTGTCTGGCAAAGCTCGCAACTTGCTTAAAGATTGCACCATTTGCGTCGGAGTCCCCTCAAACAAGCGACCACAACCGCCTGCAAAAAGTGTATCCCCACAAAATAGCTCTCCTGCGTCCTCGGGGTTAGTAGGTGGAAAGTAATAGGCGATGTGGGCGCGGGTATGCCCTGGCACAAACAACACTTCTGCTTCTTGGTCTCCAAATGGAACGCGATCGCCTCCTTGCAGAAACTTCTGTTGTCCTGGAATGCGTCCGCGATCGCCCTCCCCTCCATACACAGTTAAGGTGGGGAATTTGCGCAGCAGTTCTGCGTTTCCACCCACATGATCCCCGTGATGGTGAGTATTAAAAATCGCTACTAATTCTGCACCAAGCTGAGCCAGAAACTTTAAGACTGGCTGCGCCTCTGCTGGATCTACCACTGCTGCTATCCCCTGGGCAGGAGCATGCAGGACAAAAATGTAATTATCGGAGAGGGCTGGGAGTCGATAAACTTGCATCAGTCCATTTTCTCATTGGTTTCCCAGAATTGAACGACACTTTAGGCTTAAGTGCCCCTCAAGCGACTCAAGGAATTTGACTACTTAGCGATGGGTGGCAATCAACTCACACCTTAATGAGAGAGATTTACACAAATTCACTAAGTCTTCATTGTGTGCTCATTGCAGCTTTGCCAAACCGCTGAGATAAAGCTATGACAATAGCTTTATGAGGACTGCCTCAGCCAAACGTTATCAGACGTATCAGGACAAGTCATACTCATGGTGTGGACAGCGCAAAGTAAATCAAGCCTAAGCATAAAAATAATTACAGAGCAAATTATTCAAGCTGGACAGCTGAGCCGCCGAGAGCATTTGCAATTAACTTCTATAATTCTTTCCGACTCTAAGCTTTCTTCTGAAGACCGACGGCAGATCAACTTAATTTTTGACTATCTGCAAACGGGTCGCCTCAAACTAGCCGACTAAATCTTCTGGTAGCATCACTGTATTCCATCCTTCTACACTCTTGAGCCCCCAACCCGCTAAAAATCGCCAGAAAATTTCTGTCATTACACCCGACTTATCAGGGGGTGGAGTGACAAGGGCTTATTTGTTGAGCCAAGTTCTACAAAAACTTGATTATGACGTAGAAGTTGTTGGGTTTCTCTTCGGTCCATCCATCTACCCCAATCCACCCATTGGCCTCCCAGTTCAGGCATTTCCTGGCTGTAATTATCCAAGGCTACTGAGTCCAGCCAAGCAACTGCTTGATCAGGTGAATGGGGATATTATTTACGCCGTCAAGCCCAGGCCCACCAGCTTTGGTATGGCTTTATTGAAGCAATTATTTTCTAAGCGTCCAGTCGTCTTAGATATTGATGACTGGGAGCTAAGCTGGTACGGCGGCGACAAATGGGCCTACCGTCCTACGGTGAAACAGTTAGCGAGGGATGTGTTGAAACCGGAAGGGGCATTAAGACAGCCAGAACACCCCTTGTATTTGAAATGGAGCGAGAATCTGGTCAGTCGGGCGAATGCCATTACTGTAGACACTCAGTTTCTCCAAAATCGGTTTGGCGGCATCTACCTACCCAATGGGAAAGACACCGCTTTATTTAATCCCAAAAAATATGACCCTGAGACGAGCCGGGAGCGCTATGGTCTTGCGGGATATAGAGTCCTGATGTTTCCTGGAACACCCCGTCCTCACAAAGGTTTAGAAGATGTTCTGCTGGCTTTAGAGATGTTGAACGAGCCAGATTTAAGACTCGTGATGGTGGGTGGCCGTAGACCAGACGACTACGATCGCCAACTGGTTGAGCGCTGGGGACAATGGATTATTCAATTGCCGAGATACCCAGTTGAGCAAATGCCTGAAATTGTTGCGGCAGCTCATGTAGTAGTGGTGCCACAGCGGGATACACCAACGGCAAAGGCGCAATTCCCACTCAAGCTAACCGACGGTATGGCAATGGCAAAGCCAATTTTGTCTACCAAGGTTGGTGATATTCCGACTATTTTGGCTGGAGTCGGATACCTAGTTGAGCCTAATTCTCCAGAACAAATTGCTGAGCAACTTCGAGCCATCTTTCAGGACTGGGAGTCAGCTTGCCAATTAGGTTTGAAGGCGCGGCAAAAATGCGTAGAACACTACAGCACCGATGCAATGGCATCTACTCTAGAGAAATTGCTTGGACAGCTGAAGTGATGGAGGCCGACAGTTCCTCGAAACCTAAAACCTAACCCCCGACCCCTCCCCTAGGCTCGACACGCTTTTCAGCTTGAGGGAGATTTGGGAAGAGGTCAGCTCAAATGAAAAAACTTGCCAAGAATTAGCTGATTTTCAGCAGCTCAACATCAAAAATCAAGGTGGCATTAGGAGGAATCACGCCGCCAGCACCACGAGCACCATAACCTAGTTCAGCGGGAATCACGAGTTTGCGACGGCCACCGACCTTCATGGTGCCTACGCCTTCATCCCAACCCTTGATTACTTGACCAACTCCAATTTTGAAGCGGAAGGGTTGACCGCGATCGCGAGAGCTATCAAATTTTGTGCCGTCTTCTAAAGTGCCTGTGTAGTGCACTACGACAGTTTGTCCAGTCTGAGGAGTTGCTCCAGTTCCTGCTTCTATTTCGGTGTACTGCAACCCTGAAGGAGTTGTGACGACATCATTACTATCCATTACCACCTCAGTATTTTCGGACTTCTCTGCGTTGTTAGATAGGGGGTTCTGCGCAATTAAGCTGCTGCTCACTGTTTGTGATACTGCTGGTTGGGGTTGAGTGTTTTGCAACTCCCCAGCGATCGCGGAACTGCGACCACTAATCTGCGTGACGACTAGCAGTACACAGCAAGCTAGCATCAGTCCCAAGCTAATTAAAATCTCTCGCAAAATTCAATTCCTCCTAGCATCGAAAATACAACTAACTTTACAGCCAGCATCCAGTGCTGTTTCAGGTTAGCGTATGCTTTTCAGTTTAAGCTCTGAGTTGAATACTGCGATCGCCCGTTTTAGCGCCACGACTTATTTTCTAAATCCCGCACTTGCCGCTCCAAGCGATCAAGCCGCCCCCGTAGCTCATCCATTTCAGATTGCTTGGGCACACCCAGATCCTGCAAAACGTTACGAAGCTGTCGCTGCATCTGAGCGTCTAAATTGCCTTGCTCAGACTTGAGATGAGTCATCAAGTCATCTGCAAACCTCTTGGCTTGTTCAGGATTGAGTTGTCCTGTTCTCACCCACTCATCGCTGACCTCCCTTAGTTTTTCTGCTACTAGAGAGGTTGTACCCACTCCAATCATCAGTAGCTGCTTAATGAAATTATTGTTGTCCATGCGATTTCTCAGATTGTGCGATTGCAACAGTTGTAAATGTAGGCTTTTGTGTAATTAATGAAGTTTTAGTGTTATTCTTCAAACCGGACTGAACCCAGCCTACAGCTTTATTCTGTCAAATCTAAAGCGTTCCTAACCTGCTTTGGCCAACAAAAAACCACTTGCCGTCTTTAGGTGTAGGTTGTGGGATTTGAGTTTGTTAGACTCACTCGTTACTTTGTGGCCATCAACGACGACTTAGATGGATTAAATTACTCTACAGGAAACATTAGACTGGGTTGTTTATGGTGATCGAGTGGCTCAAAATCAAGGTTGCTCCTGAAATGCGAGAGCAGTACATCCAAAAAGATGCCGAAATTTGGACTGCGTTTCTCTCTGAGTATCCTGGGTTTTTAGGCAAGGAAGTTTGGATCAATCCGGATAACTCTACAGAAGTTATTTTGGTGATCCGCTGGGCTAGTAGAGAGGCTTGGAAATCTGTGCCTAGCGATCGCTTAGCAGCCATAGAGCAGCAATTCGCCCAACAACTAGCTGGCAGCTACCCCATCATTGAAGCGGGGGAGTATCAGGTGCGGAAATTTCCGCAGTCATAAGAGACGATCTCCTTCGAATTCCCTCAAGGCGCTGTAGGGCTTAGGCTAGCATACGAAGAAGACCCGAACCTTCTCTGCTCCAATGCCTGAATGCCCCCGCTGTCATCAAACCGTTAGTTCACAAGCTATCACCTGTCCTCAATGTCACCTGGCGTTGAAAGCTCACGGACATCCTGGGATTCCGTTATATCGAGCTGATGAAGCTACTTATTTATGTGACACTTGCACTTATCACGACGATGACACTTGCAATTTTCCTCAACGACCTTACGCGAAAGAGTGCACACTCTATCAAGATCGCGCCCAAAGCTATGCAAATCTGAGCGCAAGTAAAAGCTACACCAATCAAACCTCTGGCCTCAGTCAGCTCAAAACTTGGATCAAGCGCAATGCTGGCTGGTTAGCACTCATTGGTTTAGTGGTGATTAGCTTGCTCCTGTCGTTGTAGGTGATTCAAGATTGACTTCACGTTTCTACGGACAGCACGCTTATCGTAGCCCCAAGACGGAGTTTAAGGTAGAGTCGCAGGTACAGATGCCACATTCGCATCAGTCGTGTGGTCCACCGCCGGTAAGCTTCCAAGTAACGAGGCTGCTTCTTGAAAAACAGCTAAGTCAAACCAGAAGGTCGTTCCCACACCGACTTCACTCACCAAATGTACGGCGCTGTAGTGTTTTTCAATAATATTTCGCACAATCGACAGCCCTAAACCTGTCCCTTCTAGAGTGTGAACTCGGTTTTCAACCCGGAAGAAACGGTCGAAAATTGCCTCTTGATCTTCTTGATCAATGCCAATTCCCGTATCAGATATTTCAATCCGAACAGTCCGAGGTTGGTTTTGTAGGGCGACTGATTTTAACCGGAACTGCGACTGAAGCACATAAGCTCGAATCGCGACTTTGCCACCGGATTCAGTAAACTTCAGGGCATTACCGACTAGATTGGCAAACACTTGCAGTAGTAAATCGTAGTTACCCACAACTGCTGGCAAGTCTGGTTCAATTTCGTGGCTGAGTTCGATGCCTTTGTCTCTAGCATTGAGCTGATAAGTTCGTAGCGTCTGCTCAATGGGTTGACTGACATCTACGGCCTCGAAGTGATAGCGTTTACAAGATTCTAGACGCGATAAATCCAAGACATCGTTGACTAAACGAGTCAGGCGATCGGTTTCCCGATTAGCCGTTTCTAAGAACTCGCAGCGTTCTTCCTCGGTGAGTTCTTCTCCGTACTCATGCAAGGTTTCAATAAACGATTTGATGTTAAATAGGGGGGTTCTCAATTCGTGAGAAACGTTGCTGATGAACTGGCTCTTAGCTTCATTCAACTCCACTTCACGGGTAATATCTTGAACCGTGATCGCTACCCCCTTGACAGTCTCACGATACTGATCAAAGACAGTCGTAAGCAAAATCCGAACGGTACGGCTAGTTGGCTCTAGTAGGGTAATGCGGAATTCTGCTCCTTCGCGATCGCCTGCCGTCAACTGATACAAAGGCCGATTTAACTCGACTTGCACCGACGCTGGTAAATGGTGCAGCACATTAGCCCCAATCAAATTTTTGCCGTCCCAACCAAAAATGCGCCGAGCTGTAGGGTTCACTAGGACGACATGCATACTGGAATCGAGCAGAACCGCGCCATCGGCAATGGTTGAAACTAGGGTTTCCAGTTTCGCTTTTTCGGCTGTCAGCTCCTCAATATTCTGTTCTTCATAGCGCTCTAAGCGCTCTGCCATGTCGTTGAAGCTGAGAATTAATTCACCCAGCTCCCCGCCTAGAGGCAAATCAATTCGCTGCCTAAAGTTGCCAGCTGCAATATTTTTGACACCCACCAGCAATTCTTTAATGGGTTTTGTAATGGTGAGGGCATTAAACACCGCTCCCAAAATCACCATGACCCAAATCGAGACAAAGACCGCGATCGTCACGTCGCGAGTCAGATTGGAAGAAACCACTACAGTCGGGTTAGGGTTAATGCCGATCGCTAGAACTCCCAGATATTTGCCTTCATGCAACAGCGGCACAAAGACATCGGTGACTTCCCCGTCAGGGGTGAGGTGTTGCCGCACCATGGGGAGTTCCGAATGTTCAGCATAGTTATCGGGTAACTGAATGCGTCGCCGAATGGTCAGCGAATTCTGCACTTCCGATTCAGAAAAGGGAATGCCAAAGAAGATATTGCCATCCTCGTCGGCGTAGAGCATGTAGCGAATGCTAGAAGTGCTGCTGTAGAAGCGATGAGTAAAGCGAGCCAGCTCTGTCCGGTTATCGTCCGCAATTAGAGGCGCAACGTTGGCTGCCAGTAATAGCCCTAAATCCCGACCAAAGCGAGTATCATTCAACCGGGCATCTTGCTGAATGGTATTTACTGCCCAGAAGGTGAGGCCACTCATAATCAGTGACACCACCAAGGTAGCCGCCGCCATCAGTTTGGTCTGGAGCGTGAACTCAGACCACCAGCGAGCCAAGACTTCTCTAATCGTTTTACAAAGCGCTAGCAAGGTTAATCTACGCAACGAGGACAGTAGCACTCCTTAAGGCTTCCCAGAACTTCCTGTCTTCACAGCTACAGTTCTAATAGAAGCGCTCAAGTACCTATATTTTATACATGTTCCTTGAGGAGATCTGTTTCTCAAGGTAGCTCTGCCCTCTAGCCAGATTTCTCAGACTGAAATTAAGGAAATTATCAGCTCAGTGAAGAGCTAGCTGTGCGGACCCGATACCCGATATCGCGACGGTAGTAAGCTCCTTCAAATTGAATTCGCTCTACCGCTTCGTAGGCATTCGCGATCGCTTGATCAAAGGTGTCCCCAATCGCCGTCACACCCAAGACCCGACCCCCATCACTCAAGATTTTTTGGTGCTTGAGTTGGGTACCTGCATGGAAGACCACGGCTCCGATGCTCTCGGCATCATCCATTCCAGTAATCACTTGGCCTTTTTGATAGGTACCCGGATAACCCCCCGCCGCCATCACGACACAGGCCGAAGCACCAGACTTCCAGACGATCGGGGGCATCTCTCGCAGGCGTTGCTGAGCACAAGCCATCAGCAGATCTTCCAGGGGAGTTTCTAGCAGTGGCAGAATTGTTTGAGTTTCTGGATCACCAAAGCGGCAATTAAATTCCACCACTTTAGGTTCGCCCTCAGGGGTAATCATCAGCCCTGCATACAGCACACCTCGGTAGTCAATGCCGCGTTGCCGCAGAGTGGCGATCGCAGGCTCCAAAACTTCTTGCTGAACTCGGCGCATCAATTCTGGGGTCATAATTGGCGCTGGGGCGTAGGCTCCCATGCCTCCGGTATTCGCTCCAGTGTCACCATCGCCAATGCGCTTGTGGTCTTGCGCTGGGAGCAGGGGCCGAATCGTCAAGCCATCGGTTAAGGCCAACACAGAGACTTCTTGCCCTGTCATAAATTCTTCAATCACGACGCGATGACCCGCCGCGCCAAACTGACCATCAAAGGCTGCGGCGATCGCAGCTTGAGCCTCCTCGACAGTCATGGCTACCGTGACTCCTTTCCCTGCTGCCAAACCATCTGCCTTGACTACAATCGGGGCACCTTGAGCCGCCACATAGGCCTGGGCAGGTTCTGCTTCCGTAAATACAGCCGCCTGCGCGGTTGGAATGCCTGCCTCGGCCATCAAATCTTTGGCCCAAGCTTTACTCGATTCAATTTGGGCTCCTGCCTGAGTCGGCCCAAATACCTTTATATTTTGTTGTCGTAGGTAATCTGTAATTCCTAGAGATAAGGGCAGTTCAGGACCTACCACCACCAGAGAAATATTATGAACTAGCGCAAAGCGAGCCATCCCCGCAAAGTCTTCTACTTGCAAGGGCAGATTTTGGCAACGATTTAAGGTCGCAGTGCCACCATTTCCGGGAACACAAACAATCTGCTTCACTCGGTCAGATTGCAAGAGCTTCCAGGCTAAGGCATGCTCACGCCCCCCATTGCCAACAATCAAAATCTTCACGCTATCCTCACTCGCCACGCTTGTATGTGTGCAACCAAAATTCTCAGTGTTTAAGTCAAGCACCCGTCCTAGAGCGCTGACAACTACCTTTACGGGTGGTAACTATATCTGCATTCGTGGATTGTCTATCCAGGTCTTTTAGTCGTAGTCCTCAGCAATTATGCTGTCAAGGATTTCAACTCTTTAGGAAATTGCATGACCTGTAGCACGAATAAGTGCCCATTATCCCATGCCATCCCAGAACTTTAAGGCGTTTTGTTAAAAATCCCTACAGTTTACCTAAAGATAGCTGAACTTAACCACGCTAAATTTAGCTGTCTCCAGATTGAATCAAGTGCTAAAGCTGAAACTTTCAGGCCAAAATTAGATTCTGCTCTTTATATAGATGCGTGCTTTAACTTAGGATGCGGCAACACAATTCAGCCATGACTTTACCCTTCGGTTCCCTCAATCGGCTAGCCAGCCTTACTAGATGGCTGCGATCGCCACAAGTATTGCAGCGTGGCAGCATCATTGCAGCTCTAGTTGTGCTTGGTCTAAGTAGCTATGCCCCCAGTGCTGCCGCCAAGAAAGCAACCCAACCCGATGAATTTCCACCGAATCCTTTGGAACTGAAACTTCCCGATCCTTTGTTACCAGCAGCCACGAGCGATCGCCCTCTGACGGATCAGGAACAGCAAACCCTTAGGACGGCCTTGGATGAACTTAACGCTCAAGCCACTGCGCAATTCCGCTCAGGACAACTAGAAAGCGCTTTTGAAATTTGGTACCGAGAGTTACGCCTGCGACGAGCGTTGGGTTTATTGGAAGAAGTAGCAGCGTTGAACCGAGTGGGTAGCATAGCTTGGGAAGAGAACCGCACCACCGATGTCAGACAAATTTCTGAGCGACTGCAAGCCATTCAACAGCAAGCTCAATCTTCTAATAACTTGGAACTTTTGCGATCGCTGGGGCAAGCTTATCAGCAGCTGCGAGCGAAAGATTTAGCCGTGGCTGTGTACGAACAAACTTTGGCGATCGTGCGCCAGCAGCAAGACTTAGCGGCAGAAGCTAGTACCCTCGATACTATTGGTCAGCTTCACGTCAACTGGTTTTCCTACAACAATGCAGCTACTACCTATCAACAACTCCTGACTTTGGTTCGCAATCGAGGAACCCTCCCAGGAGCCACTCCTAGCCGAACCTTGACTGAAACTAGCCTACTCCAACAGCTTGCCTACATCTACGAACAAGGCAAACAACCAGAGCCCGCGATCGCTGTTCAGCAAGAACTGATTAATCTTTACCAAGCTCAAGATGCCACTCAAGTACCCAGATTAAAGCTGGCGATCGCTGCCAATTATCAAGCTCTAGGGCAACTTAATCAAGCCATAGAAAACTATCAAGCCACTTATCTTCTAGCCCAATCCCTACAACAATTCGCTCATGCCAGCGAAGCTTTGAAACGTTTGGGCGAACTTTACCAAGCGCAAAATGAGCTAGACAAAGCCTTACGTATCTATGGGTTTTTAGTAGATGTAGAAGCCCAGTCCTACAATGTCTACGGCAGAATGAATGCTTACGACAAGCTGGGCCAAATTCACACAGCTCGTAAAGAATACGCCCAAGCAGTTGCGGCCTTCCAGCAAGGTCTCACCCTAGCTCAGCAACTTAACCACCAGCAAGATTATTTCACTAAGCAAATCGAGCTAGCTAATCAGCCTCAACCTGAATCACAAACGAATCCGTAAGGCTAAGGCATGAGGAACTAGGGTTGGCAAACGACTAACCTGATTGAGGTTCGCCTTATTCACCACCAATGTTGAGGTTGGTGCCAAAGAGCTGCGTACCAGCTAAGTTGGCTCCATTAATCGTGGCACCTTGCATGTTGGCGTGATGGAGCTGAGCACTGGCAAGGTTCGCGAGATTCAAATTGGCTTGGTCAAAGACAGCATCACTAGCAAAGGCTCCTGCCAAGTTAGCTCCTTGCAAATTAGCGCCTGTGAGGTCAGACCCTTCCAAATTGGCACGGTTCAGCAATGCCCCTTGTAAGTTTGCACCTCTTAGGTCAGCGCCTAGTAGATGAGCACCTGTCAAATTGGCGCCTCTCAAGTCAGCACCCGTGAGATTACACCCACTGCAAACTTTGGTGCTTAGAAGTTGCTTAACATGGTCAGGGTCTTCAGCTTGGGCTGGCATAGCCATCCACAAAGTTGTCAATAATGCAGTGGCTGCTAACAGTTCTCGTTTCATATTCCTTGCCTCCAAGGAACGCTTGGCTCTATATCTAATCTCGCTTAACTGCCAAACTCTTGCCTCCTGCAACAGGACGAGCTGCAAGGGTGAAATTACTGCGGTCTTGGCCTGGCAGAATGATGTTCCTACCTACTTCAGTTGTAAATCTAATTCGACTCAGTTCAGCCATTTGAGGGAGATTCTTAACTCAGACGGACCCTAGTAGCGAATCCGAGGATCAACATAGGCATTTAAGAGATCGATCGCGATACTGGCCAAAACAACGATCGCCGCAAAAAATACCACAATGCCCTGCACCGTAGGATAATCTCGCTGATTGATCGCCTCGTACAAGCGGTTGGCTAACCCTGGCCAAGAGAACGTCACTTCTGTCAAAATGGCACCTCCCAGCATCGCAGCGAGAGTCAATCCTAAGACCGTGATCACAGGAATCAAGGCATTTTTGAGGGCATGCGACCACAAAACTTTGCCTTCAGAAATCCCCCTAGCTCTGGCAGCTTCTACATAATCCGCCTTCAGGGTTTGCTTGAGATTCACTCGCACCATCCGCTCAAAAATGCCACTGAGTAAAATTCCTAAGGTGAGGCAAGGCAAAGTGAGATAGTAAAGCGCAACTCCAAACTGCGCGAGGTTGCCGCTGAGAAGACTGTCCACCGTGTAGAGCCCAGTTGGCCCTTGTGGTACTGGCACCGTGATTGGAAAACGGCTTCCAATCGGAAACCAACGGAGTTGCACTGCAAAAATAAGTTGCAACAACATGCCTGCCCAGAACAGGGGCACCGAATAAGTAATGATGCCGAACAGTCGCCCACCCGCATCAAACACAGTATCTGGCTTGGAAGCTGAGAGAATGCCAACGCTGACGCCAACTAGCAACGCGATCGCCATGCTAAAGACCGCTAACTCTACCGTGGCGGGGAAATAAGCTTGAATGATTTCCCATACCGATTGGCCTCGGACAGTTAACGAAGTGCCCAGATCTAGACGTAGCAAATCGCCCAAGTAGTTGAGATACTGCTGCCAAAGAGGCAAATCCAACCCTAACTGTTGCCGTAAGGCTACTTTTGCGGCCTCTGGTGCTCTCGGCCCCAAAATCACATCTACGGCATCACCAGGAGTAGCCCGTAGCAACAGAAACACAACTGTAGTGATGGTCCAAAGCATCAAAGGAGCTAAAAACAAACGAGCAACAACGTAATATTGCAGCGCTTTCGAGCGAGACATAGGGCTTTAGTACTAAGTATCAGAATTTTGTGGGTTGATACTGAACATAAATCGAGAATGTAACAAGGGCAACTAAACTTTCTAAATGGTTTGCTCTTTAATAATCAGCATCACTGCCTAAAAATTACAGTTAACAAGCAGAAAGCTGACACCGGATGCTGGTTTTAAGGGATACCACTTAGAAAACTAAGTTCTTATGCTTGTTTTTGTTGTTCCTCTCAAAAGTTCAAGCGTTTCTAATTCGTGGGAAAGAGTTTCTCAGCTCTTTGAAAGATGTATAAAATCAATTTGCAATCAAACATCACCCAACTTTAAAGTGGTGATTGCTTGCCATGAGATCCCTGACATTAAGTTTAGCCATAGTAGCATTGAATATGTGCCAGTAAGCTTTGATCCACCCAGATTGGATGTTTTGGATGACAAACTTCGAGATAAGCTACAAAAGGTTTCATTTGGGTTGACCTTCGCCGAGAAATTTAACCCTTCACACACCATGCTTGTAGATGCTGATGATTGTGTGAGCAAGCACTTAGCAGCTTTTGTGAGCCAGAATCCTCAAGCTAACGGATGGTTTATCAATCAAGGTTACGAGTATGAAAATGGGAGCCGATTAATCTACCGGAACCAAAGCAGCTTCCATCTTAAATGTGGCACTTCAAACATCATTAAATACAGCGCCTATAAGCTATCAGAATTCTCTGGAGAGACTAAAGAGCAGGCCTATTGGATTGGGCATAGAAATGTAGAGAAATCTATGAAAAAAAGAAATATGCCTATTGATCCTTTACCGTTTTCTGGAGCAATTTACAATGTTTTTAATGGAGAAAACATTTATTATCAGAAAAATCTAAGTGATCCCAACAACCCTAGAAAAGCTCACAATTCTGATAGCTTTTTCCTACGTAGTACTAAGCGAGCAGGCAAGCTACTAGCATCTCAATTGTTAACAAACTCAATTCGCGACGAATTTGGTTTGTATCCAATCCATTAGTCTTGCTAGTAGCTTGAACTAGGGTAAAACGATTAACTAGATTAACTAACGGAATTACCCCTTTTTAAGGGAGCTAAACGGAACTTTTTGGGTTGCTTCTAGACGGGCTCCTGAGATGCCTTTTTGAACAAATAAGTACTCTTTATTTTGCCAAAGGGGAATAAAGGGTACGTCCTTCACCAAAAGTTCTTGAATTTCTCCAAAGATTTTTTGGCGGGCCTGGGGATTTCGTTCTTGACGCTCTTGGTCAATTAGTTGATTGATGCGATCGCTGTAGTAGAAAGAGCCTTGGCCCTTGCTAGCACCCTCTTGGCAACCTGTGGTTTCTGAGCCTTTAGCACAAGCTAAGAAGGGCTGAATATAGTTATCTGCATCTAAAAAGTCAGGAGCCCAGTCCAAAATAAACATCGGATAAGCGCCTTTATCCAAGTTTTGGTAAGCAGTCGCCGACTCTACACTTTTTAGGTCAATCGTCATGGCTCCACCCAGTTTTTGGGCAGCTAAAGCCTTGAGGGTGGTAGCAACCAACTCATTGCTGGTCAGGTTAGAACGATACCAAAGTTCTAGTTGCAGCGGCTTGTCTTTGGAGTAGCCTGCTTTTGTCAACAACTCCTGAACTTTTGCAATATTGCCATCCCCATAAGCCTGTTGAAACACAGGGCTGTAGGAATCTAAGGTGGTAGGAATCAAACTGTAAAGTGGCTCCACCTGGCCTTGAAACACCCGTTGTTGCAAAAGAGGGCGATCAATTAGGGCAGCGATCGCTTGTCTGACCAAGGCTTGATCCAGCGGTTTGTCTTGCAAGTTCAAGGTTAGGTAGTAAATGCCATCACCTCGGCCTTCAATCACCTGCCAACCCGATCGCTGTGCTCCCTGTTGTAAACTCCGGACCTGATCTAAGTCCAGGTTTTGGTAAGCAACATCCACCGATCCTGTCTGAAAAGCGTTATATAAATTGGCTGGGCTCGAAAGATTCTGGATATCTACGCCTTGATTCGCAGGCTTTTCACCCCAATACTGGGCAAATACATCCAGCTTTAAGGAATCGGTGCCGTACTGAGCCAATTTATAAGGTCCAGTCCCGACAAAAGTGGCTGGCTTAAATTTGCCTTGGCCGACCTCGTAAGCTTTTGGGGATACAGCGACCGTCCCTGAGAAGGCGAGTAAATTGGGGAAAGCAGCAAAAGGCTTCTTCAGTTGAATGGTTAGCTCACTCTCTCCTGTGGCTGTGACTGACTCCACCGTGTCACTAAGCAAAAAGGAAGGCTGTCCCCCATTCTCAATAAAGCGACGCAGCGAGAAAGCCATCGCTTCGGCGTTAAAAGGGGTGCCATCGTGGAAAACCACGCCTTGCCGCAAAGGAATTTTGTAGGTCAGGCCATCTTCACTCACCTGAGGCAGGGCAGTTGCCAGTTGCGGCTTCAGGTTGGTTGTGCCCGCTTCATAGGTGTAGAGGCGATCGCCTAAGTTGTAGAGTAAATTGCCCGCCCAAATATCGTAAGCATCGGCTGGGTCGAGGGTCCGCACTTTGGCAGTTGTCCCTAAAACGATGCGATCGCCAGTGCTATTGGCCGCAGGAGAACCAGTTGGCTGGGTGGCTTGTCGAGAAGCACAACTGATGGCAAGAAAGCAACACAAACTGAACAAACCCAAAAACTTGCCCAGCGATCGCCACTGCCGGACGGACAAACTCAACCAGTTCATAGCGTACGATTCCAAGTTATGAGGCGTAGGATAGGCACCCTAGCACTGCCACTCTCTAGTAGCAATCACTATTAGCCCTCTTAGATTAAAGCCGAAAGTAGGACCATCAGGTGAGGTACTGAGGACCACCACTGCATCCCTTCGCGATCGCCACAGTGAATCAGGAAAGTTTCGGATAGCTTGACTGATTGAACTTAAGCTCAGGCCAGAGCAATTACTTAGGCAATCACTTGGGCAATTACTTGTGCAAACTCAAAGCCTTACAAACGCAAATTTAGATGGAGTAGTAGATGGGGAAGGATTTTGCTTCCTTAGGCTTCACGTAGACCCGCTGCTCAGGTTCCAGGTTCAATTCATTGAAGCGCTCTCGTGTTAGGTGCGCCGTCACCACTTGGCCATCATCCAAGGTCAGCTCGGCTTGAACTTCCCAACCCAAGTGAATTAAGCGACTGACTCTGGCAGCTGCCGTCACGCCATTCGGGGACGTTTCAATCAGCACATCCTGAGGCCGCAGGAATACTTCTGGGTGAGCTGAGTCGAAACCATTGTCTTGGAAAATGCGAGAACTACTGGGCAGCACATTGACCGGACCAATAAAACTCATGACAAAGGCGCTAGCAGGATGATCGTAAATCTCGGCGGGTGAGCCCATTTGCTCAACACGGCCCTTATTCATCACCACAATCTCATCTGAGACTTCCATTGCCTCTTCTTGGTCATGAGTAACAAATACTGTCGTCACATGCACTTCATCATGCAGTCGCCGTAGCCAGGCTCTTAAATCTTTCCGTACCTTGGCATCTAGCGCCCCAAAAGGTTCATCTAGCAGTAGCACTTGCGGCTCCACTGCTAACGCCCTTGCCAAAGCAACTCGCTGCCGTTGGCCCCCAGAGAGTTGTGACGGATAGCGATCGCCTAGCCCTCTGAGTTGAACTAGGTCTAGCAGCTCTTCCACCCGATTTGTAATCTTTGACTTGGGAGTTTTGCGGATTTCTAAAGAGAAAGCAATATTTTTCCGGACGGTCAGATGCTTGAACAAGGCATAGTGCTGAAACACGAAGCCAATATTGCGGTCTTGGACACTTTGATAAGTCGCGTCTCTACCCGTTAGCAAAATTTTTCCGCTGTCTGGCGTTTCTAACCCTGCTATCAAGCGCAGTAGTGTGGACTTGCCTGACCCTGATGGCCCCAGCAAAGCCACCAATGAGCCAGTTTTTACTTCCAAGCTCACCTGATCTACCGCTTGAAAGCTACCGAACTGCTTAGATACGTTTTCGACTACAATGCCCATTGCTACTGACCTAGGAAGGGTGAAAGCGACAGGATCAGCGATGAGTCGCGCTTAAAATCCCGGTTCACCGATGAGATTACTGTAGTTTTATACCATGAACTGTATCTAATTCACTTAATTCTGTACTTAAATTCCACAGATTACAGACAAGTCTGTTACGAACTGAGCTTTTACAAAAGTGCTTCAGGGCATGAGTCAAACCACCCAAATTCATGTCGGTATATTAAGGTCTGTTGCATTTCAGTCATATCTCTTCTGTTGAGTCTGCTGGAGAGAAAAAGTCCGTGATACCATCTCCTCTTGTAGCCGTAGAAGAGATTGGGAGAAAGACCTTTGGCACTAAGGGTTGCTGTTGTTGGAGGCGGTCCAGCAGGTTCTTCCGCTGCTGAGACATTAGCAAAAGCTGGTATCGAAACTTATTTATTCGAGCGCAAATTAGATAACGCCAAACCCTGCGGTGGAGCCATTCCCCTCTGCATGGTGGAGGAATTTGACTTGCCCCTCAACATCATTGATCGGCAGGTGAGAAAAATGAAAATGATCTCACCGTCCAACGTTGAGGTCAGCATTGGCAGCACGCTCAAGGAAGGCGAATACATTGGCATGTGCCGTCGGGAAGTCCTCGATGGTTTCATGCGCGATCGCGCAGAAAAGCTAGGCGCGAAGCTAATTAATGGCACTGTTCATAAACTTGAGATTCCCAGCAACAACAAGGACCCTTACACACTGCACTATGCTGACCACTCGGATGGCAGCTTAGAAGGCACTGCTAAGACTTTGCAAGTTGACTTGGTCGTGGGGGCAGATGGGGCTAACTCCCGGATTGCCAAAGCCATTGACGCAGGAGACTACAACTATGCGATCGCCTTCCAAGAGCGGATTCGCTTGCCGGAAGACAAAATGGCTTACTACCAAGATCTGGCAGAAATGTATGTCGGTGACGACGTTTCTACTGATTTCTACGCTTGGGTTTTCCCCAAATATGACCACGTAGCGGTGGGCACGGGCACAATGCACGTGAACAAAGCTGACATCAAGAAGCTGCAAGCAGGGATTCGCGCCCGTGCTGCTAAGCGTCTCGAAGGTGGCGAAATCATCAAGGTAGAAGCTCACCCCATCCCTGAGCACCCCAGACCCCGCCGGGTCGTGGGTCGTGTGGCTCTGGTCGGTGATGCTGCGGGTACTGTCACCAAGTCTTCGGGTGAAGGGATTTACTTTGCGGCGAAGTCCGCTCGGATGTGCGCTGAAGCCATTGTGGAATTTTCTAACCAGGGCCAGCGGATTCCCACCGAAGCTGATTTGAAGGTGTACATCAAGCGTTGGGATAAAATGTACGGCCTCACCTATAAGGTGTTGGACATCTTACAATCTGTCTTTTATCGCTCAGATGCCACCCGCGAAGCGTTTGTAGAAATGTGCGCCGACATGGATGTGCAGAAGCTCACATTCGACAGCTACCTTTACAAAACCGTTGTGCCTGCTAATCCCTTGGTACAACTCAAAATCACGGCTAAAACGATTGGTAGCTTGCTGCGCGGTAACGCCCTCGCTCCCTAACTGATTTAGCGCTAAGTTTCTCAATTCGCAATTACTCCAATCGCGATCGCTTGACTTAATAGTTGGGCGATCGTTTTTTATGCTAATTAAAAATATTTCTTAGATTTTGTGAAATTAAGTTCAAAACTTACCTTCACAAAATCTAACCACTAAAAATTGTAACAATTGGGAAAACTATTTTGTGAGACAGAGAAATATCAGCTAGGAGATCTGGATGCCAACGAGAGTATTTTTGTGTAATAGAGAAACCTGGTATCACGGTGTTGAGGATGAAATAAAAGAAGCAAAAGAATTATTGTCCAGAGGTAAAGTTCATCGAGGTGTATGGACTTGTGGCAGTGTTAAGTCCATAGAAGTCAATGATGCCGCTTACTTCAAAAGAGTAGGCAGTGAACCTCTAGGCTTCTTTGCATACGGACGCATTGTTGCTGCTGAAAAAGAGTATCAACTCAGGCTTTTAGAAAAAAACTACAGCAATGTCAGTGAAGCATATCAAGCATGCTATGACGAGGAAGGAAATGTAATTTTAGCTGTTGCTCATGAATGGTACTCAGTTGTTGATTACAACCAACCTCTAGAAATCAAACGGCTCAAGCAAGATCCACAGTTTTCAAAAGCCAACTTCCATTTCCAGGGGTCTGGAGGAAGTTTTAGAGAAGAATGCATCACCTTATTAAATGAGTGTTGGGAAAAACATGCTTTAAATCTGTCAAGGCAAGGATTTGGGGTGCATTTAGCAGAAGCCCTCTACAGAGCAGGACAAGATAGTATCAACCAAAAACTATATGTAGAAGCTATTGACAAATTCTCGCAAGCAATTCACGTCAACCCTAACCTAACCAAAGCATATATCGGTCGAGGCAATGCATATCAAAAGCTAGGAAAACAGCATGAAGCATTGCAAAACTACACTGAAGCAACTCAAATAGAGCCTGCTGATAATTCAGTTGCTTATTACCAACGAGGAATTATTCATGCTGAGTTAGGCAACAAACAAAAAGCTATAGAAGATTTTACCGTAGCTCAAAAACTATTTCTGGACAAATCAGATTTAGTTAACTCTAAAAACGCAGGGGAGAAAATTAAGATATTAGCTTCTAGTAAAACGCTGGAAGTTAGTGAGCTTTCTCGTATAAGAAAGCATATTATCGATGCTCCTGGGGTAGCCAAGAATCTTCAAGAGGCTAAAAGAAAAATTCTTGTTTCTATTATTCGACGGCAAGGGCAGTCTCTATTTCGACAAAATTTGATTGATGTATATGACAGCCGATGTGCCATAACAAACTGTGATGTAGAAGAGGCTTTAGAAGCAGCTCACATTATTCCTTATAGCGATAATGGCAGCAATCAAATTGTGAATGGACTATTGCTAAGAGGTGATTTACACACGCTTTTTGACCTCAACTTAATTGCCATAGAGCCAGAAACTCATACAGTATTGCTTCACCCTAGCCTTCGCCAAAGCAGCTATAGCGATCTGCATCAGAAAAAGTTGCGCCTTCCTTCAGCTACAACTTACAAACCTAGCCAAGAAGCACTTCATCAACGCTGGAACCAGTGTGAGTGGGCTAGAAATCATGAGTAAGAATAGCAGTCGCAACACCAAACAAAAGCTAGCCTGCATTGAGTGAGGAGCGATTGCAGGCTGAGCTGTTATCAGTGGCAGAATAATTTTCAGAACTGCCGGGAATTACTCCACCAACAGTTCCTCTGAATTTTCTGACTTTTCATTACCGGGTAGCTCTAAGCAATAGCCTGCGCCATAGACAGTTTTGATATAGCGCGGATGGCGAGGGTCGGGTTCCAGTTTGGTTCTCAGATGTCTCACATGCACCCGAATCGTTTCAATGTCATCATCTGGGTCATAGCCCCAAACTTCCTTGAGGATTTCGCTGGGAGAAACCGTCTGGCCGTGCCGCTGCAACAGACAATGTAATAGCTCAAATTCTAAATGAGTTAACTTGACGGTGTGATCAAACCAAATCGCCTCAAACCGCTCCGGTACAAGGGTAAGAGGGCCGTAGTTAAGAATCTCACTGTGCTTAGCAGCTTGGGGAATGCGATCGGTCCGACGGAGCAAGGCCCGCACCCTTGCCAGCATTTCTTCTAGCTCGAATGGCTTCGTCAGGTAATCATCGGCCCCTGCATTAAAGCCCTCTACCTTGTCCTGAGTTTGGCTCAAAGCAGTCAGCATCAGCACTGGAATATCAGCAGTGCGTTCATCTCGGCGCAGTCGCTGGCACACTGTAAACCCGTCCACCTTAGGCAGCATCAGGTCCAGCATGATTAAATCTGGCTGCAATTGCAGAGCTATAGCTTGACCTTTAATGCCATCCGGCGCTTGGCTGACGTCATACCCAGCCATTTCTAGGTTGACTGCCACTAGCTCTGAAATCGCAGGATCGTCATCAATAACAAGTATCCGGGGCATCATTAAGAAGTCTTCTCTACAGTAATTTTTTAAGGTTCCATACGAACCACTTGAGGAATGCGAAGATTCCTGTACAGATTATAAGCAAGGATTCTAAATCCTTCCTAAAGGATGATGTAAGTTCTTCTCAACAATTATTTTTAGAGTGAATTTCGCAATTTAGCTGCATATCTCAGCTCGGCGCGGCTTAATCCTAAATTTTCCTTAAATTCGCGATAACTAAGATGAAATGATAGGTGAGCGCCTTTTAAGTAGGTAAAACATTGATATTGTCAGCGCTGCTACTCCTATCTTTGGTAGGAATTATTCTTTTTTCATCGAAATTTCGGCAATCAATTGAGGCTGCGCCAAAGCTCTCAGTTCTACCAATCGACACGATCGCTACTGAGCAACTACCGCGCCTCTTAGTCATCATCCCTGCCTATAACGAGGCAGAAAACATCCAGGACTGCGTTACAGCAGTGCTAAACAGCACTCAGATGCCCCCAGAGCAATTTGAACTGTGGGTAGTGGATGACCAATCTTCCGATAATACGCTTGCGATCGCTCAAGCTCTGCAACTGAGTCTAGGTGATCTCCGGCTCAAAGTTTTAGCGGGGCAGCCTCGGCCAAATGGGGAAGTGTGGGCTGGCAAAAACTGGGCTTGCACTCAAGGCGTTGAGCAGGCAAGCGGAGACTTCTTATTATTCATTGATGCTGATACTCGCTTGCAGCCAAACGGCATCGAGACAGCCCTCCAAGCCGCAGTTCAAGAGGAGACTGACTTGTTAAGTTGTGGTCCTGGTTTAATCTGTGGTTGCTTGGCAGAGTGGCTGGTGCAACCCTTAATGTTTAACCAACTCATTGCTGCTTTTAACTTCGCCGAGGTCAACGATCCAGCCGCAACAGCAGCATTTGCAGCGGGGCCATTCATGTTGTTTCGTCGTGCTGCCTACGAGCAGCTTGGCGGTCATCGAGCCGTGGCTAATCAGATCGTTGAGGATGTGGAACTGGCTCGACTAACCAAACGAAGTGGGCTGAAGCTGCAATATGTAATTGGTACCAATATCGTCAAAGTGCGGATGTATCGCTCTTGGGCAGCTTTGTGGGAAGGCTGGACCAAGAATTTGTATTTAGGGGCGCACCGTAGCGTTGGGTTGATGCTGTATCTGGCTTTGATTGTTCTAGTGGTTTACTCACTACCCTGGCTAGGGCTGGCGATCGCCCTTTACGGAGCCTGGGGTGCCTCCTACACTTGGCTTCCTTATGTAGACATTGGTTTAGCTCTCATCATCATTGCGCTCCAGTATCAGTTACGGCGCATTGGTAGCCAAGTCTCGGGCAGCTCGACCCAGTATTGGTGGCTGAGCGGGGTGGGCGGTGCTTTAGTGGCCGCGATCGCCATTGGCTCAATTATTAAGACCGAAACAGGCTGGGGCTGGACCTGGCGAGGTCGCGTATTGCAGTTGCCCGAAGAACCTATTTCTTAAACTTTTCCTTTGCCAAAGGCTGCTGTCCTTTTATCCTGCTTCTGCTGCTAGCAACTTTACTAGCGCCTGAGCCAAATATTCATATTGCAACACTGTGTTGTAAATCTGCGCGGCTACCCGGACTAAGCGCTTTTGTCCCCCAGGCCAAGGCACAATGGGCACTTCGATGCCGTATTGGTTAAGGAGAGAGATTTGCAACGCCTGGTAAGAGCCATCCGGTAGCGGCACCACAGCTAAAGCCGCAATCATTTCATCGGGGCAGGGGGGCGAGACGTTTAGGGCTTCACACAAAACCTTTCTAGCTGCTAGAGCCTTGGCACGATTTCTCGCCATCAATTCTGGCCATCCTCCAGGCAGCAATCCCCCCAGGAATTCGATCGCTGTAGGTACAGACAGATAAGCACTCGGATCGTAGGTACCAGGCCAGTCAAACTCCAAACGAAATCGTGAGCGATCGGTGCGGGGAGAGTTGGCTCCGTGACTGATGGTCAAAGGGCGAATCTGGGCTTGGCGATCGCGCTGTACATAGAGAAAAGCGGCTCCCTTGGGCGCACACAACCATTTGTGGCAATTCCCGGTATAATACGTAGCCCCAATCGTAGGCAAACTCAGTGGTATGGTTCCTGGCGCATGCGCTCCGTCTATGAGAGTATCGATCCCCCGTTGGCTCAATTCTCTGACTAACGCCTGAATCGGCATTACCAAGCCTGTTTGACTGGAGACATGATCTAGTAGCGCTAGCCGGGTTTTAGGCGAAATCTTAGCAACAACTGCTTCAATCACTTGCTGCGGTGATTCGATAGGCAAAGGAATTTCCGCCACTACTACCTGAGCACCAGAACGAGCGGCGACAAAATCTAAGGCATTGCGGCAAGCATTGTATTCATGGTTTGTCGTTAGCAGCTCGTCGTCAGGCATGAAATGAAGCGATCGCAAAACTGTGTTGATGCCTGTCGTAGCATTCGGCACAAACACCAGATCTAATGGGTCTGCGCCAACAAATTCAGCTAATACCTGCCGAGCCGAATCCAATAAACCTTCTAGATCTTGAGCCAGGAACCGCAGCGGCTGTTGCTCCAAGCGCAAGCGAAATTGCTGTTGGACTTCTAGGACTGGTTTAGGACAAGCCCCAAAGGCTCCATGATTCAGAAAGGTAACATCCGGTTCCAACCACCAGAACTTAGACCAATCTTTGTCAGGCTCAGGTCTCACCTAATATATGTCCTATCTTTGATTAAACTCCCCAGGCAGGACTCGAACCTGCGACCAATCGGTTAACAGCCGACCGCTCTACCACTGAGCTACTGAGGAACGTTTCAGCGCGCGAAACCTATAATAACCAGACTGTTCCTATCTTTGCAACCCCTTTTGAAAACTTTTTTTGGGGAAATTTAGTATTTTCTGAATTTTTTCGGTTTCACACCCATGCGTAGCTCTGCCAAACGCTGTTGAGCAGCGGGATCGAGGGAATTAGCCAAAAACCGCTGAGGCGATCGCTGAGTGTTACGTTGCTTGCGATGGATGCGACGGGCAGCCGTCTCCACCTCAAAAGCTAACTGTTGCGACGACATCCATTCCGCTCCATACCCAACCACTGTCAACTGTTGAGCCCGATCAGAAGTCGCCACAATCAGCCGACTATGAAATTTACGAATATCATGGCGAAACAAAGCACAGGCTCTTTCGATAAAAGTATCTGCGGTCTGACCAAAATCTGTGTAGTGAACAGATAAATTTTGGGTGACAATTTCGCAGTTACTGGCGGTATCGCGATATTGAGCGTCGAAGACAACTTGGGTGTCGTAGCCTTGAAAAGCGCTGTAGTTCGTTAAAGCTTCAATCAGTTTCCATCTGGCCGCCTCTAAGCCATCACAATCACGCGCTTGTTTCAGCTCAGGCCAAGTTCCGACTACGTTGTAGCCATCCACTAATAAAACAGCCTGTAGCAAAGAGCGGGGCATTGTTGAAAAAAGTTTTAGGTTTGCATAAATATATAGTCCGTACTGCCAATCATGGCATTTTTTGTTGCGTTCTGTTGCAAAAACGGCGACAGAATCACTTCTATCGCCGCTGACTATTGATTCATATTTGACCAGCAAAACTAATTGCTGACTCGGTTGCTTTCAGAGGCAACTTCCTGAATTTGCATTAGACGCTGCTTGAGGCGCTCCGGCTCACCCGCATCAATCACGCTGCCTTGGTCCAGCAGAAAGGCACCATCGCAATAATTCAATTCATCTAGACGATGCGTCACCCACAAAGCCGTTAGCCCTCGACTTTTGACCAAGCGTTGCACTTGAATGACTAAATCCAGTTGACTATCTGGATCGAGTAATGCCGTTGGTTCGTCGAGTAGCAACACTTCACAATGCCGGGCGATCGCGCCTGCAATGGCAACCCTTTGTTTTTGTCCACCACTCAAGGCATAAATGGGGCGGCGCTGGAACGCCAACAAATTAACCGCGGTCAAGGCCTCTTCCACCCGTTGACGCACCTGCATTGGCGAAAGCCTTTCTTCTACTAAGCCGAAGGCAACATCAGCTCCAACCGTTGGCATTACCAACTGATGGTCAGGATTTTGAAACACAAAACCCACAGGTTGTGCGGTGCGAATCTCGCCTGACTGAGGGCTGAGTAGACCTGCCAGCAATCTCAGCAAGGTCGATTTTCCACTGCCATTGGTACCCAAAAGCATCCAAAATTCGCCTTCAGGTACTGCTAGCGAGCAACCTTGTAGCACCGTATCCCCTTTCGGCCATTTGAAGACGAGCTGCTCAACAACTACGGCTGCATCCGTTGTTTCGGGCTGAGTAGCTGCGTTCATTCAGCGATCGCAAAGAAACCAGGGGTTTTACCCGAACCTGCACCGGATTTTTCCGAAATCTGGACACCAGAGATTTCGCTGCTGAGCACAGCAATCTTTTTATCTGGCTGGCGATCGCAAGACAATTCCAACACTTGACCACTCCCAGATTTAATTGCGTCCAGCACCTGTCGGTAAGTAGTCTCAGCATCCTCGCTTGACTTGCGCTGGATGGACAGCGTTAGGGGTGTGTTTTTCAGAATCAAATCGATGATGAACATGTAATTCAGAATTTAATGGAAAGTTGACTTCAGTATCTCAACTATAGACAGATTCCGGATTAGGTGAGGTATCAGGGCAATTACAGCTTTTGCCTAGATTTTCATTAGAGGCCAGATTCTGGGCCATCCGGGATGCATAGAGTCCGGATTTAAGAAAAATGGGGATCAGCTCTCAGCAACAGGGGGATGAAATTTCAAAAAGTTACTCATATAATGAAATGCATAGTAAAGAAAAGTAAACTCTACTCACATTTCAACGTTGCTGCTTTCATTTTTTAGATAGGAACTGTTGATTTGTTAGTAAAGTACTTTCTTTAAGTACTCATAACTTAATCTTTGGAGATTTGCGCTATGACCATAGCAATGGGACGCGCGCAGGCAGAGCGGGGGTGGTTCGACGCCCTCGACGACTGGCTGAAACGCGATCGCTTCGTCTTCGTTGGCTGGTCCGGCTTGCTGCTGTT